>NZ_JBEXGL010000006.1:0-374276 GCF_040607315.1 Micromonospora sp. NPDC005305 | reverse complement strand
GAAATCAAACGATGCCTCAAGCGCTACATCGCCCGAGAGCTCTACCGACGCCTCGAAACCCCACCCCAACCACTTGACGCGGCATAGGAGCGTCGCCCCCGCCCGGCCCGGTGGGACCCCCGCGGGCCGGGGTGGGCGGCGGCCGAGAGGTGACCGGACGCCGGATGGACCTAGACTGTCCGCGTGGGGGAGGCCGAGTGACCAGCGGGAGCGCGTCGTCGACGACGTACGGTCACGCCTGCCTGGCCTACGACGACCCGGCGGCCCTGGACGCCCGGGCGGTCGCCTACCTGGCCGCGGGCCTCGCGGCCGGCGAGCAGGTCTGGCTGGTCGCGCCGGGCGACCGCGGCTCCCTGGTCCGCCGGCTCGACCGCCTTCCCGGTCTCGACGCCGCGCTGCGCCGGCGCGCGCTCCGGCTGCTCCCGGTCGAGGACGCCTACCGCCACGACGAGGTCGTCGACCCGGACAAGCAGGTCCGGGCGTACGCGGCGGCCACCCGTGACGCGCTGGCCGCCGGCTACACCGGCCTGCGGGTGTTCGCCGAGGCCACCACGCTGGTGCGCTCCCCCGCCCAGCGCGAGGCCTTCACCCGCTACGAGCACCTTATCGACCGCTGGATGCGCCGCCACCCCATGTCGGCCGTCTGCGCCTACGACCGGCGGGAGCTGACCGGGGCGGCGGTCGCCGAGCTGGCCTGCATGCACCCCGAGAGCAACACGGAGGTGCTGTTCCGGCTGCACGCCGGGGGCGGCGACGCGGTCGTCGAGCTCGCCGGCGAGCTGGACCCGTCCAACCACCGGCTCTTCGCCGCCGCGCTGGACCGGGCCGACCCTCGACCGGTGGACGGCCGGCTCGTGCTCGACGCCACCGGGCTGCGCTTCGTCGACCACCGCAGCCTGCTGCACCTGCGCGATCACGCCCGCCGGCACGACGCCACCGCCGTGCTGCGCACCTCGCGCTCCGCCGCGGCCCGGCTGGTCGAGCTGTTGGACCTCGACGAGGTGCGGGTGGAGGTGGTCCGGTGAGGACGGGTGCGGCCGCCGGGCACGTCGGCTACTTCCACGAGGCGATCCTCTACGACTCCGACGAGCACCTGCTGGCCGTGGTGCTGCCGTTCCTGCTGGGCGGGGTCGAGGCCGGCGAGCCGACCGTGGTCGGCTTCGGCGCGCGCAACGCGGAGCTGGTCCGCCGGGCCCTGCCCACCGGCGCCGCGGTCACCTTCCTGCCCGGCGGGGACGTCTACGCCCGCCCCACCTCGGCGATCCGCTCCTACCGGAAGCTGCTGGGCTCGTACGTGGCCGACGGCGCCCGGCAGATCCGGATCGTCGGCGAGCTGCCGCCGGCCGTGCTCGGGGCCACCTGGGACTGGTGGGCCCGCTACGAGTCGGCCATCAACCACGCCTACGACGACTTCCCGCTGTGGAGCATGTGCGCGTACGACACCCGGGCCACGCCGTCGCGGGTGCTCGCGGACGTGGCGCGGACCCATCCCCGGGTGGCGTTGCCGGACGGCAGCCACGTGCCGACCGACGTCTACACCGAACCGGCGAGCTACCTGGCCGAGCACCGCCTCGTGCTGCCCGACCCCGTGCAGCGGACGGCGCCGGCGGTCGAGCTGCACGACCCGACGCCCGCCCAGGCGCGCGACGCCGTCCGTGCCGCACACCGGGGACAGCTCCCGGCCGACCACCTCGACGACCTGGTCGTGTCGGTCAGCGAGGTGGTGAGCAACGCGCTGCGGCACGGCGTGCCGCCGGTGCGGATGCGGCTGTGGAGCGCACCGGACCGGATGGTGGTGACCGTGCACGACCGGGGTCCCGGCCCCAGCGACCCCTACGCCGGCCTGCTGCCCGCGGGCAACGGCGCCGCCGGTGGCCTGGGTCTGTGGATCAGCCACCAGTCGTGCAACCACGTGACGCTGCACCGGGACGCCGACGGCTTCACCGTCCGGCTGACCGCCGGAAATCCGTACTTCCCGGTCTGAGTCGACCCGCGTTCGCGATCGTGGGCGGGGCGGGGCGGAACCCGCGCGCCGACGGCGGTACCGTTGCGCCTCATCACGCCCTGCGGGGCGGTCATCCGCCGGCCTGGCGCTGGCGAACCGACGGAGGATGGCGCATGTCCAACGGCGAGGAACCGTTCGCACCCCACGACGACGTGTCCGCGCGACCGAGGTTCGACCAGGCGCTGCGCGGCTACGACAAACGCCAGGTGGACCGGTACGTCGAGCAGATGGACGGCGAGCTGACCGCCGTGACGGCCGACCGGGACCGCGCGTACGCCCAGATGCGGGAGCTGACCGCGCAGGCGCAGCGGGCGCAGACCGAGGCCGCCGAGCTGCGCCAGCGCCCCACGCAGGTGGACCGGGCGTCCTTCCGCGACCTGGGCCCGATGGTGGACCAGATCCTCGACCTGGCCGAGAAGCAGGCCGGGCAGATCACCGAGGCGGCCGCGAAGCGCGCGGCCGACCTCCAGGGGCAGGCGGAGAAGGTGCTGGCCACCGCGCGGGACGAGGCGGAGCGGGAGCGGCGCGAGCTGGCCGAGGAGCTGTCCACCCGCCGGGCCGAGCAGGAGCGGGCGGACGAGGAGCGGCACACGGCCGCGCAGGCGGAGCTGACCGCGATCCGGGAGCTGACCGAGAAGCTGCGGGTCGAGGGGCAGGCGGCCCACGACCGCGCGCAGCAGGAGGCGAAGCGGATCGCCGAGCAGAGCGCCCAGCAGGTCGAGCAGGCCCGCTCCGCGTCGGAGGCGCTGGTGAAGGCGGCGCGCACGCAGATCCAGCAGGAGGTGCAGGCCAACCGGAGCAAGGCCCAGCAGGAACTGGCGCAGTGGCAGGCCACCATGTCCCGGGAGCTGGACGAGCAGCGGGCCGCGGCCGAGCAGGAGCTGGCCGACCGGGCCACCGCCGCCGAGCGGGACATCGCCGCCCTGGTCGCCGAGGCCCAGCAGTACGCCACCGAGGTGCGCGAGCGGGCCGACGAGGAGAACGCGGCGCACCAGGAGCAGCTCGCCACGGTGCAGCAGGAGATCCAGCAGCGGCAGGAGGCGCTCACCGAGCTCCGGGCCGAGCTGGAGACGGTCGGCCAGCAGCTGGAGCACACCCGCCGGGAGATCGCCACGGTGGAGCAGGAGGGCGCCGCGCTGGAGGAGCAGCTGGTCGCCGTGCGTCGGGACCTGACCGCGGAGACCAAGCGGCTGGAGGACGCCCGCCGGGCGGCGGACCTGGCCGAGCAGCACGCGAAGGAGACGCGGGCGCGGGTGCAGCGGGAGGCCAAGCGGGTCGCCGACCTGGCCGCCGCGGCGGTCATGGCGGCCGCCGCGGGCGGGGTGGAGACGGCCGAGTACCCGATGGTGGCTCCGCGTCCGGCCGCGACGGCGGCGGAGGCCACCCCCGTGGTGGTGCCCGCCCCGGCCCTGGTGGCCGTGCCCGTCGCGCCGGCCATCCAGGCCGCCCCGGAGCCGGACGAGCCGGCCGACGGCGACCGGCGCACCGCCGAGCCGTTCCTGGAGCGGGCCTCCCTGGACCGGCCGAGCTTCGACGCGTTCGCGGTGCGCGCCCCCGCGCAGCGGCCCGCGCCCGAGGCGGAGGTCACCGGGGAGCCGGCGGCCGGTCCGGAGGGTGGGGTCCCCGCCAACGCCTGACCCGTCCTCGCCGCCGTGGTCAGCCGAGCGCGGCGGCCAGGTCGGCGAGGTACCGGGCCACCGGCCCCGCGGTGAGCACGCCGCTGCCGGCGCCGGCCAGCTCGCCGGCGGCCGGCAGCAGGGCGGCGTGCAGCCGGGCCATGGTGGGGCGGTCGTCGAGGGCCAGGGCGGCCCGGGCGGCGACGCAGAGCCGGGCCTCGCGCAGCAGGTCGTGCGGCGAGGGCGGCAGGGCGCGCAGCGCGGCGGCGGCCTCGCCCCGGCGCCCGGCGGCGAGCAGGGCCAGCGGCCGGACCCACGGCGCGTACGGGCCGGCGTGGGCGGCATCGGCCAGCGCCGGCCCGGGGTCGTCGCCGGTGGACAGCCGCAGGCAGAGCAGCGCGAACGGCAGCAGCCCGGCGGCCATGCCGGGCATCTGCCCGGCGTCGAGCCGGACGGCCGCCGACCGGTACGCCGCCTCGGCCTCGTCGCCGCGTCCCGTCACGGCCAGCCGGAGGGCGGCGTACCAGGCGGTGAAGACGCCGACGAGGGGCAGCTCGTAGCGCACGGCGAGGCCGTCGGCGGCGGCCGCGTGGGTGTCGGCGGCGGCCAGGTCGGCGAGGGCGCAGTGCGCCTGGAGCGCGACGAGGTGCCCGAGCACCTCGAAGGTGACCAGCCCGTGCCGGGCCGCCAGGTCGACCAGGTCGGCGCCGATGCGGGCGCGTTCCGGTGCCCGGCCGGCCCGGTCGAAGGTGTGCATGAAGCGGGCGTTGAGCGCGAAGGCCAGCAGGGCCGGGTCGTCGAGGCGGCGGGCGGTCTCCTCGGCCTCGGCGGCCGCCCGCCGGCCCCGGTCGCCGGTGTCGCCGCGCAGCTCCAGGGCGAGGGTGCAGAGCAGCCGGACGCGCCGGGACGCCGGGTCGGCGGGAAGCGCGGCGAGGGCGGCCTCGGCCGCGGCGACGATCCGGCGGGACAGCGCCTCGTCGTCGTTGCGGGTCCAGACGGCCGGCACGTCGAACGCGGCCAGCACGTCCGCGGTGAGTCCGGGGCCGGCGAGGCGTTCGACGGTGGCGACGGCCTCGGCCCGCAGCCGGCGGGTCCGGTCGAGGTGGCCGGTGACGGCGAGGGCGCGGCCCCAGCCGATGACCGCCGCCAGCCGCCCGCGTACGTCGGTCCCGCCGGCCCGGTCGTGGGCGGCGACGGCCTGCTCCCAGAGCCGGGCCGCCTCGTGGGGGTGGCAGCGCCGCTCGGCCCGGACGGCGGCGGCCGTGGCGTACCGGGCGGCCCGGGTCGCGGCGTCCGGGCCGGGGGCCTGTCCGAAGTGGTGGGCCAGGGCGGTGACGTCGTCCGGCCGGAGGCGTTCGAGCACCGACCCGACGGCGGCGTGCCAGCGGGCCCGGCGCGGCGCCGACAGGTCGGTGTAGAGGGTGTCGCGGACCAGGATGTGGGCGAACCGGGTGCCGTCGGGGGTGAGGAACCCGGCCTGCGCGGCCCGGTCCACGGCGTCCAGGGTGGCCTCCTCGCCGGCCAGCGCGGCCAGCACGTCGGCGTCGAGGTCGCGGCCGAGCACGGCGGCCTGCGCCAGCACCGTCCGGGTCGGCGCGGGCAGCTGCGCGAGGCGGTGCCGGATGACGTCCCGCACGCCGGCCGGTACGCGGTCCAGCGCGGCGGCCCCCTCGGCGGCGAGCAGCCGGGCCAGTTCCCGGACGAAGAACGGGTTGCCGCCGCTGCGCCGGTGCAGCGCCCGCACGGTGTCCGGGTCCGCCGCACCGGCAACGGCCCGGACCAGGTCGCCCGTCTCCGCCTCAGCGAGCCCGCCCAGGTAGACGCGGACCGGTTCGGTGGGCGCGAGCCGGGCCAGGGCCCCGGTCAGCGCCGGGGTGATCCCGGTGGCCCGGTACGTGCCGACCGCCAGCACCGGGCCGGTCACCGGTTCCGGGCCGGTGAACAGCGCGGTCAGCAGGTCGAGGGTGTCCTCGTCGGCCCGGTGCAGGTCGTCGAGGACGAGCAGCACGGGCCCCCGCCGCGCCGCCGCGCCGACCCGGGCGCCCGCGATCCGGTGCAGCCGGTAGCGGGCCACGGCCGGCTCGCCACCGTCCGGGAGAACGGTCGGCGGTTCCCCGGCGTCGGGCAGGGCCGCGGCGAGCTGCGTCCACGGCCAGGCGGCCGGGGCGCCCTCGTACTCCGGCACCCGGCCGACGGCGCAGGTCCAGCCGGCGGCGGCGAGCCGGCCGGCCAGCGTCTCGACGAACGCGGTCTTGCCCGCGCCGGCGTCGCCGGAGACCAGCGCGAGCGCGGGCCGGCAGTCGCGGGCCACCTCCCCGGCCAGCCCCACGAGGCTCGCCAGTTCGGCCTCGCGCCCCACGAACGGGCGCCGCTCCTCCGCCGGGCCCCCGGCCGGTGGCGCGGCCGGGACGGCGACCGGAGCCGGGTCGAGGTGCGGGGCCTGGGCGAGGACGTCGGCCTCCAGCCGGCGCAGCCGGGGGCCGGGGTCCACCCCCAGCTCCCGGACCAGCACGGCCCGGGCCTCCCGCAGCGCGGCGAGCGCGTCGCCCTGCCGGCCCGCCCGGTAGAGGGCGGTCGCGAGCAGCCGCCAGGTCTCCTCCCGCAGCGGCTGGGCGGCGGCCTGGGCGCGCAGGTCGCCGACGGCCTCGGCGGCCCGGCCCAGGGCCAGCAGAGCCTCGGCGCGCCGCTCGACGGCGAGCATCCGCAGCTCGTCCAACCGGTCGATTTCCGCCCGCGCCCACGGGTCGGCGGCGAACTCCGCGTAGGCGGGGCCGCGCCAGAGGGCGAGCGCGCCGTCCAGGGCGGCCAGCGCCGGGCCGGCCCGCCCGGCCGCGAGGAGTTCCCCGGCGGCACCGGTGGCCGTCTCGAACCGGCCCGCGTCGACGGCCCCGGGGGCGGCCGCCAGCGCGTACCCGGGCGGGGCGGTGACCAGCAGCCGGGCCGGCTGCCGCGGGGGCCGGTCGGGCTCCAGGGCCCGGCGCAGGTCGGCCACGAAGGTGCGGACCGCGCCGACCGCGCCCTCCGGCGGCTCCGCCCACAGGTCGCCGACGAGCCGGTCGACCGGCACCACGCGGCCCCGGGCGACCAGCAGGCGGGCCAGCACGGCCCGCTGCCGGGGGCCCTTCAGCGCCACCGGCCCCCGCTCGCCGGCCGCGACCAGCGGCCCGAGCACCCCGAAGGTCACTCCGGGTACGCGCGGCGGGTCGGTCACCCCGCCCACTCTAGGCAGCCCGGTGCGCACGCACCGGCGGCCCGGCCAGGGCACTCATCCGATGCTGATCGGCCGCTGACCGGCGCCGGGCAGGCTCGACGGGAACCGAGCACACCCGAGAGGACGTCTCATGATCAACGGATTCGAGTCGCGCCGCGTCACCGTCGCCGAGGGCGTCGCCCTGCACGCCGCGGTGGGCGGCAGCGGCAGCCCGGTCGTGCTGCTGCACGGCTTCCCGCAGACCCACCTGATGTGGCGGCACGTCGCCGCGGACCTCGCCGCCGACCACACGGTCATCTGCCCCGACCTGCGGGGGTACGGCGACAGCGACAAGCCCGCCGACACCGACGGCACGGCGTACGCCAAGCGGACCATGGCCGCCGACGTGGTGGCGCTGGCCCGGGCGCTGGGGCACGACCGGTTCGCCCTGGCCGGGCACGACCGGGGTGCCCTGGTGGCGATCCGCGCCGGCCTGGACCACCCGGAGACGGTCACCCACCTGGCCGCGCTGGACGTGCTGCCCACCCTCGACACCTGGGAGGTGATGCACGGCGTCACCGCCGCGGTCGGCTTCCACCTCTATCTCATGGCCCAGCCGCCGGGGCTGCCCGAGCAGTTGATCGGCGCCGCTCCGGACGCCTTCTTCGGCCACTTCCTCGACCTGTGGGCCGGCGACCCGGACGCGATCCCCGCCGACGTGCGGGCCGCGTACCTGCGGGCCTGCCGGGCGGCGGTCCCCTCGATCGTGGCGGACTACCGGGCCTCGGCCGGCGTCGACCTCGCGCACGACGAGGCGGACCGGGCGGCGGGCACCGTGCTGCGGATGCCGGTGACCGTGCTCCAGCAGGACTGGGGCGCGGCGCTCGGCTTCGACGCGGCGGCGCGCTGGCGGGCCTGGGCCCCGGACCTGCGCCACGTGCCGGTGTCGTACGGCCACTTCATGGCCGAGGAGGCCCCGGCCGAGGTGGTGAAGGAGCTGCGCGCGCTGCTGGCCCGCTGAGGCGCCCTTGCCCCGGACCGTGAAAGATGCGAATATTCGGATCACTGTACGTGTGGGGGTTGTCACGTTCGGGGGTTGATCGACATGCGGAAGCTTTCCTCGATGGCGGCGGCGGTCGCGCTGACGCTGGGCTGCACCGGTGTGGCGGTGGTGAGCGCGGCAGGCCCGGCGAGCGCGACGTGCAGCCACGCGCACTCCAACATCGACACCAAGTTGGGCTCGCTCTTCAACGCCACCAACGTCAACATCCGCACCGGCCCGCACACGACCTGCGGCTCGCTCGGCTACGGCCAGCTCAGCCACAGCGTCGACTTCCACTGCTACACCAACGGCGACCGGGTCAGCGCCAACGGCCACACCACCTACACCTGGACCTACCTGAGGGACAGCACGACCGGTGTCTCCGGCTGGGTCGCCGACGCCCTGCTCGACAACCTGGGCAGCAGCATCGCCTGCTGACCGTCCCCGCACGGCTCGCGCCGAGGGGGCAGGATGGTCCGGCATGACCGAGCCACGCCTGTACCCGCCCGTCGAGCCGTACGCCACCCACCGGATCGCCGTCGGTGACGGCCACGAGCTCCACGTGGAGGAGGTGGGGCGGCCGGACGGCGTACCCGTGGTGTTCCTGCACGGGGGGCCGGGCGGCGGCCTGGTGCCGGCGGCACGGCGGTTCTTCGACCCGCGGCGCTACCGCGCCGTGCTGTTCGACCAGCGCGGCGCGGGGCGCAGCACCCCGTTCGGTGGGCTGCGGGGCAACACCACCTGGCACCTCGTGGCCGACCTGGAGACGATCCGGGAACGGCTCGGGATCGACCGCTGGCTGGTGTTCGGCGGGTCGTGGGGGGTCACCCTGGGCCTGGCATACGCCCAGACCCACCCGGACCGGGTCACCGGGCTGATCCTGCGCGGGGTGCTGCTGCTGCGGCGCAGCGAGCGGGACTGGTTCTACCAGGGCGGCCTGCGCCACCTCCAGCCGGACGAGTGGGAGCGGTTCGTCGCCCCGATCCCCGCCGCCGAGCGGGGCGACGTGCTGGCGGCGTACCACCGGCGGCTGCACGGGCCGGACGAGGCGCAGGCCCGGGCCTGCGCGGCCGCCTGGGGGCGCTGGGAGGCCGTCAACTCCTCACTGCGCCCCGACCCGGGGGTGCTCGCCCACTTCACCGCCGAGGAGCAGGCGCTGCCGATCGCCCGGATCCTCTCCCACTACGCCGTGCACGGCGGCTTCCTCACCGAGACGCAACTGCTCGACGGCGTGGACCGGATCCGCCACCTGCCCGCCGTGATCGTCAACGGCCGCTACGACCTGTGCTGCCCGCCGGTGTCCGCCTACGACCTGGCCCGGCGGTGGCCGGAGGCGGAGCTGCGGATCGTGCCCGATGCCGGGCACTCGGCGGCCGAGCCGGGCATCGCCCGGGAACTGCTCCGCGCCACCGACCGGTTCGCCGACCTGCTCACCTGACCGTCCGGGGTCGGACCCCCGACACCGGCCAGGTCGCGGCTGTCCAACCGGGAACGGCGCTGGCAAGATCGGTTGGGTGACGGGTGCGTTGTTCGCGGTCAGTGACCTCCATGTGTCGTACGCCGAGAACCGCACGGTCGTGGACGGCCTGCGGCCGGAGTCGGCGGACGACTGGCTCATCGTGGCCGGCGACGTCGGCGAGGTGTTCGCGGATGTCGAGCGGACGTTGCGGCAGCTCCGCGACCGGTTCGCCCGGGTCGTCTGGGTGCCCGGCAACCACGAGCTGTGGACCCACCCGGCCGACCCGGTGACCCTGCGCGGCCGGGCCCGCTACGACGCGCTGGTGGGGATGTGCCGCGATCTGGGCGTGCTCACCCCGGAGGACGACTATCCGGTGTGGCACGGCGATGGCGGGCCGGTCACCGTGGCGCCGCTGTTCCTGCTCTACGACTACTCGTTCCGGGCCCCGGGCACGAACTCGAAGGAGGAGTCGCTGCGCGCGGCGTACGCGGCGGGGGTGGTGTGCACCGACGAGATGCTGCTGCACCCCGACCCGCACCCGGACCGGGAGTCCTGGTGCGGGGAGCGGATCGCCGAGACCGAGCGGCGGCTGGCCGCCGTCGACCCGGCGCTGCCGACCGTGCTGGTCAACCACTGGCCGCTGGTCCGCCAGCCCACCGACGTGCTCTGGTACCCGGAGTTCGCCCAGTGGTGCGGCACCGACCGCACGGCCGACTGGCACGTGCGGCACCGGGCCGCCGTGGCGGTCTACGGGCACCTGCACATCCCCCGCACCACCCACTACGACGGGGTGCGCTTCGAGGAGGTGTCGCTGGGCTACCCGCGCGAGTGGGGCCGGCGGGGTGGCGAGCCCCGGCCGATGCGGCGGATCCTCGGCGGCGCCGCGTGATCGAGGCCCTGCTCCCACCGGGGGCGGTCGCGGTCGAGGCGTTCGCCGACGTCCCCGGCGAGGCTCCCCACCCCGGCGAGGCGGACCTGCTGGCCCGGGCCGTGGAGGCCCGCCGCCGCGAGTTCGTCACGGCCCGCCGCTGCGCCCGGGAGGCCCTGACCCGCCTGGGGTACGCGCCGGCGCCGATCCGCCCCGGCCCGAAGCGGGAGCCGCGGTGGCCGGCCGGCGTGGTCGGCAGCATCACCCACTGCGACGGCTACCGGGCCGCCGCGGTCGCCCGGGACACCGCGCTGGCCGGGCTCGGCATCGACGCCGAACCCCACGAGCCGCTGCCCGACGGCGTGACCGGGGTCGTCACCACGGCGGGCGAGCCGGCGACGCTGGCGCGGCTGCGCGCCGCCCACCCGGCCGTGCACTGGGACCGCCTGCTGTTCAGCGCGAAGGAGTCGGTCTACAAGGCGTGGTACCCGTTGACCGGGCGCTGGCTCGGCTTCGAGGACGCCGAGCTGTCCGTCGACCCGGCTGCGGGTCGCTTCACGGCCCGGGTTCTGGTCGACGCCACCCGGGCCGACGGCGGCCCGCCGCTGGGTGAGCTGCAGGGCCGGTGGCTGGTCGCCGGCGGGCTGGTGGTCACCGCCGTGGCCGTGCCCCGGCAGCGGTGAACGTTTGCGCCCCTCCTCACCGGGAAGGCCCGGGGCCTCACAGTCAGGAGCAGCGGATGAACGGGCCCATGGGCGGCGAGCCGGTCGGCGACCTCGAACTCGTGCACACCTTCACCGGGCCGATGCCGACCGGGGTCAGCGTGTCGCACACCGGCCGGGTCTTCGTGAACTTCCCCCAGTGGGGGGACGAGGTGCCGGCCACCGTCGTCGAGCTGCGCGACGGCCGGGAGCTGCCCTTCCCGGACGAGTCCTGGAACAGCCCGTCCGGGGACGACGACCCGCACGCCTTCGTCTCGGTGCAGAGCATCGTGGTGGACCCGGCCGACCGGCTCTGGGTGGTCGACACCGGCAGCCCGATGTTCCAGCCGACGAAGCCGGGCGGGCCGAAGCTGGTCCGGGTCGACCTGGACACCGACACCGTCGGGCAGGTGATCACCTTCCCGACCGACGTGGCGCTGCCCACGACCTACCTGAACGACGTGCGCTTCGACCTGCGCCGGGGCGACGCCGGCCTGGCCTACCTCACCGACTCCTCCGACTCGGGGCCGAACGGCATCGTCGTGGTGGACCTGGCCACCGGCGCGTCGTGGCGGCGGCTGCACGACCACCCGTCCACGAAGGCGGAGCCGCTGGAGTCGTTCCGCCCGGTCGTCGAGGGTCGGCCGTTCCTGGAGCGTCCCGCCGACGGGCCGCCGAAGCCGGTCGCCATGGGCTCGGACGGCATCGCCGTCTCGGCCGACGGCTCCCGGCTGCACTACTGCCCGCTCGCCTCGCGCCGCTGGTACAGCGTGGCGACGGACGCCCTGGCGGACCGGACGCTGCGCGAGGAGCAGGTGGCGGCCACGGTGGTGGACGAGGGCGACAAGGGCGGCGGCTCGGACGGCCTGGAGACCGACGACTCCGGCGCCTTCTACCTGACCTCCTACGAGCACAACGCCGTGCTGCGCCGCCGGGCGGACGGTGAGTTCGAGACCGTGGTGCACGACCCGCGGCTGCTCTGGCCCGACACGATGTCGGTGGCCGCCGACGGCTATCTCTACGTCACCGCCAACCAACTGCACCGACAGGCGAAATACCAGGGCGGCACCGACCTGCGGCGCAAGCCGTACGCCCTGTTCCGTGTCCGGATCGACGCCGGACCGGTCCGGCTGCGCTGACCAGCCGCGCCCGGATTCATCGAAAGGCATCGTTGACGGCTTAGTTAATACTCTTTAATATTTGGTCCACCTCGAGGAACACCGTCCCCTGTCCGACCCGTACCGCCCGACCGCGCCGGCCCCGACCAGCGCCGGCCGGGCGGCACGGCGCCCCCTGCACCGGGAAGGCCCTCGATGTCCGCACCGCGCCCCCGCCGCCGCTCCCCCGTGGCCGCCGGCCTCCTCGCGCTCGCCGCCGCCACGGCGACGCTCGCGCTGACCCCGGCCGCCGCCGAGGCGGTCGTCCTGCCGAACAACTTCAAGAGCGTCGGCTACATGCCGTCCTGGAGCGGCAGCGTCAACAGCATCCAGTACGGCAAGCTCACCCACATCAACTACGCGTTCGTGCTGCCCAACAACGACGGCAGCCTGCGCGCGGTGGAGAACCCCAGCAAGCTCTCCTCGCTGGTGTCGCTCGGGCACGCCAACAACGTCAAGGTGTCGATCGCCATCGGCGGCTGGAACGACGGCAATGACTCGGCGTTCGAGGCGCTCGCCGCCAACTCCGGGGCCCGCGGCGCGTTCGTCAGCAACGTGGTCAACTTCGTCAACCAGTACAACCTCGACGGCGTCGACATCGACTGGGAGTATCCCGACCCGGGCGCCTCGGCGACCAACTACACGGCGCTCATGCAGCAGCTCGGCAGCGCCCTGCACAGCCGCGGCAAGCTGCTCACCGCCGCCGTGGTCTCCGAGGGCTACTACGTCGACGGGGTGCCGCCGGCGGTCTTCGGCTCGGTCGACTGGCTGAACATCATGGCGTACGACGGCGGCAGCCCGCACGCCAACTACGACTGGTCGATCAACAGCGTCAACCTCTGGAAGTCGCGGGGGCTGCCGGCCGCCAAGGCGGTGCTCGGCGTGCCCTTCTACAGCCGGCCCGGCTACTACACCTATTCGGCGCTGGTCGGCATGGACCCGGCCAACGCCAACCGCGACTGCACCACGGTGAGCGGCGCGCAGCAGTGCTACAACGGCGTGCCGACCGTGAAGCGCAAGACCCAGTGGGCGCTGGCCAACGCCGGCGGGATGATGAACTGGGAACTGTCCCAGGACACCACCGGCGCGACCTCGCTGGTCAGCGCCATCTACGACACCGTCATGGGCGGCGGCACCCCGCCGCCGAGCGGGCGGACCGGCCCGATCACGGGCATCGGCGGCAAGTGCGTCGACGTCGCCGCGGCCGGCACCGCCAACGGCACCGCGATCCAGCTCTACACCTGCAACGGCACGGCCGCGCAGAGCTGGACGGTGGCCGGCGACGGCACCCTGCGGGCGCTGGGCAAGTGCGCCGACGTGACCAGCGGCTCCACGGCCAACGGGGCGAAGGTGCAGCTCTGGGACTGCAACGGCAGCGGCGCCCAGGTCTGGCAGGCGCAGTCCAACGGCACCCTGCGCAACCCGCAGTCGAACCGGTGCCTGGACGCCACCGACAACAGCTCCGCCAACGGCACCCGGTTGCAGATCTGGGACTGCTTCGGCGGCGCCAACCAGGTCTGGCGGCTGCCGGTCTGAGCACCGGCCGGGATCCCCGCCGCGCCGGCCCGGGCGCGGCGGGGACACGCGTCACCAGCGGTTGCGGGCCTCCTCCGCCCAGCCGACCAGGCCGTCGAGGTCCACCCGCTCGCCGTCGTCGGTGGCGGCCCACCCGGAGAAGCGCCCGAAGCACTGGTGGGTCTCCCCGGCCAGCACGCCGAGGTTGGTGCGCGCCACCCGCTCGTGGAACGGGTGGAACGTCACGTCCACCCGGTCGCCGGTGACGCGCCACGGCCGCAGCCAGTCGGCGCGGTCGTAGGTCCAGCTCAGGTCCGCGCCGATCTTGTGCAGCCGCCCGTCGAGGAACACGGCGTTCTCGGTGGCGCCGGTCCCGTCGGTCCACCTGCCGCCGAGCTGGATGGCCCGGCCCGGTGCGCTGCCGGCGGCCCAGTTCCAGCTCACCGCGTACCGCCACTTGCCGCGACCGTGGTCGAGCACCGCGAACGACTCGGTGCCGACCGGATATGCCGTGCCGTCCACCCGGAGCGTGCCCCGCACCGGCCGGCCGACGTCCTTGTGCGTGTACTGGAACCGCCGGGTGCTCCACGGCACCACCACGCCCAGCGACTCGTGCCCCGGCGGCAGGGGCGCCACGAGGTCCACCTCGACGCCGGGCGCGGTGGCCCGGATGGTGCTGCCGTCGGGCCGCTGGTCGACCTCGGCCACCAGGCCGCCACCACGGGCCCGCACCGCGCCCGCGCCGCTGACCGGCGGGAGCACCGCGCCGCGGGCGAGCGGGACGACGGCCTCGGTGGTCCGCTCGATCCCGGTGCGGCGGTCGAGCAGGTAGAGGCTGTGCACGCCGGCGTAGTCCAGCGACGACGCGACCAGGCCGACGATGTGCGTCGGTGTGACGACGCCCCAGTGCTCCCACCGCTTGGCCCGGCCCCAGCCGCGCAGGTTCGCCCGGTGCAGCGGGCGGCGGCTCCAGCCCACCGCCGCCGGGTTCAGCCGCCCGTCCGGCCGGCACAGGTCGACCGGCTCGGTGATCTCCCGCTCGTGCGTCATCGACGCAGGCTACCGGCTCCGGCGCGCGGACAATCCGCCGAAGTGATTCCCGTCGATGCTTGATATTGACGGTAGCCGATATATAGGCTGTGCCGGTCCCCCGCTCGACCCCGTCCCACAAGGAGAGTGAGCGATGCGTCTACCCAAGGTCACCCGGTTCCTCGCCACCGTCGCCACCGCGGCACTGGCGGCGCTGGGCACCGTCACCGTCGATGTGGCGCCGGCCTCCGCCGCCGTCCGCAACGTCTGCTACAACACCAGCCAGGCCGGGCCGTTCGCCAGCTACGCCGTCCAGGCCGCCTCGATCTGGAACAACCGCACGAACAACATCAACATGGCGCAGTGCGGCTCGAACCTGATGATCTACTACACCTACGGCGGCGGCTCGTACGCCCAGCGCACGAGCCTCGGCAACGGCCGCGTCGTCATCGACTACTACCAGGCGCAGCAGTACTCGCCGCTGCGGATCATGACCCACGAGATCGGGCACATCCTCGGCCTGCCCGACAACTACAACGGGAACTGCGCCATCCTGATGTCCGGCGGCAGCGCCGGCACCAGCTGCACCAACCCGTACCCGAGCACCGCCGAGGCCGCCCGGGTCGACCAGCTGTTCGGCTTCGCCGCCGCCCGCAGCGCGACGACGCCGCAGGTCTTCACCGGCAGCTGGCCGGCACCCGCCACGGCGGGCGCCCAGCGCTGACCGACCGCAACGAGGACGCCCGGCCGGAGCGGCGCAGAGCCGACCCGGCCGGGCGGTCCCGGCTCAGCGGCCCCGGGTGGCCTTGCAGATCTCCACGGGCCGGGCCGGCGCGCCGTCGACCGGCGCCGGGTCCTCGGGCGTGGCGGCGATCCCGCCGGCCGCGATGCGGTCCAGGGTGGCCAGACCGGCCGCGTCGATCGTGCCGAAGACGGTGTAGTTGGGGCGCAGCGCCGAGTCGGACTGCACCAGGAAGAACTGGCTGCCGTTGGTGTCCGGGCCGGCGTTGGCCATGGCCAGGGTGCCCCGGGCGTAGAGGCGGCGGACCCCGGTCGGGTCGGTCGGCGCGGGCGGCAGGTCGGTGGGCAGCTCGTCGGCGTACCGGTAGCCCGGCCCGCCCTCGCCGGTGCCCGACGGGTCACCGCACTGGAGCACCTTCAGCGTCGGGTACGCGGTGAGCCGGTGGCAGACCGTCCGGTCGTAGAACCGGTGCCGGGCCAGGTGCAGGAAGCTCTGCACGGTGCACGGGGCCTGCTCGCGGTCGAGGGTCAACCCGATCGGCCCCTGGTTGGTCCGCAACGTGACCCGGACGGCGCCCCGGTCGGGCGTGCGGCGGGGGTCCGGCGGCAGCGGCACCGGCCGGGCGGCCGGCTCGTCCGGCGTCGGCGTGTACGCGCACGGGCCCTTCGTGGGCGCCGGCGGGACGGGCGCCGCGGAGGCGGCGACACCTCCGGTGGCGACCAGCGCGGCAGAGACCACCGCCACCCCGGCGAGACGGGCCAGCAGCGGTGGTGCGGCGTGCGGTCGGGTTTCGCTCGACACGTGGGTCCTCCCTGGACTCGTGGTACCAGAAAGACCGGAGTCTATGGAGGGGACGACCGGATGTCGATGACGGTCGACGCCGCGCGCCGCGGCCGACGCGGCTCCGCGCACCACGGGCCGGCGACCGGCGCCCCGAAAGGTGACATGATGGCGCCGACCAGGCCGGTGCTCCAGGCGAGAAAGCGTGGCTGTCCATGGCGTCCTTCCAGGCGAGGACCTCCCGCGAACCGGGACGGACGGTGGTCCGGCTGGCCGGCGAGTGCGACCTGGCCGCCCGGGAACGGCTGACCGGCACCCTGCTGGCCGCCGTGGACGGCGCTCCGGTCGTGGTGGTCGACCTGGCCGCGGTCGACTTCCTCGACTCCACCGGCATCCACGCGCTGGTGGCGGCGCACCACCGGGCGCGGGCGGCGGACGGCCGGCTCTACCTGGTCAACGCCGCCGGGGCGGTGGCCGCCCTGCTGGCGCTCACCGGCGTCGGCGACCTGCTCCGGCACCCCGGGGAGACGGCCGGCTGATCCGTCCGGCCTCCGCGGACGGTCAGGGCAGCACGCGGACGGCCAGGGTGCAGGTGTCGTCGTCCGGGCTGGGCCGGTGCAGGGCGTCGCGCAGCCGGGCCAGGGATCCTGCCCCCGGCCGGCCGGAGAGCGCCGCCAGGGCCGAGCGCACCTCCGCCAACCGGTCCCCGGGGCTCCCGGCGCGGCGTTCCGTCAGCCCGTCGGTGTAGAGCAGCAGCACGTCGTCGCCGCGCAGCTCGGTGGTGACCACCGGGTAGCGGGCGGCGGGGTCGGCGCCCAGCAGCATCCCGGCGGGCCGGCCGAGGTCGCCGGTCGCCCCCGCGCGGGACAGCATCGGCAGCGGGTGCCCGGCCCGCGCCCAGGCCAGGCGCCGGGTCGCCGGGTCGAAGACGGCGAGCACCGCGGTGCCGGTGATCGCCAGTTGGCCGCAGAGCCGGTTCAGGTGCCCCAGCAGCACCGCCGGCTCGCGGATGCCGATCGACAGCCAGGCGACCAGCCCGAAACGCAGGTGCGCCATGCCGCTGGCCGCCTCCAGCCCGTGCCCGGCCACGTCGCCGACCGCCAGCACGACCGACCCGTCCGGCAGCGTCTCGGCGTGGTACCAGTCCCCACCGACCCGCAGGGCGCTCTCCGCCGGAAGGTAGCCGACCAGCACCTCCAGGCCGGCCAGGGCGACCGGCTCGCGGGGCACCGGTTGGATGAGGTTCTGGAGCTGCCCGGCGAGGCGGTGCTCGGCCAGCGCGGTGGTCTCCCGGGTCCGCAACTGGTCGTGGAGCTGCTCGATGGCGCTCCGGGAGTCCTCCCGCACGGTCACGTCCTGGACCACCGCGTAGACCTTCACCGGCGCGCCGCCCTCGTCGCGGGCCACGTCCGACAGGATCCGCAGGTGCTTGACGGTCCCGCCCGCGCGGAACCGCACCGTGACGTCGGAGGTCGCGCCGCTGTCCAGCGTCTGCCAGGCGGCCTCCCGCAGGCCCTGGTCGGCGGGAAGGAGCGCGGCGCCCTGGTCGGCCCGGGACATCGGCCCGAGCGCCGGGTCCCGCTCGAAGATGCGGTACATCCCCGGTGACCACTCGCTGCGACCGCTGACCAGGTCGTACTCCGCCCAGCCCAGGCTGCCCAGCAGCTCCGTGCGGGCCAGCCGGAGGCGGTGCTCGTCGAGCCGCTGCCACCAGACCAGCAGGCCGCCCAGCACCCGGTGCACGCTCACGTCGAAGGCCGAGTCGGCGACGACGCCCGCGCCGTGGCCGGCGTACCGGAAGTCGGGCAGGTGGGCGGGCTCCCCGGTGGCGAGCACCTGGTGGTACGCCTGCCACAGCGGGCCGGCGACCATGCCGGGATACAGCGTGCTGAGCGGTTGACCGACCCGCCCGGCGCCCCGGCCGTGGACGTCGCGCCCCTGCGCGCTGACGGCGGCCACCAGGAAGTCGGCCACCGCGCCGTCCGGCGCCCGCACCGGCAGCAGCCAGGTGCAGCCCGCCGGGATCGTCGCCAGCACCTGCCGGAGCGCCGCCACCACGGGATCGGCGGTCGACGGGGCCGCCGGCTCGGCGGGCGCGCGCGGCACGGCCTCGTCTGCCATGCCGGCAGCCTAGCCAGCTCCGGCGCCCCACGGTGGATCCCGAAACCGCCCGCTTCCGGGAGTGGGCCGCCGGTGCGTCAGTGGGCCGGGGACGGCCGCTCCGGTGGGCGGCCGCACCAGCAGGTAGGTCAGCGACCGCCAGCGGACGACCGGGTCGTCGGCGACGATGTCGCGGACCACACGAGTCACGACACCGGACAGGGCGAACACGAGCGCATGGCGCGAGTGGCAGCGGGTACGGAGCCGGGATGGGACGCTACGACGACGAGGTGGCCGCGCTGGCGACCCCGCTGACCGGCCCGGACAGCCTGGACGCGCTGCTGGACCGGGTCGGCGACGCCCGGGTGGTGATGCTCGGCGAGGCCACCCACGGCACGCACGAGTTCTACACCTGGCGGGCGGCCGTCACCCGCCGGCTCGTCGACGAGCAAGGCTTCTCGTTCGTCGCGGTGGAGGGCGACTGGCCCGACTGCGACCGGGTGGACCGCAGCGTCCGCTGCCGCCCCGAGGCGCCGGCCGACCCGCGCGCGGCCCTGGCGGCGTTCGAGCGGTGGCCGACCTGGATGTGGGCGAACGAGGAGGTCGCCGACTTCACCCGCTGGCTGCGGGACCGCAACGCGCGGGTGGGCGAGGCCGAGCGGGTCGGCTTCCACGGCCTGGACGTCTACTCGCTCTGGGAGTCGCTCCGGGAGATCCTCACCTGGCTGCGCGAGCACGACCCCGACCAGGTGCCGGCCGCGCTGGCCGCGTACCGCTGCTTCGAGCCGTACGACGAGGACCCCCAGCAGTACGCCCTCGCGACCCGCCTGGTCCCGCACCGCTGCGAGGAGGAGGTGGTCGCGCTGCTGGCCGGGCTGCGCGAGCGGGCGGCGGCCGGCGGGCCGGAGCATTTCGGCGCGTGGCAGAACGCCGAGGTGGCGGCCGGCGCCGAGCGCTACTACCGGGCGATGGTCCGGGGCGGACGGGAGTCGTGGAACGTCCGCGACCGGCACATGGACGACACCCTCGGCCGGCTCCTGGACCACTACGGCCCGGGCGCCCGGGCGGTGGTCTGGGCGCACAACACCCATGTCGGTGACGCCCGGGCCACCGACATGGCCGACGCGGGTGAGGTCAACATCGGCCAGCTGGCCCGGGAGCGGTACGGGCCGGAGCGGGTGGTGCTGGTCGGTTTCGGCACCCACTCCGGCACGGTCACCGCCGGGGCGGCCTGGGGCGCGCCCATGGAGACGATGACCGTCCCGCCGGCACGCCGCCACACGCTGGAGGACGCCCTGCACGCCGCCGCCCCGGACCGGGCGCTGCTGGTCTTCCCCCGCGACGGCCGGCCCGACCTGCTGACCCACGAGATCGACCACCGGGCCATCGGCGTGGTCTACCACCCGCAGCGGGAGAGCCAGGGCAACTACGTGCCCACCGTGCTCGGGGACCGCTACGACGCCTTCTGCTGGTTCGACACCTCCCAAGCGGTCCGGCCGCTGCCCACCCGGCCGGCGCCCGCCGAGGCCGAGACCTGGCCGTCCGGCGTCTGACCGGCGTTCGGGTCACCTGACGTGGGTGAGGAAGAAGTCCCGGACGTCCTCGGCGAGCAGGTCCGGCACCTCCATCGCGGCGAAGTGGCCGCCGTGGTCGAATTCCGACCAGTGCCTGATGTCGTACAGCCGCTCGGCCAGCGGTCGCACCGACCGGGTGATGTCGTGTGCGAACACCGCCACACCGACCGGCACCCGGCACGGCAGGGCCCGCCCCCGCGCCGCGTCGTGGTGCAGCCGGGCCGAGGAAGCCGCGGTGGCGGTCAGCCAGTACAGCGAGATGTCGGTGAGCATCCGGTCGTCGCTGACCGGTGAGCGGGGGTCCGTCCACTGCGCGAAGCGCTCGGCGATCCAGACCAACTGGCCGACCGGCGAGTCGGTCAACGCGTACCCGATGGTCTGTGGGGTGAGGGCCTGTAGCGCCTGGTAGGGCGGACGGTTCGCCATCAGCTGCCGGACCGTGTCCAGCCGGGCCTCGTCCGTTTCGGACAGTTCGATGTCGGCCTCCGGGTCCGGCCGGGTCGGCAGGTAGTTGACGTGCGCGCCGACGACCTGCTCGGGCGCCACCGCGCCGAGCGCCAGTGAGATGCCCGCGCCGAAGTCGCCGCCCTGGGCTCCGTAGCGCTCGTATCCGAGGCGGCGCATGAGTTCGGCCCAGGCCCGCGCGATCCGGAAGGCATCCCAGCCGCGCTCGTGGGTCGGCCCGGAGAAGCCGTAACCCGGGAGGGACGGCACCACCAGGTGGAAGTCGCGGGACAGCGGCTCGATCACGTCGAGGAACTCCAGGAACGAACCGGGCCAGCCGTGGGTGAGGATCAGCGCGAGCGCGTCCGGTTTCGACGACCGGACGTGGACGAAGTGGATGTTCTGGCCGTCGATCTCGGTGGTGAAGTGCGGTAGCTCGTTGAGCTCGGCCTCGTGCGCGCGCCAGTCGTAGCCGGTGCGCCAGTATTCGGCCAGTTCCTTGAGCCGGGCGAGCGGGAAGCCGTAGTCCCACCCGGCGTCGGCGACCTCGTTGGGCCAGCGGGTGCGCGCGAGCCGGTCGGTCAGGTCGTCGAGGTCGGCTTGGGGGATGTCGATGCGGAACGGCTTGATCATGTCTCGACTCCAGCGGATTCATTCGCCGCATGAATGTTTATACGGCTAACGTTCGGAGCCCGAACGTTAGCACAACCGTTAGTCGACCGAACGGTTCGTTACACTCCTCACATGCCGACCTCCGCCGAGAAGACGCCCGCCCGGTGGGAGAGCCTGCCCAGCTGGCTGCTCACCCAGACCGCCAACCACGCGCACCGCCTGGTGGCCGAGGCGTTCTCGTCCGTCGGCGCCCGCGGCTACCACTACCGCCTGCTGGCGACCCTGGAGGAGTTCGGCCCGGCCAGCCAGGCCGCACTGGGCCGCCGCAGCGGCATCCACCTCAGCGACATGGTCGCGGCCGTCAACGAACTCGCCGACCGCGAACTGGTCGAGCGCGCCCCGGACCCCTCCGACCGGCGGCGGAACATCATCTCGCTGACCGCCGCCGGCAAGCGGCAGCTGCGGCAACTGGAGAAGAAGCTGGCCGCGGGTCAGGACGAACTGCTGGCTCCGCTGTCACCCGAGGAGCGACAGCGGTTGACCGAGCTGCTGTCCAGGCTGCTGGACCACCACAACCGGCGAACCGGCACCCCGGACGAGCCCTGGCGCTGACCCGTGGCGGTGTAGCGGCGGATCCGCCGGGTAGGCGCACCGGGTGAGCGACTGGCAGAGGCTGCTGGTGCCCGACACGCCGCTGTGGGAGATCGCGGTGCGGGGCAGCGCGATCTATCTGGCGCTGTTCTTCCTCCTGCGGGTGCTCCTGAAGCGCGAGAGCGGCAGCACCGGCATGACCGACCTGCTGGTCATCGTGCTCATCGCCGACGCCGCCCAGAACGCCATGGCGGCCGACTACACCTCGATCACGGACGGCGTGGCGCTGGTCGCCGTGATCATCGGATGGGCGTACCTGCTCGACCTGCTGTCGTACCGCTTTCCCGCCGTGGCCCGGATCATCCAGCCGGGGTCCCTCGTGCTGGTGCGCGACGGGCGCATGCTGCGCCGCAACATGCGCCGCGAGCTGGTCACCGAGGACGAGCTGTACGCCCAGCTCCGGCAGCAGGGCGTCGAGGACCTCACCGACGTGAAGGAGGTCCGGATGGAGTCGCAGGGCCAGTTCAGCGTCATCACGCGCGACGGCGGCGGGCGCCGGTGAGGGCAGCGGCCGTTTGTCCCGGCCGGTCCGGGAAGCCGATGCCGGAGTGGCGCGCGGAGCCGCCCGAGCCAGCCCGCGGAGGGAGCTCGACAGGGGTGACCGCGATCGGTTGCACGAGCTGCGGCAGCAGGCCCACAACGCGGGCATCGAGGGAAACTCCAAGATATCCGAGGAGCAGTTGCGCGACGCGCTGCGGCGGGTCGGCAAGGGGGAACGCCCGCAGATGGCGAAGGAACACGCCAGGCGGTGACCAGCCGGGTCGGGCGCCGGCGCCTGCCGTCAGCCCAGCGTGACCAGGGCGCTCCCGTACGTAGTATGAACGGCTGGTTAACGACTCGTCTCTTGACTGTCGGTTGATGCAGGTCATTGAATTTCGACGTGGTGAGCTGCCTCATCCGAGTGGCGTCCACACCGGCGGTCGGCGCGATCCCGCCGGCTGAACGACGCCGTGCCCACAGGGACGCGGGCGACCGAGGGCCGGGGGCACGGTGGACGGCGGGATGAGAGAGCGCCGTCGCCGCACCCTGGTCAGCGCGGCCCTGCACGCCGTCTCCCACTCGGTCGCCGTCGTCTACTGCCTCCTGACGCTCGGCGCGCCGAACCGGGAGCTGATGCTCACGGCGTACGGCTGCGGCCTGGCCGCCGGTGTCGTCGGAACGTGGGCGGCCACCCGGGTGACCAGCAAGGCGTCCAGCTACCGCGTCTCGTTCACCCTCCTGATGATCACGCTGGTGATGGCGGCGCTCGGCGCCTACTGGGACGGCGGCGTGACGTCGCCGGCCGCGCTGGGGTTCGTGACCACGTCCGTGTTCGTCGCCGGCTACACACCGCACCTGCGGCTCATGGTAGGGCTGGAGGTGCTCACCGTCGGGTCGTACCTCGTCGTCGCCTTCGCCGGGCCGCCGGCCCCCGCCGGTCACGTGTTCATCTACCTGGCCGGCATGCTGGTCCTGGCCTCGGTCTGCTCGACGCAGACCCGGGCCCTCGCCCGGCAGCGGTCCCAGCTGCGCGCCCTGGCGTCCCTGGACCCGCTCACCGGCGCGCTGAACCGGCGCGGCCTGGCCGAGCTGGCCACGTTCCTGTTCCACGCCGGCTGCCGACCCGGCCCGTCGCTGCTCTGCCTCGACCTGGACGACTTCAAGCTGGTGAACGACCGCCTGGGGCACGCCGCCGGCGACGACCTGCTCCGCCGGGTGGTCGCGGCGACCCGGAACGTGCTGCGGGCCGAGGACGCCCTCGCCCGCATCGGCGGCGACGAGTTCGTGGTGGTGCTGTCCGACGCCGACCGGGAATCGGCGCGGGCCGCGGCGGCCCGGATCGAGGCGGCCGTGCGCGGGCTGGCCGGCGTCAGCGTCGGCTCGGCCACCGCCCCCTACGACGGTGACACCCTCGACCGGCTGCTGCACGTCGCCGACCAGCGGCTCTACCTGGTGAAGCAGCAACGCCGCCGGACGGCGGGGCGGCTACTCGCGGACGGCACCGGTCGCGGCTGAACGGATCCGGGCGCGCCGGCGCCCCTGCCCGGCGGCGGCCCGGTCGAATCCGCCGGGAGTGTCCGGCCCGGATACCGTTGCCGCGGCGCGGGTGGCGCGCCGGGCCGTCGAACGGTGGGAGGGACCGGATGCGCCTGCACGTCGGCTGCGCCATGTGGACGCACAAGGCCTGGCAGGGTCGCTACCTGGCGCACCCGCTGCCGGCCCACGAGCGGCTGCGCGCCTACGCCGAGTGGTGCACCGCGGTCGAGGGGAACACCACCTTCTACGCCACCCCGTCCCGGGAGACGGTCGCGTCCTGGGCCCGGCAGACCGATCCCGGTTTCCGCTTCGTGCCCAAGCTGCCGAAGGTCGTCACGCACGAGCGCCGGCTCACCGGCGCCGACGCGGAGCTGCGGGCCTTCCTCGACGCCGTCGAGCCCCTCGGCCCGCGGGCGCACACCCTCTGGGTGCAACTGCCGGGCTCGTTCGGCCCCGGCGACGTGCCCACGCTGGCCCGCTTCCTGCGCGGCCTGCCCACCACCCACCGGTACGCCGTCGAGGTCCGCCACCCCGCCTTCTTCACCGAGGCCGGCGCGGCACGCGCCCTGGAGGACACCCTCGCCCGGGTCGACGCCGAGTGGATCCCCTTCGACACCACCGCGTTCTTCCGCACCCCGCCGACCAGCGACGCCGAGCGCGAGGCGTGGCTGAAGAAGCCGCGCACCCCGCTGCGGACCCGGGCGCTGACCGACCGGCCGATCGTCCGCTACCTCGGCCGGGACGACCCGGCACGCACGGTCGAGGGCTGGCAGCCGTGGCTCGACGTGGTGACCGGCTGGCTGCGCGAGGGCCGCTCCCCGACCGTGTTCGTGCACACCCCGGACAACGCCGACGCGCCATACCTCGCCCGCCGCTTCCACGACCAGGTCCGGGCGCGCCTGCCCGAGGTCGCGCCGCTGCCCGAGCCCGCGCCGGTGGCCCCGTCGACGCTGTTCTGACCCGACCGCGCCCCGGTCACGCCGGCGTCAGCGGCAGCAGCACGACGAACCGCGTGTCGCCCGGCTCCGACCGCACCCGGATGTCCCCGTGATGCTTGTTGACGACGATCCGGTGGGAGATGTCCAGCCCGAGGCCCGTGCCCTCGCCGACGGGCTTCGTGGTGAAGAACGGCTCGAAGATGCGCGGCCGGATCTCCGGCGGGATGCCGCCGCCGGTGTCACCGATCTCCACGACCAGCCGGTCCTCCTTGCGGCCGGTCCGGATGGTCAGCGTGCCGGCGCCGTCGCTCGGGAGTGGAACGCCAAGCTCGAACCGAGGATGCACCTGCGTTCCCTGACGCCGTGCCAGCGCTGATCCCCGAACGGTGCCGCGTGCTGGCCCCTGGGTACGTGTCGTGCTCCGTATGGGGCGTGGAGCACAGCATTGCCGAAGCCGTACCGCAGTTCGCCGCCCTCGCGCAGGTCACCTAGTCCCCACGGGGGGTCACGGTGCCGCAACCGTGACTTCCTTTCCTGGGAGGTCAACGCCCCGCGTGGCCTCCCGCAGAGGTCCCCGGCCCGAAGCCCCACCCCTGAAACGGGCCGGGGCCTCTGCCCGTGACTCACGTGATGTCACCGACATTTCCCCGTTGGGGTTGCGGCAAGCCTTTGCGGGAAGCTCGCCTTCTACGTGGTGCCCGTCGACGTCCCCGAGCTGCCCGGGGTGACGATCGGCCTGTCCGCCGGCCGGCGCTCCCCCGCCGGGGAGCTGACCCTGGACGGGATCGTCGCCCGCGACGCCCGGGGCCGGAAGCTCTGAGCGCACTGGCGGTCGCCGCTCTCGGGTTCCGGCCGGGTCAGCAGTGCTCGCCGGTCTCCCAGTGCATCTTGCTGCCACCGAAGGGCACCACGCCCGGCTTCAGGGTCTGCGGGATGCTCGCGCCGCCGGACACCACGTACCAGGGCCCGCAGGTGTCCGGGGTGACCAGGCGCATGGTCCAGGTCGGCGACGACCGGTCCAGGTAGCGCACCTGGGACCGGTACAGCGTCGCGCCGCCGTCGGCGGTGCGGCGGTAGGTGGCCCAGAAGACCCGGATGCGCTCGCCCGGGCAGAGCTGGTCGGTCCACTCGCCGTCGGTCCGGGCCGCGACCTTCACCACGCCGTCGGTGAACACCTGGACCACGTCCACCACGCCGGCCCGGGTGCAGCTCGGCCGGGGGGTGCGGGTCGTCGCGCGGGGCCGCGGGGCGGCACCAGTGGTCGACCGGGCCGGCGCGGGCCGCCGCGTCGGCGTCGAGGCACGGGCGGGCGTGGCCGTCGGGCTCGCCGGGACCGGAACGGCGCTCGGGGTGGCGGTCTCGGTGCTCGGCGGCAGCGAGGTCGGCGCGGCGACGGCGCGGGCCGCCGGTCGCTCCGGAGCGGGCCCGGTCACGGCGACCACGGCGAACGCCACCGCGAGGGCCGCGGCGAGACCGGCCGCCGGCAGTAGCCAGCGCCGTCGGGGCCGGCTCGCCCCGGGTACGTCGGGGGTGGTGTCCTGCGGCTCGGACATGCGGGCTCCGGAGGGGGCGGAGGCGAGGACTCGCCAGGGTGCGTGGATCTTACGGCGTTGGCGCAACGCTCTCGTTCCGGACACGTGAGATCCATCTGGCGCCAATAGCGTGCCACCCGCCAATCGTTCGGCGTCAGTCAGGTGGTGCTCTGTCATGGCAAGTGTTGACCGTCGAAATTTCCTGAAGATGATGAGCGCTCCGGTGGCGGCGGCCGCCCTGCCGGTGGACTTCAGCAAGGCCCTCGCCATCCCGGCGAACAACCGGACCGGTTCGATCGAGGACGTCGAGCACGTCATCTTCCTCATGCAGGAGAACCGCTCCTTCGACCACTTCTTCGGCACCCTGCGCGGGGTCCGGGGCTTCGCGGACCCGCACCCGGTGACGCTGCCCTCCGGCCGGAGCGTCTGGCACCAGCCGAACGGCTCCGCCGACCTGCTGCCCTTCCGGCCCGAGGTGCCGGACCTCGGGCAGACCTTCCTGCCGGACCCGCCGCACGGGTGGGCCGACACCCACGGCGCCTGGAACGGCGGCCGGTACGACCGGTGGGTGCCCAACAAGGGCGTGGTCACCATGACCCACCACACCCGCGGCGACCTGCCGTACCACTTCGCGCTCGCCGACGCCTTCACCGTCTGCGACAACTACCACTGCTCGGTGCTGGCCTCGACCGACCCGAACCGCTACCACATGTGGACCGGCTGGGTCGGCAACGACGGCAAGGGCGGTGGCCCGGTCATCGACAACGCCGAGGCGGGCTACGACTGGTCGACCTACCCGGAGCGGCTGGAGCGCGCCGGAGTCTCCTGGAAGGTCTACCAGGACGTCGGCCTGGGCCTGACCGCCGAGGGCTACTGGGGCTGGACCGGGGACCCGTTCATCGGCAACTACGGGGACAACTCGCTGCTCTACTTCCACCAGTACCAGAACGCCCGGCCCGGCAACCCGCTGGCGGACCGGGCGAAGACCGGGACCGAGATCTCGAAGCAGGACCGCTCCCCCGAGGCGCTGCTGGCCGACTTCCGGCGGGACGTGGCGAACGGGACGCTGCCGCAGGTCTCCTGGATCGTCGCGCCGGAGGCCTACAGCGAGCACCCGAACTGGGGTCCCGACTACGGCGCCTGGTACATGTCGCAGGTCGTCGACATCCTGGCCAGCCACCCTGAGGTGTGGAGCAAGATGGCCCTGTTCATCACCTACGACGAGGAGGGCGGCTTCTTCGACCACCTGGTGCCGCCGACGCCGCCGCAGAGCCGCGCCGAGGGCCTGTCCACCGTGCCCACCACCAACGAGGTCTTCGCCGGTGACGCCCGGCGGGCGGCCGGCCCGTACGGCCTCGGCATCCGGGTGCCGATGATCGTCGTCTCGCCGTGGACCCGCGGCGGCTGGGTCAACTCGCAGGTGTTCGACCACACCTCGCTGATCCGCTTCCTGGAGACCCGGTTCGCCAAGGGCAGGGCCGGCCTGGTCGAGTCCAACATCACGCCCTGGCGCCGCGCGGTGGTCGGCGACCTGACCAGCGCGTTCGACTTCCAGACCCCGAACGCCTCGCCGCGGGTGAAGCTGCCCGACACCGCCGACCTCAAGCCGGTCGACCTCACCCGCCAGCCCGACGAGGTGCCGGTGCCGCCGGCCGAGGAGCGCCTGCCCCGCCAGGAGCGGGGGGTACGGCCCGCCCGGGCCCTCCCGTACACCCTGCACGTGGACGGACGGGCCGCCGGCACCTCGTTCCACCTCGACTTCCGCAACTCCGGCGGCGCCACCGGCGTCTTCGGGGTCCGCTCGGCCGACCCGGCCCAGCCGCCCCGCACCTACACGGTGGAGCCGGGCCGGCAGGTGAGCGACACCTGGGACGCCACCGCCGGGTACGACCTCGAGGTGCACGGCCCCAACGGCTTCTTCCGCCGCTTCACCGGCGGCGCGGGTGCCGGCGTCGACGTCCGGGCGCGGTACGACGAGCGCGACCACCACGTCGGCCTGACCCTGGTGAACCGGGGCGCGAAGCGGGTCGAGGTGACCGTCGCGGACCGCTACCAGTCGAAGCGCACCAGGCTGGCGCTCAAGCCGGGTGAGACGGCCTCGCCGTCATGGTCGCTGTCCCGGGCGCACGGCTGGTACGACCTCACCGTGACGGTCTCCGCCGACGCCGCGTTCGCGGTCCGGTACGCCGGTCACGTCGAGGACGGCAAGCCCAGCATCAGCGACCCGGCCATGGGCGGCCTCATCTGATCCTCGTCCGACCGCGAGGTGACCGTCCACCCCCGACCGGGGCGGGCGGTCACCTCGGGGCGCGGTTGGCGTCGCCTATCCGACGCCGGTGTTCCCCCGCCGCGGCCTCAGGCCGTTCACTGTCGCCACGCCGCACCAGTGGAAGGGGTCCCGCACATGACGATCAGCCACCGCACCGTGGGTCACGGAGCGCACCGGGTGCTGGCCCTGCACGGGTGGTTCGGCTCGGCGAAGGGCTGGGGCTGGCTGCCGGAGCTGATCGACGTCGAGCGCTTCACCTGGGCGTTCCCGGACTACCGGGGCTACGGCGCGCGCACCGACGTGGCCGGCGAGCACACCATGGCGGAGATCTCCCGCGACGCCCTGGCGCTGGTCGACTCCCTCGGCTGGGACAGCTTCTCCGTGGTCGGGCACTCCATGGGCGGCAGCGCCGCCCAGCGGGTCCTCGCCGACGCCCCCGGGCGGGTGAGCCACCTCGTCGGCATCAGCCCGGTCCCCGCGAGCGGCGTGCCGTTCGACCTCCAGGGCTGGACGCTGTTCGACGGGGCCGCCGCCGAGCCGGCCAACCGGCGCGCGATCATCGACCTGACCACCGGCAACCGGCTGTCCGGCCGCTGGCTCGACGAGATGGTCCGGTTCTCCCTCGCCCACTCCACGCCGGAGGCGTTCGGCGCGTACCTCACCGCGTGGGCGCGGACCGACTTCACCGACGAGGTGAAGGGCAACCCGGTGCCGGCGCTCGCCGTCGTCGGCGAGCACGACCCCGCGCTGGGCGCCGACACGATGCGCGAGACCTGGCTGCGCCACTACCCCAACGCCCGGCTCGAGGTGCTCGCCAACGCGGGCCACTACGCCATGTACGAGACCCCGGTGCGGCTGGCCACGGTCATCGAGGAGTTCCTCGGGCAGTAGCGGCGCGACGGCGCTCACCGCCCCGCCGGCCGCCGTCCCCGGGTCGACACGAACTGGTACGACATCACGGCGAATCCCGGGTCCCGCAGCAGCCGGCGGAACGCCTCCAGCTGACCGGGCGACAACCCGGCGTCGAGCAGCTCCGGCTCCAGTTGCCGGGAGTTCGTCCCGTACAGCGACGCCCCGAGGGAGCCGCCGGGCCAGCTCTGCGCGTGGACGACCGTGTCCACCTCTTCCAGCCCCGCCACCACCAGCTCGCCGTGCACGTCCTGCGCCCAGGCCAGGTCGGCGCCGTGGCTCTGGAGGATGTCGAGCATCGCGTCGGTCACCTGGGCGAACAGCTTCGCCGCGTCGTCGCTCGGCGCGGTCAGCACCCGCAGCGGCGCCGTGCAGTCGAACTCCTCGACCACCAGCCACCCGCCCGGGGCCAGCGCACCGGCCAGCGAGGCCAGCACGCGCCGCCGCTCCGGCAGGTGCAGCAGCACCAGCCGCGCGTGGATCAGGTCGAAGGCGTCGCCGGGCGGCGGCTCGGTGCGCACGTCGTGCCGGCGTACGTCGAGGTTGCCGGTGGCCGTGAGGTGCCCGGTGTCGAGGTCGGTGGCCAGCACCCGGCCGCCCCGGCCGACCGCCCGGGCCAGGCTCCGGGCGATCGAGCCGCCGCCGGCGCCGACCTCCCAGCACACGCCGCCGGGCGCGAGCACCGGCGGGGCGATCCGGCGCGCCGTGATCGGATCCAGGAAGGACTCCAGCGCCCGCATCTGGGGCACGGCGTCCGGAGCGCCGTTGTCGAAGGCGTAGTCGGTGTGATGGACGTGGGTCGGCATCGTTCCTCATCCCTGTCGCTGCGGGTCGGGTCAGTGCCCGGCGTCGGACCAGAGCCCGGGCACCGGTCGGGGAGCCGACGGCTCCGGGACCGCGGCGACGCTGAGCATCGCCGCCAGGACGTCCGGGTCGGCCCGGACCTCGTGCACCGGCCGGTCGTAGACGACCCGGCCGTACTCCAGCACCGCGATCCGGTCCGCCACCTCGACGGCGTGCCGGAGCTGCTGTTCGACGAGCAGCACGGTCAGCCCGGTCCGGGCCAGCGTGTCGACGAGCTCCCGCACCCGGGCCGCCAGGTCGGGGGCGAGGCCCTCGCACGGCTCGTCCAGCAGGAGCAGCCGGGGCTGGCCCAGCAGGGCCCGGGCGATGGCCAGCATCTGCTGCTCACCGCCGGACAGCTGGTCGCCGCGGTGGCGCAACCGGGACCCGAGCCGGGGCAGCAGCTCCAGGATCCGGGCCACCGTCCAGCCCTCGCCGCCGGGCGTCGCGGCCCGCCACGGCGCGGCCGCCAGGACCAGGTGCTCGGCCACGGTCAACCGGGAGAAGACCCGCCGGCCCTGCGGGACCAGGCCGACACCGGACCGGGCGATCCGGTGCGGCTGCCGGCCGGCGACCTGCACGCCGCCGATCTCGATCCGGCCGGCGTACGGCCGCACCAGGCCGGCCACGCTGTGCACCAGCGTGCTCTTGCCGGCGCCGTTGCGCCCCACCACCGCCTGGACGGTGCCGGTGCGCACGTCGAGGCTCACCTCGTGCAGCACGGTGCCGCCCCCGTAGCCGGCGCAGAGTCCGTCGATCCGCAGCATCAGGCCACCCCCTCGGCGTACGCCTCCCGGACCGGGCCGGAGGCGCGGATCTCGGCCGGCGTCCCGGTGGCCAGCGTCCGCCCGTCGCGCAGCACGGTGACCGTGTCGCAGAGCGCGTAGACCAGGTCCAGCCGGTGCTCGACCAGCAGCACGGCGACCGCCCGGGGCAGCGTCCGCAGGAACTCCATGAGCCACCCGACCTCGACGGCGGACAGCCCGGCGGCCGGCTCGTCGAGCAGCAGCAGCCGGGGCCTGCCGGCCAGCCCCATGGCGATCTCGACCTGCCGGCGCTGCCCGTGCGCCAGGTGCCCGGCGGGGATCGCGGCGAGCCCGGTGAGGCCTACCCGTGCCAGCAGCGCGTCGGCCGTCCGGGCGGCCGCCCGCCGCCGCGCCGACGGGTGCCACGGGCCCGGCCGCACCGCCCGCGGCAGCGCGGCGACCAGCACGTTCTCCCGCACGGTCAGCGTCGACCAGACGGCGGGGCGCTGGTGGATCCGGCCGACGCCCCGGCGGGCCCGGGCGGCCGGCCCCAGCCGGGTGACGTCCCGGCCGGCCAGCAGCACCCGGCCGCGGCCGGCCCGGGTGGACCCGCCGAGCACGTCCAGCAGTGTCGTCTTGCCGGCGCCGTTCGGCCCGATCAGGGCGTGCCGCTGGCCCGGCATGATCCGCAGGTCGACGCCGTCCAGCGCGGCCAGCGACCCGTAGCGGACGGTGATCCCCTCAGCGGACAGCAGCGGGGTCATGCGCGTACTCCCGTCGGCGTCGGGCTCTCCGGGGCGGGACGGCGGGCCGGGACGGCCGGGAGCAGCCGGCCGCGTGCCCTCGGCCGGCGCCCGCCGTCGGGGAGCAGGTAGACGGCGGCGACGAACGCCAGCCCGAGCACCAGGGGCGCCTGCCCGGGGAGCACGCCGAACAGCCAGTCCCGGGCGGCCACGACGAGCGCGGCGCCGACCAGCGCGCCGCCGACCGAGGCGGTGCCGCCGATCACCACGCCGAGCAGCAGCAGGGCGGAGGTGTCGAAACCGAAGTCGGCCGGGGAGACGAACTGCTGGGCCACCACGAGCAGGGAGCCCGCGGCGCCCGCGACGGCCCCGGCGGCGACGTGCACGCCGGCCACGTGGACCGGCACCCGGTGGCCGCTGGCCCGCAGCCGCGCCTCGTCGTCCCGGCCGGCCCGCAGCAGCAGCCCGACCCGGGTGCGCAGTACCAGCAGCACCACGCCGACCAACGCCGCGACGACCACCAGCGTGTAGACGTAACGCGCCCGGTCGGTGGCCAGCACCGGCAGCCCCCACAGTGGCCGGGACGCGGCGACGCCGGCCAGCCCGTCGGTGCCGCCGGTCACGGACCGCCAGCGCCCCACGACGGTCACCGCGAGCTCGCCGACCGCCAGGGTGATCATCAGGAGCACCACCCCCCGCGCGGAGACCACCAGCGGCACGGTCACCGCGGCCAGCGCCGCCCCGGCCGCCGCCGCGACGGCCAGGTGCACGAGGCCGACGTCGGAGAGATGGCTGCCGACGACCGCGCTGGCGTAGGCGCCCGCCGCGTAGGGTGCGGTCTGGCCGAGGGTGGGCAGCCCGGCGACGCCGGTGAGCAGCGCCACGCTCACCGCCACCAGGCCGAGCGCCAGGGTGCGGGCGAGCAGTGCGACGGTGTAGTCGTCGACCGTCCACGGCGCCAGCACCAGGGCGACCACGACCACCGCGGCGACGCCGCGGCGCAGCGCCCGGACGGCTCCCCGCCTCACGTCGCCCTCCGGACCGTGGCCAGGCCCCGCGCCCGCACCGCCAGCACCACCGCCATGGCGGCGAAGAGCAGGAACGGGGCGGCGGACGGGGCGAGCGCGACGCCCAGGGTCTGGATCTGCCCGACGGCCAGCGCGGCGAGCAGGGTGCCGACCATCGAGCCGAGACCGCCGAGGACGACCACCACCAGCGACAGCAGCAGCACGGCGTCGGCCGTGTCCGGCCCGGGGCCGATGATCGGCGCGCCGAGCACCCCCGCCGCGCCGGCCAGCGCCCCGGCGGCCGCCAGCACGCCGACCCGGATCCGGGCCGGGCTCACCCCGAGGACGGCGACCATCTCGGCGTCGTCGACGGCGGCGCGGACCAGCATCCCGGCCCGGGTGCGGCGCACCACGAGGTGGATCAGGGCGGCGAGCAGCGCCGCCACCACGATGAAGACCAGCCGGTACGCGGCGTAGCGGTGCCCGGCGACCACCACCGACCCGTCCAGCGTGGCGGGGACGCGCACCGGCGGGTCGTCCGGCCCGAAGGCGCTCACCAGCAGGCTCCCGCCGGCCAGGGCCGCCCCGAAGGTCAGCAGCGCCTGGGTCAGGTGGTTGCGTGCGGCGACCCGGGTGAGCAGCCCGGCGACCAGCGCGCCGGACGCGGTGGCGGCCACCACCCCGACGGCCAGCGCCAGCGCCAGGCTCGGCCAGCCGCCGTCCAGCAGGGCGGCCGCCGTGTAGCCGCCGATCGCGTAGAGGGTGCCGTGCGCCAGGTTCAGGATGCCGGCGACGCCGAAGCAGAGCACCAGCCCCGCCGCGGCGACGAAGACCAGCAGACCGTAGGCGACCCCGTCGAGGGCGGGGACGACGTACGGGTCGAACCGGATGCCGACGGCCACGGGCGTCACCCGCCGACGGTGGCGAGATCGCCCACCACGGTGTTGGACAGCGCCCGGCCGTCCTGGCGCACCTGGCGCAGGTACCACTTCTGCACGGGCGCGTGGGTGGTCGGCGAGAACTGCCAGGTGCCGCGCGGGCTGGCGATCTGCCCGAGCTGGCCGATGGCCGCGTTGACGCGTTCCGGGGTCGCCTCGTCCCCGGCCGCCGCGATGGCCCGGTCCAGCACGGCCGCCGCGTCGTAGGAGGCCATGGCGTACGTCGTCGGGGAGCCGTCGTGCTCGGCCTTCCACGCGGCCACGAAGGCGCGGTTCTCCGCGTTGTCGAGGTCGGGCGAGTAGTTGAGCACCGAGTAGATGTCGCGTGCGGCCTCGCCCTGGGCGTTGAGCACCCCGCCCTCGGTCAGGAACCCGGCGGCGTAGAGCGGCAGGTCCTTCACCTCGGACTGGGCGTACTGCTTCACGAAGTCGACGGCCGCGCTGCCGGCGTAGAACGTGTAGACGGCGTTCGCCCCGGAGGCCTTGATCCGCGCGAAGTACGGGGTGAAGTTGGTCGTCGCCGGGAACGGGGTGAAGGTGGCCTTGCCGTCCGGGTTGGCCAGTGTGCCGCCGACCTTGGCGAAGGCCTCGGTGAAGCCGCGCAGCTCGTCCCAGCCGCCCTGGTAGTCGGGGCCGATGGCGTAGACGCTGCCCTTCACGTCGTCGCGCACGTGCTGGGCGATCGCCGCCCCCGGCTCGTCGGACAGGTAGGACGTGTGCCAGACCAGGGAGACGTCCTTCAGCTCGGGCCGGCCGTTGGAGCCGACGAACGGCACCTTCGTCTCGTTGAGCAGCGGGTAGACGGCGGCCACCGAGCCGCCGCCGACGACGCCGGTCAGCGCGACCACGCGGTCCTGCTTGAGCAGCTTCGTGGCGGCGGGGACCGCGGTCGCCGCTCCGTTGCCCTCGTCGGCGACCACGAGTTCCACGTCCCGGCCGCCGAGCTTGCCGTCGTGGCTGGACAGGTAGAGCTGGAAGCCGTCGCGGATGTCCTTGCCGACCGCCTGGTACGTGCCGGAGAGCGACGCCAGCAGGCCGATCTTGACGGGTGCGCCGGCGCCGGCCCCGCCCTCGTCGTTCGCGCACGCGGGCGCGGCGAGCAGGACGAGGGCGAGCAGCGCCGCCGTGTGGGCGCGGCCGCGCCGGGACATGGTGAGGGACATGTGTGCTCCTACATGAGGGGTGGGGTTTCGGCGTGGGGGCGCCGGGGTCAGCGGCTGCGGCTCAGGGCCGCCCGGGCCGCCGGGGTCAGGGCGTCGCCGATCCGGTTGGCCAGCTCGGTCATCTCGTAGGAGACCTTGCCGACGTCGCACTGCGGGTCAGCGAGCACGAGCAGCGAGGCGCCGTCGTTGAACGCCATGGAGAACATGAAGCCGCCTTCGAGCTGGGTGACGTTGGAGATCACGGCGCCGGCGTCGAAGAAGGCCGCCGCACCGCGGAGCAGGCTCACCAGCCCGCTGCCGGTGGCCGCCAACTGGTCGGCCCGGTCGGGTGGGAGCCCCCGGGTGGCGGCCACCATCAGGCCGTCGCTGGAGATCGCGATGGCATGGCTGACCTCGGTCGCGCGCTCGGCGAAGGCGTCCAGCAGCCAGCCGAGATCCTGGTGGTCGGTCACGTGCACTCCCTGTCGGGTCAGTTGTTGATCAGATTGGGCCGGCGGCCGGCCACCCCCCGGGCGTACGCGGCCATCGCGGTGGCCACCCGTGCCGGGTCGCGGTGCTCCGAGCGCTGCCGCGGCACGGTGACGCCGCCCGGCACCAGGTGCTGCTGCGGCTGCCGCTTGGGCAGGCCCGAGGTGGTGGTGCCGACGACCTCGGGCGAGTCGGCCCGGGCCGCCGTACGCCAGGCGTCGTCGGCGGGGCTGGCCCACGGCGCGCCGTTCCCGCCGTCCGGGTGGTCGGCCTGGAACCAGTGGTTGACCTGGTGGTAGATGACGAGTTCCTCGGCGGGCACGGTGCCGCGGTCCGGTGCGGTGGCGGGCTGGAAGACGGGCGCCACCGGCAGCATCTGGTCGGCCGGCGGGCTGCCGGCCCACGGCTCGGGCGTCGCCCGGTAGGGCGGTGCGACGGCGGTCCGCGCGGCCCGCCGGGACGGTCGGCCGGGCGTGAGCAGGAACTCCTCCGGGGGCAGCGGCCGGATCATCGACCCGGGCAGCGCCACCTCGGCGATGGTGCCGCGGCGCGGGCCGGGACGGAGCTGCACGGCCACGCCCAGCCGGGTGGCGAGCTGCCCCACCACGACCAGCCCCATCGCCCGGACCGCGGCGACGTCGATGGCGGGTGGGCGGACGAGCAGGTCGTTGAGCTGTTGCCGGCGCTGCGGGGACAGGCCCACGCCCTCGTCGCTGATCTGGACGATCACCCGGTCGCCCAGGCTGCGGCCGGTCACCCAGGTCTCGGTCCCCGGTGGGGAGTAGCCGGTGGCGTTCTCCATGAGCTCGGCCAGCAGGTGCACGACCTCGTCGACCGACTCGGCGCCGACGGCGACGTCGCCGTCGACCAGGCCGAGGCGGATGCGGGCGTAGTGCTCGATCTGGCTCTGCGCCGCCTGGAGCACCTGTTGCAGCGGCACGTCGTGATGGCGTACCCGCCCGACACCGACCCCGCCGAGCACCAGCAGGCTCGCGTTGATCCGCCCCATCCGGGTGGCCAGGTTGTCCAGCGTGTAGAGCTGGTGCAGCCGGTCCGGGTCGGTCTCGTCCCGCTCGACCTTGTCGACCTGGGCCAGCACGGCGTCGACGAGTCGCTGTTCCCGACGGCTGAGGTGGATGAAGATCTCGGCGGTGTTGGCGCGCATCACCGCCTGTTCGGCCGCCGTCCGCACCGCCGCCCGATGCACCGCGGTGAAGGCCTGCCCCACCTCGCCGATCTCGTCGTCGCTGGACGGCTCCAGGGCCTCGCCGGCCTGGCGCCGGGCCAGCTCGTCGGGGTCCATCGAGGAGCTGTCCGGCTGTTCGAGCCGGGCCACCACCTGGGGCAGCCGCTCGAACGCGACGGCGTTCGCGGCGTCCCGCAGCCGGCGCAGCCGCCGGGTGATCTGCCGGGCCACCGCCCAGGTGACCAGCGTGGTGAGCACCAGGGCCACCACGACGGCCGCCGCCTCCATCAGGGTGCGCCGACGCTGGTCGGTGTGCGCGGCGCGAACGTCGTGGAGTACCACGGCGTCGACCCGCTGGCGCAGCTCGGCCAGGCGCACGGACCACTGCCGGGTGGCGGTGACCCAGGTGTCGAGGTCCAGCTCCAGTGCTCTGCCGGCGACGCTCCGGGACACCTGGTCCTGCATCCGTTGCAGCAGCAGCGCGCTCTCGCCGCTGCCGGCCTGCTCCCACCAGCCGCGCCAGGCGGGCCGGGCGAGCGCCAGGAAGGCGAGGCTCGACTCGGTGAAGCCGGCCCGGGCGGCGGTGATGTCCTGCTGCATGGCGGGGGTCAGCTGGTCGGCCGCGATCGCGCGCAGGACGGCGACCTGTTGCTGGCCGATGGCCTCGGCCACCTCGGACAGCGCCGCGGAGGCGCGGATGCCGTCCGCGATCCGGGCGTTGACGACGCCGAGCGTGACGCTTTCGCGGAGGCTCAGCAGGTCGGCGATGGCGATCCGGTAGCTGAAGGTCATGGCCGACACCGAGGCGCGCTCCGCCGTGCGCACCTGGGCGCGCAGCGGCGGCAGGCCGGCCAGCGCCGCGTCGATCCGGGGCAGGACGGCCTGGTCGGCGGCGGAGCCGGCGGGCAGCTCCGCCCGCTGCCGGCGGTAGTGGGCGACGGCGGCGTCGGTGGCGGTGGTGGCGTCGGCGAAGGCGTCCTGCTGCTCCGGCGCGCCCCGGGTGAGCAGGTCGGCGGCGACGATGCGCTCGTTCTGCAGCCGGTGGGCCAGGTCGCCCGCCTCGGCGCCGAGCTGGGCCAGGAGGCCGAGGTCGCTGGCGCGGGTGGTCTGGCGGGCGCTCTCGGTCAGCGCCAGGCCGGCGAAGCCCAGCACGGCGACGAGCGGAGCCGCGACGATGAGGCGCATCCGGGCGGCAATCTTCCAGCCGCGGCGGCGGGTCGGGTAGGGTCGGGCCGCGTGGGACCTCGTGCTCGACGCCAAGGCTGACTCCCCGCACTCATCAACAACGGTCTATCTGCATTTGCGGATTGCACGTTTCATTGCGCCGGAAGCCGTGCGCCCAGACCAGACCTGTCGGTGGTACAAACAGCCCGTACCAGCATCTGTACCCAGAGTTGGCAGCGCCGGCGGTGCGTGCCGGCCTGGCGTCCCCGCGTCAGCGCCGCGAGGGCGGCGCGGGCGGCGGGCCGTCGACCTCCGGCTGGCCGAGCACCTGGCCGATGAGTTCCCGCAACTCGTCGATGGCCGCCACGACCGCCTCCGGATCCCGCGCGTCGCGCCGGGCGGCCGGCACCGGCTCCAGCCGCGCCACCTCGCCGAACCGGGGGCCGCGGCGGCCGTCCGCGGCCAACTGCTCCGCGGCGACCTGTGGCCACAACGCCTCCAGCCGGCCACCGGTGCCGAGCACCTCGTCGCAGCGGACAGCGAACTCCTGGCTGCCGAACCGGCGGCCGGACTCGACCGCCGCGACCGTCTCCCGGCTGAACCGCACCCGCTCCGCCAGCGCCCGCTGGGTCAGCCCCTGCCGCGTCCGCCAGCGACGCAACTCCGCCCGGAAGCGATGGCTGGCAGCGGAGTGAGCGGCGCTCGACGGGGGCGTGCGATCCATGTGCTCACCTTCGCGACACCGGGTCGGCGTCGACATGAGATCGGGGCGGGGTGATGACTGGGCATTCGCAGGGGACAATTCTTAACCCATTCACCGACGGGTGTGAAGACATGACTCCGCTCCGTGACCGCCTCCGCAGGTCAGCGCCCGGCACGGCGACGCGGGTCAGGCCGCCGGCCGCTGGACGGCGGGCACCGCCGTGTCGACCACCACGGGCAGGCCGCGGTGCGCGCGGAACGCCACGTTCGGCTGGTACGACCGGCGGTGCCCGGGTGCCAGCCGCAGCCCGGGCACGGCCGCGGCGAGCCGGGTGAGCGCGATCCCGGCCTCCAGCCGCGCCAGTGCCGCGCCTATGCAGAAGTGCGGCCCGTGCCCGAAGGAGAGGTGGTCGGTCCCGTCCGTCCGCCCCGGGTCGAACCGGTTCGGGTGGGCGAACACCGCCGGGTCCCGGTTCGCGGCGCCGATCAGCAGCAGGCAGCGCGCCCCGGCCGGGATGGTGGCGCCGCCCAGCGTGACCGGCCGGTTGGTCACCCGCAGCCAGCCGTCGATGGCGGGCGCGAAGCGCAGGGTCTCGGTGAGGAACCCGGGCACCCGGTGCGGCTCGTCCGCGATCGCCCGCCACCGGTCGGGCTCGGCGAGCGCCTGGTCCAGCGCGTGGGCGAGCAGCCCGGCCGTGGTCTCGTGCCCGGCGACCAGGAGGTTGAACACGATGCTCGACACCTCGGCGACCGTGAGCACCTCGTCGTCGCCGTTCCGGTACGCGAGCAGCTGGTCGACGTAGCCGTCGCCGGGCCGGTCAGCGTCGAGCCGGTCGCGGACGAGCTGCTGGCAGTAGCGCCAGAACTCCAGCAGGCCCTGGGCGAGCCGGACCTGCTCCGCCGGCTCCGGCCGCCCCCAGACCAGGGCGATCTGGCCGTCCGCCCAGGCGCGGACCCGGGCGATGTCCCGCTCCGGCACGCCGAGGAGGTCGAGCAGGACCAGCAGGGGCAGCTCGGTGGTGAACTCGGGGACCAGGTCGACCTGCTGGCCGGCACGGGCGGCGAGACGGGAGACCAGCTCGTCGACCCGGCGCCGGACGATCGCGCCGTACCGCTGCTCGACACGGTCGGCGGTGTTGGCGAAGGTGGCGCGTAGCGCCCGGCGGGTGCGCGGGTGCACCGGCGGGTCGGCGGCGGCCGTGGTGGGCGGGGCGTCGATCTGCATGACGACGGCCAGCGCCTCCGGACAGACGTCGTAGACCGGCGCGAGAGTGAGCGCGTTGCCGAAGCTCTCGGGGTCACCGAGCGCCCGGCGCACGTCGGCGTGCCGGGTGATCAGCCACAGCCCGAGGTCCTCGTCGTGGTGCACCCCGCCCGGGGAGTCGAGGAGTTCCCGCCACACCTGCGCCGGGTCGGCGAGATACGCGCCGGCGAACGGATTCCACCGCATGACCGCCTCCTGAAATGGCGACCCGGCGACCCCTCGGGTGCCGGCACCATTCACGGTGCGCCCCTCCACGAATCAAGTCAAGATTTGTCAACGTCAATGGGATTTGCTTGGGAATTGAATTCCGCCGGTCCTGCGAATTCCTTGCCGGTCTGCAACTTGCGCCCTGCCGATTGCGCAGCGACACCCTCACTGAGCAGCGCGAACGACCTTACCGCGAGAGGCGGCAAAAAGGGGCACGCCCGCTCTGCTCACGCAGAAATCACCGGTCCGGGGATTCGGTCAGGAGCCGTCCCAGCAACGCGACCAGCGCCGCCGCGTGGGCGCCGCCCGCATCCAGGTCCGGGCGGAAGTCGGCGATGCTCACGCCGATCAACCGCGGCGAGGCGACAAGCGGCTCCAGCAGGTCGGCGAGCTGTCCGGGGGTCGGCCCACCGGGTTCCGGGTAGCTGACGGCCGGCAGGGCCGCCGGATCGAGGACGTCGCAGTCGACGTGCAGCCAGACGCCGCCGTCGACGCCGGCGAGCAGGGCCGCGGCGCTCTCGCCGCACCGCCGCGGCGCGCCGACGACCGCCGGGGCGTCGAACCGCCGGATGGTGTCGGGCAGCCGGGCCACCTCCGCGGCGGCCTCCGGGTCCAGATCACGGGTACGGTGGCCCAGCAGCACCACGTCCGCGGGCGCGACGAGCGGCGCGGCCAGCCCGGCCGGCGCGGTGAGCTGCTCGGGACCGGAGCCCGTGAGGAGGGCCAGGTCCATGTCGGCGGTCTCCCCCGTCGGCGACGAGGGTCCGTCGAGGAAGTCCGGGTGCCCGTCGACGAACCAGAGCCCCACCCGACCCCGGTCCCGCCGCAGCCAGGGCAGGACGCCGAGCAGCAGGCTGCAGTCCCCGCCCAGCACCAGCGGCCGGCCGTCGGGCCGGCGCCCGGCCGCGGCGTCGAGCCAGTCGGCCAGCACCCGCGCCGCCCGGCCGGTCTGGCCCAGCGCGCGTACGCCGGTGGCGTCGTCCCGCCGGTCGTCGTCGATGACGATCGGCGCGTCCCCGGCGTCGTCGGGAACGAGGTCCGACAACCCGGCCGCGCGCAGGGCGGCCGGGGCGAGCCGCTCACCCCGACCGAGGCCCGAGCAGTCCCACGGCGCCCCCACCAGATACCAACCCCGCGCAGCCACGCTCACATCCTGGCACCCGCCAGGCGCCGGAGCGGCGGTATGCGCGGGCCCGTCGCGCGCGGTGGCACCGCCGGTGGGAACCCCCGGGCGGCGGCGTGTGAGGATGCCGGCATGCGTGCCGTGATCTTCGACGAGTTCGGTGCCCGACCCGAGGTCCGCGACGTCCCGGACCCGGTGGCGCCGCCCGACGGCGCGGTCGTCCGGGTCGAGGCGACCGGGCTGTGCCGCAGCGACTGGCACGGCTGGCAGGGGCACGACCCCGACATCCGCCCGCCGCACGTGCCGGGGCACGAGTTCGCCGGTGTGGTCGCGGCGGTCGGCGCCGACGTGCGGGGCTGGCGGACCGGCGACCCGGTCACCGCTCCCTTCGTCTGCGCCTGCGGGCGGTGCCCCACCTGCCTGGCCGGCGACCAGCAGGTCTGCGAGCGGCAGACGCAGCCCGGCTTCACCCACTGGGGCTCGTTCGCCGAGTACGTGGTGGTGCGGCACGCCGACGTCAACCTGGTCCGGCTCCCCGACGGCGTGGACCACCCGACCGCCGCGGCGCTCGGCTGCCGCTTCGCCACGGCGTTCCGGGCGGTGGTCGGCCAGGGGCGGGTGGCCGCGGGCGAGTGGGTGGCGGTGCACGGCTGCGGCGGGGTGGGCCTGTCGGCCGTGATGATCGCGGTGGCCTGCGGCGCGCGGGTCGTGGCGGTCGACATCGCCCCCGGCGCGCTCGACCTCGCCCGGCGCTTCGGGGCGGCGGTCTGCCTCGACGGCGGCGCGTTCGACGGGCCGGATGCGGTGGCCGCGGCGGTCCGGGAGGCGACGGGCGGCGGCGCCCACCTGTCCCTCGACGCGCTGGGCAGTCACGCCACCTGCGTGGCGTCCATCGAGAGCCTGCGCCGGCGCGGCCGGCACGTGCAGGTCGGCCTCCTTCCCGCCGCCCGGGGCCGCCCGGCGCTGCCGATGGAGCTGGTGATCGCGTACGAGTTGGAGCTGCGGGGCAGCCACGGCATGGCCGCGCACGCCTACCCGGAGCTGCTGCGGCTGGTCACGGCCGGGGTGCTGCGCCCCGGCGAGCTGATCACCCGCACCATCGGCCTCGACGCGGTGCCCGACGCGCTGGCCACCATGGACGGTCCGACGGCCGGCGGCATGTGCCTCGTCGTGCCCCGTTGAGAACGCCGCGGACCGGCCCGCCCCCGAAGGGCCGGACCGGTCCGCGGACCGGGCTCAGTTGACGGTCACCGAGACCGTCCTCGGCGGCTGCTGCACCTGCCCGTACGTGTCGACGCCCCGGATCGAGACCGTGTAGGTGCCCGCCGGGACCGCCGGCGAGGTGTACGCGAAGTTCGACCCCGGGGAGCCCGGGCTGGTGAGGAAGGACGCGATCCACGGGAAGTTCCCCGGGGTGCCCGGCGTGTTGAACGTGCCGGCCGCGTTCATCCCCTGACCCGCGCTGTTCGAGATCTGGATCTCCACGCGGAGCATCCCGATGTCGTCGACGGCCCGGCCGGTCACCACGATCCGGCCGCCGGTGTAGACCTCGCCCTCCACCGGGGTGATGCTCGGCTCCAGCCGCGGATCGAGGTCACCCGGGTAGACCAGGTACCGCGCCGTCGCGCCGGAGGTCGAGCCGTCCTGCTGGCCCGCCGTGTCGACGGCCCACGCCTCGACGCTGTACTCGCCCTTGGTCGGCAGGTCGATCGACAGGGTGAACGGGGTGCTCGTCGCACCCGGCGCGCCCAGCGTGGCGTTCACCGTGGCGAAGGCGGCCGCCATGGTGCCGTTCGGCTGCACGTAGCGGCCCGTGTCCAGGTCGCGCAGCGCCACCCGGACGCTCTGCACGCCCTTGTCGTCGGTTGCCGTGCCGGCCAGGTTGAGGTGCAACTGGTCGACGTTCTGGTCGACACCCGTGAAGCTCAGCCGGCCGTCCGGGAACGCGTCGCCGGGCACCTGGGCCGTGACGCTGAGCCGGCCCTGGTTGCTGCCCGAGGTCGTCAGGCCCAGGCTGTCGGTGGCGCGTACCCGGAAGTCGTAGACGCCCGGGGTGAGCGGCACGCTGGTGAACGACCAGGCGTACGACGCCGCGTTGAGGTTGGTCGGGGAGATCCGGTAGAAGGCCGCCACCGAGTCGGCGCCCCACGTGCCGTCGGCGGCCAGCGCCTCCCGCGTGGTGTTGTTGCGCAGGTAGATCTCGACCGACCGCACGGCGTCGTCGTCCTGCGCCGTGCCGGCGAAGGTGATGGTGCCGCCCGGCCCGACGGTGACCGGTGCGGCCGCGGTCGGCGGGGTCATCGCCACGGGCGCGGTGATGGCCACCGTGGGCGGCACACCCGTCGACGAGACGGTCCAGTCCCGGGTGTCGCCGCGCAGGTCGCTCTGGCCGGTGGTGTCGATGGCCGTGGCGGTCATCTTCCACTGGCCCTCGATCGGCAGGGCCACCTCGACCTGCCAGGTGGTCGAGAGCGCGCCGATCACGTCCGGCTCGCCGCGGAAGGTGTTGTAGACCGCGGCCACCGTCCCGTCGTCCTGCAGGTAGCGGTTGTCGGGGGTGCGGAACGAGTAGGTCAGCCCACTGACGCCCTTGTCGTCGGTGGCGGTGCCAGTGGCGACGAAGGTCTTCGTGGCGAGCAGGCCGCCGGGCGGCGAGCCGATCCGCGTCGACGGCGGCAGGTCGTCGAACCGGAACGTCTCGATCTTCTTGACCGCCTTCGTGGGGTCACTGGTGTTGTTGCGGCCGAACGTCTTCGCCTGGATCTGGTAGACGCCGGAGGGCAGCGACACCGGGAGCGTCCACGTGGTCGAGGTGGCGTTCAGCGCGGCGACCGTGGCGTTGATGCTGTTGGACGCGCCCCACGTCGTCAGGTCGTCCTGGAGGTACTGGCTGGTGTTCTTGTTCTGGATCTCGACCTGGACCCGGATGACGCCGGCCGGGGCGAGCGCCTGGCCGCCGAGCGTGAACGACTCGTTGGCCGGCTTCACGGCGCCCTCGATGGGGGTGACGATGGTGGTGTCGACCGCCGCCGGCGCGGGCACCGTGTTCAGGTCGAAGAAGCCGACCCGGCCGACGGTCTTGCCGCCCTTGACGTTGCCGTCGCCGCCGACGATCAGGCCGCGCGCGGTGGCCAGCATGGCCTTCTCGCCCTCGTAGGAGTTGGAGCCGGGGTTCCACTCCAGCGCCGTGCCGGTCGTCGGGTCGAGCGCACCGAGGTGGTCGCGGCGGACCACCTGGTCGCCGAGGCCGTAACCGCTCAGGCCCTGGCCGGTGCCGTACCCGACGTTGTCCAGGCCGGGCCACGGGACGTTGGAGGTCGGCGACTCCTGCCAGCTGAAGTGGCCGCCCACGTACACGGCGGTGGCGGTGATGGCGACCGAGTAGACGCTGTCGAAGTGCCGCGACACCCAGAGCGGCTGGACGTTGTCGGCGCCGGTGAGCGGGTACGCGATGGCGGTGTCGTTGATCGGCGGGCGGTCGCCGCCCGAGCCGCTGGTAACGACGAAGTAGGAGTCGTCCGGGGCGATGTCACCGGCGAACACCCGCTGGATGCCGCCCACGAAGGAGAGGTTGTCCTCCCAGAGCCGGGTGCGCCACGGCAGCAGGGCCTTGGTGGCCGTGTTGATCAGCGCGACGCCGTAGCGGTCCTGGCCGGCGATCTGCCGGCCGGTGTGGACCACGAGCAGCTTGCTCCGGTCGTGGGTCAGCTTGAGCTGCTGCACGGTGAGCATGCCGCCGACCCCGATGCCACCGGTGAGCGGCAGGTTGAAGCCGGTGTCCACGGCGCCCGTGGTCGGGTTGAGCGCGACCAGGCCGGGGCGGCTCACCCCGTTGACCGTGGCGAACTGGCCGCCCACGTAGACCGCCGTGCCGCTCACGGCCAGCGCGGTCGCGCGGGCGTTCGCGGTCGCCGTGAACGCCGCGACCGGCGCGCCGGTGGTCGGGTTGAGCTTCACGATCTTCCGCTTCGTGACGCCGCCGACCGTGTTGAAGGACCCCGCGACGTAGAGCGCCGACCCGTCGGGCGACGCCTCGACGGCTTCGACGGACCCGTCGAACGTCGGCTTGAAGCCGGTGTCGACCTTCCCGGTGTCCAGGTTGTACGAGGCCAGCGACTTCTGCGCGATGGTCGCCCCGCCGACGTTGGCGATCGAGGTGAAGGTGCCGGCGATGAAGACCCGGTTGCCGATCACCTCCAGGTCCTTGATCTCGCCGCTGGTGATCCGCGGCGTGTCGGTACGCGGCGCCGTCGGCACCAGCCGGGTGTCCCCCGGCACCACCTGCGCCGCGGTGGCGACCGTGCGCGCCGCGCCGAGCGCGGCGCCGCCGTTCATCGCCGCCGCGCCGGTCTGCGCGGTGGTTGCGGCGCCCGTGGCGGTGAGCTTGGTCGCCACGGTGCCCGCGACCGCCGGTACGCCCGTCACCACGACGGCCCCGGCGACCAGACCCGCGACGGTGCGACTCCAGACCTGCATCCAGTCAACTCCCTGTGAACGCCCGAGACGGCACCACCGGGTCGGTCCCCGGCAACGTCCACCCGCCCGCGTGCCGGACGTCACCGTAGAAGGCAAGGCCATTTCGCGGTACCACGGCGCACCCGGATTCCACCGCACGGCACCAATTCCGGCCGCACCGGCGGGCCGCACCACCGTCGGATCCAGACCCACTCGCCCGATCGGATGGCGCGGCCCTGCTCACCGGAGCCCCGGCCGGCTGATCGGCGGATCAACCGGTGGGATCGACGTGGTCGCGCCAGGAGTGGCGCGGCCGGTAGCCCAGCACCCGGCGGGCCTTGTCGATGCTGAGCAGGGTCTCGTGCTCGCCGAGTTCCCTGCGGACCTCGACGTCCGGGTAGACCTCGGCCATCAGGCTGGCACTGGACCTGGTCATCACGGTGTCGGCGTTGGCGATGATGAAGACGTCGGCGCCGGGGCGGTCGTGGGCGAGCGCCCGCTCGACCGCCTGGGCGCCGTCGCGGGCGTCGATGTAGCCCCAGAGGTTCCAGCGGCGCAGGCGCGGGTCGGCGTCGAAGGTGGGGAACTCCGCGTAGTCCTCGACGTCCATCACGTTGGAGAAGCGCAGGCCGACCATGACGAGCTCCGGATCCCAGCGGCAGAAGTGCCGCGCCATCTCCTCCTCGAGGGCCTTGTTCAGCGAGTACGTCGACTCCGGGCGCGGCGGGTACTCCTCGTCCACCGGCGCGTACGGCGGCGGGGTGTCGAACGGCAGCCCCAGCACGGTCTCGCTCGACGCCCACACCACCCGCTTGATCCCGGCCGCCCGGGCCGCGGCGAAGACGTTGTACGTCGCGGCCGAGTTGTTCGCGAAGGTCACCGCGTTGGGCAGCAGGCCGGGCGCCGGGACCGCCGCGAGGTGCACCACCGCCTCGACGCCGCCGGCGTGCTCGTCGGCGCCGCCGGTGAACGCCTCCACCACCTGCCCGTAGTCGGTGAGGTCGACCAGGAGGAACTCGCCGTCGACGTCGCGCGGGTCGCGCCCACCGGCGCGGTCCACCGCGAGCACGTCGACGCCCGCCCCGCGCAGGTGCGCGACCACGGCGCGACCGAGCTTTCCGGCGGCCCCGGTGACGACGACACGCCCGGGGAGGGAGGGCGGCAGAGGGTCGGTCATGCCGACATCCTTTCCTGCCGCGCCCCGCGTCGCGCGCGCGGCCCGGGACTTCGCGCATCCGGTCGGGTGGAAACGGGGCCATGCGCACCATCCGCGCGCAATACAAAAACTGCCTCCGAAATGGAGATAGGGGCGGCGCAGGTGACCTAGAAGAGGCCATCACCCATCGATCCGGCCAATCGTCAACCTCCGGACATTCACCGGCCCCGGCCGCCTCACCACCCGGTGGACGGGCCTGCCGAAGACGCCGGTAGGTCCGGTGAAGACGCAGGTGGCGGGCGGTGGATGGCCGGGCGGGCAGACGGCGACGCGTTGCGCAGTCAGAAAAGTTGCCGCCAATCGAGAAATAGACGAACGTGCGACCTGGCTGGCCGAACGCATCGACGACCGACACGATCCGGGGATCCGGCCGAAGATCACCGATGCCATCATGTGGACAGGCATTTCCCATCGAGGGATCTGCACCTGTGGCACGAATGAGCTGATCACGAGGGCCGGCTGCGCCAATTTCCGATCTGCGGATCCGACCGCCGGTCGGCCGCGTCCCCGCCGCCCCGCGCCGTGCCCACGGCGGTGCTCGACCGGGCCGACCCGACCGCACGTCGGCCGGCCGTCAGCGACAGGTGTCCGATACCCGATCACGAGCAACTGGTGGACCGGGCCGGCGCGTGGGCGGCGCTGTGCCGGCCGGTGCGCGAGCAGAGGAGGCGGACGCGATGACCGACGTCCTGAGGTCCCGGCGAACGACGCCGGACACCCCACTCCGGGACGGCCCGGTGGGCGCCGTACCGGCACCGGCCTCGGCCGCGCAACGCCAGATGTGGCAGCTCAGCCGCCTCGACCCCGGAACGGCCAGCTACCTGGTGCCGCTGGCGTACCGGCTGCACGGTCCGTTGGACGTGGCCGCCCTGTCGGCGGCGCTCGACAGGCTGGTGGCCCGGCACGCGGCGCTGCGCACCACCCTGGCGCCGGCCGCGGACGAGCCGGCCGGACCCACGGGCGACGAGCCGGCGCGGGACCTGGTCCAGGTGGTCCACGAGTCGCGCCCGGGGCTGCTGCGGGTGCACGACCTCAGCGGGCTGCCCACCTGGCAGCGCGACCAGGAGTTGCGGGCCCGGATGCACGACGAGGCGGGCACCCCGATCGACCTGGAACGCGGCCCGGTGGTGCGGGCCCTCCTGCTGCGCTGCGCCCCGGAGCAGCACGTCCTCCTGCTGACCTTCCACCACGTCGCGGTCGACGAGTGGTCGCTCGGCATCCTGCACGAGGAGTGGGAACGGCTCTACGCCGCGCACCGCGCGGGGCGGCCGGCCGAGCTCGACCCGGTCGGCGCCGACCTCCGCGACCACGCGGCGTGGCAGGAGGACTGGCTCGACGGTCCGGAGGCGGCCGCCCAGCTCGACTACTGGCGCGAGCAGCTCGCGGACACGCCGGCCGTGCTGGAGCTGCCCACCCGCGGGCCCCGGCCCACCGTGCCGTCGAGCGCGGGAGCCAGCCTGGCGCTCCCGCTGGAGGTGTCCACGGAGGCCCTGATGGCGCTGTGCCGACGGATGGGCGTCTCCCCGTACATGGTCCTGCTCGCCGCGCTGCACGTGCTGCTGGCGCGCTGGACGGGGCAGCGCGACATCGTGGTGGGTACGCCGGTGGCCAACCGGCAGCGGGCCGAGGCGCAGAAACTCGTCGGGCTGCTTCTGAACACCGTCGCCGTCCGGGCCCGGCTGGACGACAACCCATCGTTCGAGACGCTGCTCGGGCGGGTGCGCACCGCCGCCCTCGATGCCCTGGGCAGGCAGGAGCTTCCCTTCGGGACGCTACTCGAATCGCTGCGTCCGGCCCGCCAGCCCGGCTTCACCCCGCTCTTCCAGGTGATGTTCGTGTACGGCCGCGAGGCGGCACCCCCGCACCTCGACGGCCTTGAGGTCACCTCGCTCGAGGTGCCCACCACCACCGCCAAGTTCGACCTCACGGTGTCGGTACGGGAGAACGCCGACGGCGTGCGGACCGTGCTGGAGTACCGCACCGACCTGTTCGACGACGACGCGATGAGGCGCCTCGCCGGACACTTCCAGACGCTGCTGCGGTCGCTGGTGACCGACCCGGGCGCGCCGGTCGGCTCCGCCGCGATGCTCGCCCCCGACGAGTACCGGCAGCTCGTCGTCGACTGGAACCGCACCGGGATCCCCACCGACCCGGACGACCTGGTCCACCTGCTGATCGAGCGGCAGGCGCGCCGGACCCCCGACGGCGTGGCGGTGACCGACGGCGACACCGCGCTGAGCTATCACGAGTTGCACACCCGGGCCGAGGCGCTGGCGGAGACGCTGCGCGGGCGCGGCGTCGGCGTGGGCGGCCTGGTGGGTGTGCTCCTGCCGCGCTCGGTCCCGTTCGCCGTGGCGATCCTCGCCGTGCTGAAGACCGGCGCGGCCTACGTACCCATCGATCCGTCCAACCCGCCCGCCCGGCTGCGGCACATCCTCGACGACACGGCCACCCCGGTCGTGGTCACCCGCCCCGATCTGGCGCACCTGGTACCCGACGGCAGGGCACTGCTGGTGCCGGACCTGGACGCACCGATCCCGGAGGCCGAGCCCGGTCCCGGCGCCGGCAGGCCGGGCGGCGGGCCGAAGCGACGGCAGCGGCGACGGCCGACACCGTCGGTGGACGACCTCGCGTACGTCATCTACACCTCCGGGTCGACGGGCCGCCCCAAGGGCGTCATGGTCACGCACCGCGGCGTGTGCAACCACCTGCGCTGGGCCGCCCAGGCCTTCCGGCTACGGCCCGGGGACACCGTCCCGCTGCAGTCGTCGGTCGCGTTCGACCTAGCCGTCACGAGCCTGCTGGTCCCACTGTCCGTCGGGGCCACCGTCCTGGTCGTCGGCGAGCACCTCGGACCCGCGGGGCTGGGCGAGGCGCTGCGCCGGCAACGGACGCCGTTCGGGCTGATCAAGATCACCCCCACCCAGCTCGACCTCGTCAGCCACCAGCTCGGCCCGGAGGAGATGGCCGACCGCACCCGCTGCTTCGTCATGGGCGGCGAGCTTCTGCGCGCCGACCAGGTGGCGCCCTGGCAGGCCCACGCGCCCGGGACGGCGCTGTTCAACGAGTACGGGCCGACGGAGACCGTGGTCGCCTGCACCGCCTACAAGGTGGGCCCGGCCACGCCGACCGCCGGTTCCGTCCCCATCGGCCGGCCGATCGCCAACACCGGGCTGTACCTGCTCGACTCGTGGCTGAACCCGGTCCCGGCGGGCGTGACCGGCGAGCTGTACGTCGGAGGGTCCGGCGTGGCGCGCGGCTACCTGAACCAGCCGAGGTTGACGGCCGAGCGGTTCGTCCCGGACCCGTTCTCGTCCGTCCCCGGGGCTCGGCTGTACCGCACCGGCGACCTGGCCCGCCTGCTCCCCGACGGGAACCTCGAATACCTGGGCCGCATCGACAACCAGGTCAAGCTGCGCGGCTTCCGGGTGGAGTGCGGCGAGATCGAGGCGGCCATCCGGCGGCGCCTGCCGGACAGCGACGTGACGGTACGGCTGCGCCGGGACGACCCCGACGACCCGCAGCTGGTCGCGTACGTGGCGGGCGCGGCGGAGAACGACCGCGACGCCCCGGCCCTTCGGGCAGACCTGGCCACCGAGCTGCCGCCGTACCTGGTTCCCGGCGCGTTCGTCTTCCTCGACGCGCTGCCGCTGACCGGCAACGGGAAGGTGGACGCCGCCGCGCTGCCCGCTCCCGGTCGTGCGCCGGAGCTGCCGCGGCAACGGTCCGTACCCGGGCAGGATCCGCCCGCGGCGTCGGAACCGCCGGTGGCCGCGCCCGCCGGCGCCGGTCCGGCCGGGTGGGACGCGGCTCGGGTACGCCTCGACCGGCTGGTCGTCGACGTGTGGCGCGACGTGCTCGGCGTGGACCAGGTCGGGGTGCGGGACAACTTCTTCGACCTCGGCGGCCACTCGATGCGCCTGCTGACCGTCCTCGAGCGGCTGCGCGCCCGGCTGGGCGACGTCGTCACGGTCACCGACCTGTTCCGGCACCCCACGGTGGAGTCCCTGGCGGCGTTCCTGACCACCGCCACCGGTGGGGCGGCGCCCCCTGCGGCCGCCCGGCACCCCGCGCCGGCCGCCGTCGCACTGCCCCGGACCGGCGCGCACGCCGACACCGGCCGGCCCGGCGGCCTGATCGCCGTCGTCGGCCTGGCCTGCCGCTTCCCGGGCGCGCGGACGGTCGACCAGTACTGGGACAACATCCGCGGCGGGGTGGATTCGGTCCGGGAGTTCAGTGTCGGGGAGATGCTGGCCGACGGGGCGGACCCGACCCGGATCGACGACCCCGCGTACGTCCGGGCCGGCACCTGGCTGCCCGGGATCGACGAGTTCGACGCCGCCTTCTTCGGCCTCACGCCGCGTGAGGCGGAGACCCTCGACCCGCAGCACCGGCTCCTGCTCGAGTGCGCCTGGCACGCGCTGGAGCACGCCGGCTACGACCCGGCCGCCCATGCCGGCCGGATCGGCCTGTTCGCCGGGGCGGGTCGCAACACCTACCTCCTCGATCACCTGATCGGCCGGCCCGAGCTGCTGAGCTCCATCGGCGAGCACCAGCTCTCCATCAGCAACGACAAGGACTTCCTGCTCAGCCGGGTCGCCTACAAGCTCGACCTCACCGGTCCCGCCGTCACCGTTGCCACGGCCTGTTCGACCTCGCTGGTGGCCGTGCACCTCGGCCGGCAGAGCCTGCTGGCCGGCGAGTCCGACCTGGTCCTGGCCGGCGGGGTCAACGTCCTGCCCGCACAGCGGCGCGGCTACCTGTACCACGACGGCGGGGTGTACTCCCCCGACGGGCACTGCCGCCCGTTCAGCGCGGACGCGCGCGGCAGCTTCGAATCCAGCGGTGTGGGGATCGTGGCGCTCAAGCGGCTGGAGGACGCCGTCGCGGACCACGACACGATCTACGCCGTCATCCGCGGTTCCGCCGTCAACAACGACGGAGCCCGCCGCACCGGGTACACCGCGCCGGGCGTCGACGGCCAGGTCGACGTGGTCACCAGGGCGCTGGCGGCGGCCGGCGTGGAGCCGCGTTCGATGAGCTACCTGGAGGCCCACGGGACGGGCACGAGCCTCGGCGACCCCATCGAGGTGACCGCGCTGACGGAGGCGTTCCGGCGCGGCACCGCCGAGCGCGGCTTCTGCGCCCTCGGCTCCGTCAAGGCCAACATCGGGCACACCGACACCGCGGCCGGTGTCGCCGGCCTGATCAAGACGATCATGGCGCTGCACAGCCGTACGCTGCCCCCGACGATCAACGTGAGCCGGCCCAACCCGGCGATCGACTTCGCGGGCAGCCCGTTCTACCTCAACGAGACGGCCCGCCCGTGGCCCGCCGACGACGGGCCTCGCCGGGCCGGGGTCAGCTCGTTCGGCATGGGCGGCACGAACGCCCACGTCGTCCTGGAGGAACCGCCGGCCACGACGATCGCGCCGCCCCCCGCACCGACCGCGGGGCCGCAGCTGCTGGTCGTGTCGGCCCGGACGGTCGAGTCGCTGGAGCGCGGGACGCGCCAGGTCGGCGCCTGGCTCGACGCGCATCCCGAGGTGGACCTCGGGGACGTCGCGGCCAACCTGGGCCGGCGACAGTCGATGCCCCACCGGCGTTTCCTCGTCGCGGAGGACCGCACCGACGCGCTGGACGCGCTCGACTCGCCGCAGCGGCAGTTCACCGCCGCCCACCCCGGCGGCCGGCGACCGCTGGTGTTCGCCTTTCCCGGGCACGGCGCGCAGCACGTGGCGATGGGCGCCGGCCTGTACCGCGCGGAGCCGACCTACCGGGCCGTGGTGGACGAGTGCGCCGAGCTGCTCCGCGACGACCTGGGGCTCGACCTGCGTACCGTGCTCTGCCCGGCGGCCGACGGCCACGCCGAGGCCGAGCGGCTGCTCGCACACCCCCGGCTGGTCCAGCCCGCGCTGTTCGTCACCGGGTACGCGCTCGCCCGGTCGCTGCTCACCCGGGGGGTGACCCCGGACCTCATGGTGGGGCACAGCCTCGGTGAGTACGTCGCCGCGTGCGTCGCCGGCGTCTTCTCCCTGCCGGACGCGTTGCGGCTGGTGAGCGCCCGGGGCGAGCTGGTCGAGCGGACCCCGGCCGGGGCGATGCTCGCGGTGAGCCTGCCCGAGACCGCGGTGGCCGGGTTGCTGGACGATCGGGTGTCGCTGGCGGCCGTCAACGCCCCGGAGCTGTGCGTGCTCTCCGGCGACCCGGAGGCGGTCGGGGCACTTCGCGAGCGGCTGACCGCCGACGGGGTCGACTGCCGGCCGCTGCGGGTCGCGCGCGGCTACCACTCCGCCCTGCTCGATCCGGTCCTCGACGAGTTCGCCGACCACGCCCGCCGGGTCGCGCTCCGGGAACCCGAGCGCCCCTACCTGAGCAACCTGACCGGCGGTCCCGTCACCCCCGGGCAGGTCACCGACCCGGGGTACTGGGTGCGGCACATGCGCGAGCCGGTGCGGTTCGCCGAGTCCGCCGCGCTCCTCGCCGAGCAGGACGTGCTCGTCGCGGAGCTGGGCCCCGGGCACGCCCTCGGCGGCCTGGCGCGGCTGGCCGGCCTGCCGCCCGGCCAGGCGGTGGCGGCGATGCGGCACCCACGCCAGGACGGCGACGACCTCGTCACGCTGCTCGACGCGGTCGGCCGGATGTGGCTGGCCGGCGTACCGGTCGACTGGAGCCGGTTCCACGGTGGCCCGCGCCGCCGGCTGGCCCTGCCCGGCTACCCGTTCGAGCGGCGCCGGTACTGGGTGGACCCCGCCCCGCGGGCGGGTGCGGCGAGCCCCGCACCCGCCACGCCGGCCGCTCCCGCGGCGGCCCCGGACGCGCCCGAGCCCGTCGACGCCGGCAACCGCCCGGCCCTGAGCACGGCCTACGTCGCCCCCAGCACCCCGGAGCAGCGGTGCGTGGCGGACATCTGGGCCGAGCTGCTGGGCATCTCGCCGATCGGCGCGCTCGACAACTTCTTCGAGCTGGGTGGGCACTCGCTGCTCGCCACCCAGTTCGTCGTGCGGCTCCGGGCCCGGCTCGGCGTGGCGCTGCCGCTCGAGACGGTCTTCGCGCAGTCGACCGTCGCCGGGATCGCGGCGGCGCTGCCGACCACCGTGGAGGCACCCGCCGCCGTCGAGCCGGTCGCCGCCGTCGAACCCGCCGCCGCCGCCGAGCCGGCCGCCGCCGCGCCGGTCGCGCCGAGCATCCCCCGCGCCGCCGCCGACGCCGGCCCGGCGCCGCTCTCCTCGGGGCAGCACCGGCTGTGGTTCCTCGACCAGGCCTACACGCAGAACGCCTACACCGTCAGCACCGCGCTGCTGCTGGACGGCGCCCTCGACGTCGACGCGCTGCGCGGGGCGCTGGCCGAGCTGGTCCGGCGCCACGAGTCGCTGCGTACCGTCTTCCCGCTCGGCCCCGACGGCGACCCCGTCCAGGAGGTCCGGCCGCCGGGCCCGGTCGACCTGCCGGTCCTCACCGCGCCGGCCGGGGCGGACGACGGGGTGGCGGGGCCGCGCAGCATCGTCGGGTCGGCGGTCGCCGACGCGGTGCCGCAATGGGTTCACGCGGCCCTGGCCGACGACGTCCGACGCCCGTTCGACCTGGCCCGCGGGCCGCTGTTCCGGGCCGTTCTGCTCCGGGTCGCCGACGACCGGCACGTGCTGTCGCTGACCATGCACCACAACGTCTCCGACGGCTGGTCCCTCGGCATCGTGGCCGGCGAGGTGGCCACGCTCTACGACGCCGTCCTCGACGGCCGTCCCTCCCCCCTGCCGGAACTGGCCGTCCAGTACGGCGACTACGCGCGCTGGCAGCGCGCCCGGATGGCGGACGCCGACAGCGACGACATGCGGTACTGGCGGCGGCAGCTCGACGGTGTGGCGAGCGTCCTGGAGGTGCCGACCGACCGGCCCCGGCCGCCGGTGCAGACCTTCCACGGCGCGGTGCGCGCCCACGTGCTGCCCCCGCGTGTCGCCGACGAGCTGCGCCGGTTCAGCCAGGCCCGGGGCGCCACCCTGGCCATGACGGTGCTGGCCGCGCTGAAGGCTCTGCTCTGGCGCTACACCGGCCAGCGCGACATCTGCGTCGGCACCCCGGTCGCCGGACGGGTTCGCGCCGAGCTCGAACCGATGGTCGGCTTCTTCGTCAACATGCTGCCGCTGCGAACCGTCATCGACGGCGACTGGACCTTCGAGGAGTTGCTCGGGCAGGTGCGGCGCACGGCGCTGGGGGCGTACGACCACCAGGAGGTGCCGTTCGAGCGGCTGGTAGACCTCGTCGACGCGCCCCGCGACCTCAGCCGCAACCCGCTCTTCCAGGTCATGTTCAACATGCTCAACGTCCCCGAACAGGACCTGCGCACGAGCCGGTTGCGGATCGTCCCGTTCGACGTCGAGCCGGGCATCGCCCAGCAGGACCTGGCTCTGTACGCGTACGAGCTGGACGAGGGGCTGCGGTTCCGGTTGGAGTACAACACCGACCTGTTCGACGCGGCGACCGCCGAACGGATGATGGGACACCTGGAGACGCTGCTCGCCGCCGCCGTCGCCGACCCCGGTGTCCGGCTCGCGGACGTGGCCGTCCTCACCCCCGCCGAACTGGCCCGGGTCGCCGAGTGGAACGACACCGCCGTCGAGCCCGGTTGGGCCACCCCGGGCCGCCCGGCGCCGACCCTCGTCGAGCTGATCGAACACCAGATAGCGGCGAACCCGGACCGGCCCGCCGTGACGTTCGGGGCGACCACGCTCACGTACGCGGAGCTGAACGCCCGGGCCAACCGGCTCGCCCACCGGCTCCGCCGGGCCGGCGTCGGCCCGGACGTCCCGGTCGCCGTCTGCCTGCACCGGTCGCACGAGCTGCCGGTCACGCTGGTCGGCGTGCTCAAGGCGGGCGGCGCGTACGTCCCGGTGGACCCCGACTACCCGGTCGAGCGGCAGCGGTACGTGCTGGCGCACAGCGGGGCCGCGGTCCTGGTCACCGAGACCGACCTCGCCGACCGGTTCGCCGGGTTCGCCGGCGAGGTGGTGCACGGCGCGGCGATGACGGGCGCGGAGCCGGAGACCGACCCCGAGCCGCTGGCCGGGCCGGACGACCTGGCGTACGTCATCTACACGTCCGGCTCGACGGGCCGCCCCAAGGGCGTCCGGGTGGCCCACGGCGCTGTGGTCAACACCCTGGCCGCCATGCGCGAGCGGCCCGGCCTGACCGCCGACGGCACGATGCTGGCGATGGCGAGCTTCGCCTTCGACATGTCGGTGCCGGAACTGTTCCTGCCGCTCGTGGTCGGTGCTCGGATGCTGATGGTGGGTCGCGACGTCGCCTACGACGCGACCCGGCTGGCCGACCTGCTCGTCGCGGAAGGAGTCACCCTGGCCCAGGGCACCCCGGCGACCTGGCGGCTGCTGATCGAGTCCGGCTGGATCGGGATGCCCGACCTGACGGCCGTGTGCGGCGGCGAGGCGGTGTCCGCGCCGCTGGCCCGGCGGTTGGCCGAGCGGGTGGGCGCGTTGTGGAACCTCTACGGCCCCACCGAGGCCGCCGTCTGGACCACCATGGACCGGATCGAGCCCGGCTTCACGCACCTCACCGTCGGCCGCCCGATCGGCAACATGCGCGTCCACGTGCTCGACGCGGAGCTGTCCCCCGTCCCGATCGGGGTGCTGGGTGAGCTGTATCTCGGCGGCGCGGGGCTGGCCCGCGACTACCACGACGACCCGGACCTCACCGCGCAGCGGTTCGTGCCCGACCCGAACGGTGGGGGCCGGCTGTACCGCACCGGCGACCTCGGCCGGTGGCTGGCCGACGGCCGCATCGAATTCGTCGGCCGCAGCGACTCCCAGGTGAAGGTGCGCGGGTTCCGCATCGAACTCGGCGAGATCGAGGCGGTGCTGCGCCGCCACGAGTCGGTCCGCGACGCCGCCGTGGTGGTCCGCGAGGACGAGGGCGAGAAGGCGATCGTGGCGTACCTGACGCTGGGCGCTGGGACGGAGCCCGACGCGGACGCCGACCGGGCGGCGGACGTCACCCCCGACTTCGACGTCGACCCGGCGCCGTGGCGGGCCTTCGCGCGCACCTACCTGCCGGACTACATGGTGCCGTCCGCGTTCGTGGTGCTCGACCGGATGCCGCTCAACGCCAACCGCAAGGTCGACCGGGCGGCCCTGCCGGCGCCCCGGCGCGGCGCCGCCGCCATCGGGGCCGCCCCGCCGGACACCCCGCTGCGCAAGGCACTGGCCGAGCGGTGGGCTGCGGTGCTCGGGTACGACAGCGTGGGCATCGACGACGACTTCTTCGACCTCGGCGGCGACTCCTTCAAGGCCATCAAGGCGCTGGCCGGGAACGACCCGGCGATCAGCGTCCTCGACCTGTTCCGCCACCCGACGATCCGGTCCCTGACCGAGCACCTGGACGCGACCGGGGGCTCCGTCGGACGGCTGCTGCACGAGCTGACCCCGGCCCGGCCGGCGGCGCCGACGCGGCTGACGCTGGTCTGCGTACCGTTCGGCGGCGGCAGCGCGATCACCTTCCAGCCCCTTGCCGACGCCCTCCCGGCGGGCGTGGCGCTGTACGCGCTGGAGCGGCCGGGTCACGACGTGAACCGCCCGGACGAACCCCTGCTCGGCATGGACGAGCTGGTGGACCGCTGCGTCGCCGAGGTCGTCGAGGGGATCACCGGGCCGGTGGCCGTGTACGGGCACTGCGTGGGCGGCGCCGAGGCGGTGGAGCTGAGCCGCCGGCTCGAGGCGGCCGGCGTGGAACTGACCGGCGTGGTCATCGGCGCCCACTTCCCCGCCCCCAGGCTGCCCGGCCGGCTGTTCACCTGGCTGCGGCGCCGGTTCCCCGTGGAGCGCTGGACGTCGAAGCGGCGAACCCTGGAAGGGCTGCGCGCGATGGGCTTCTTCACCGAGGTCTTCGACGAGCGCGAGAAGGACTTCGTGATGCGCGTGGTCCTGGCCGACGCCGCGCAGGGCGAGGACTACTACACCGACGTCTACACGACCGGTCTGCCCCGGAAGCTGTCGGTCCCAATCGTCTGCGTCGTGGGCACCGGCGACCGCGCGACGCAGTTGTACCAGGAGCGGTACCTGGAGTGGGAGTTCTTCTCCGACCGGGTGTCGCTGGAGGTCATCGAGGGCGCCGGCCACTACTTCGCCAAGCACCAGCCCGACGAGGTGGCGCGGATCATCCTGGCGACCTGCGACCCGACGGCCGCGCCGGCGCGGGCGTCCACCTCGGATGCGGCGCTCGCGACGGAACCGCGGGAGCCCGCCGTCCCGGCCGCCCAGCGGCCCGCCGCACGACGGGCGATGCCCAGCCTGGCGGTGTTCTACCTGATCGCGATCGGTCAGCTCGTCTCGCTCATCGGCAGCGGGCTGACCGGCTTCGGCATGAGCCTCTGGGTCTACCAGCGCACCGGGTCGGTGTCGCTGTTCGCCACGGCCACCGTGCTGGCGCTGCTGCCCGCCGTGGTCCTCTCCCCCGTCGCCGGCGCGCTCGCCGACCGGTGGGACCGAAGACGGATCATGATTCTCGCGGACTGCCTGGCCGCCACCGGCACGGTGAGCCTCGCGCTGCTGCTCTGGCTCGGGCAGCTCCAGCTCTGGCACGTGTTCACCGCGATCAGCGTGACGGCGGTGGCCACCGCCTTCCAGCAACCCGCCTACCTGGCGGCCGTCACGCAACTGGTGCCGAAGCGGTACTACGGGCGGGCCAACGGCATCGTCTCCCTGGCCACGGCGACGAGCACCGTGCTGGCGCCGCTGGTCGGCGGCGCGCTGGTGATCGCGGTCGGGCTGCGCGGGATCGTCGTCATCGACCTGCTCACCTTCGCCGTGGCGGTGCTCGTCACGCTGTCGGTCCGCTTCCCGGACACCCTGTTCGTCAAGCGGGAGGAGCCGTTCCGGCGGGCCGTCCTCGGCGGCTGGCGGTTCATCGTCCGCCGGCACGGCCTGGTCGCCCTCGTGGTGCTGGTCGCGTCGCTGAACTACTTCTTCGCCATGGTCGAGGTCCTGGTCACCCCGCTGACCCTGTCCTTCGGCGACCCGGCGGTCCTCGGCCGGGTGCTCGCCGCCAGCGGCGTCGGCATGCTGGTCGGCTCGGTGCTCATGGGCGTGTGGGGCGGCACGGCCCGGCGGACCACCGGCATCCTGGCCAGCGTCGTGCTGCTGGGCGTCTCGCTGCTCACCGTCGGCCTGCACCCCAGCCCGCTGTTCCCGGCGGTCGGCCTGTTCGGGATGGGCCTGGCCACGGCGCTCGTCAACACGCACTGGCTGGCCATCGTGCAGGCCAAGGTGGGGCTCGAACTCCAGGGCCGGGTGCTGTCCATGGGGCAGATGCTGTCCTGGCTCATGGTGCCGGCCGGCTTCCTGACCGCCGGCCCGCTCGCCGAGCACGTCTTCGCCCCGCTGGTCTCCCCCGGCGGCGTGCTGGCCGGCGTCGTGGGCACCGGACCGGGGCGCGGCATGGCCCTCGCGGCGATCGTGGCCGGGGTCTGCGCGCTCGGCCTGGCCGCCGCCGGCATCGCGTACCGGCCGATCCGCGACGTGGAGGACGAACTGCCCGACAACGACCCGGGCACGATCATCCTCGCCGACAAGGACCGGCTCCAGGAGGAGGCCGACCGGCGGCTCGCGCTGCTCCGGAGCGGGGGGTCCGGCCGGTGAGCGCCCCCACCCGACCCGCCGGCCCGACCCGCCGGAGCACCGGCCGGCGCACGGCCGGCGGCCCGCCTACCGTCGACTGTCTGCACCGGATGGTGGCCGCGCAGGCCGCCCGCACCCCGGATGCCGAGGCTGTGCGGCACGGCGACCGCGCGCTGTCCTACCGGGAGCTGGACGAGGCGGCGAACCGGCTGGCCCGGGTGCTGCTGCGGCGCGGCGTGACCCGGGAGGACCGGGTGGGCGTCTGCCTGCCGCGCACCCCCGAGCTGGTGGTCGCCCTGCTCGCCGTGCTCCGGGCCGGCGCCGCGTACGTGCCGCTCGACCCGGCGTACCCGCCGGCCCGGGTGGCGTTCATGACCGCCGACTCCGGGGTGCGGCTGGCGCTGACCCGCGCCGACCTCGCCGGCCGGTTCCCCGGCGCGGCGGTGGAGGTCGACCGGCTCGACCCGGAGGAGGACGGCACCGATCCGGCGGTGCCGGCCACGCCGGCCGATCTGGCGTACGTCATCTACACCTCCGGCTCGACCGGGCGCCCCAAGGGCGTGGCCATCGAGCACCGCTCGGCGTCGGTGCTCATGCACTGGGTCCGGCAGACCTTCGACGACGCCGAACTGGGCGGCCTGCTCGCCGCCACCTCGGTCTGCTTCGACCTGTCGGTCTTCGAGATCTTCGGCCCGCTCTGCTGGGGCGGCCGGGTACTGCTGGTCGACGACGTGCTGGCGCTCGCCGCTCCCGGCGCGGACCGGCTGCCGGTCACCCTGGTCAACACCGTGCCCTCCGCGATGGGGGAACTGCTCACCGCGTCGGCCCTGCCGGCGACCGTGCGCACCGTCTGCCTGGCCGGCGAGCCGCTGACCGCGGCCCTGGCCGCCCGGGTCTGGTCCCGCCCGCACGTCCGCCGGCTCTGCAACCTCTACGGCCCGTCGGAGGACACCACCTACTCCACCTGGGCCGAGGTGCCGCCGGACAGCGGGGACCCGCCGATCGGCCGGCCGCTGCCGCAGACCCGCGCCTACGTCCTCGACCCGGACGGCCGGCCGGCCGCGCCCGGCGAGCCCGGTGAGCTGCACCTGGCCGGGGCGGGCCTGGCCCGGGGCTATCTCGACCGGCCGGAGGAGACCCGGGCCCGGTTCCTGCCCGACCCGTTCCGGCCCGGCGAGCGGATGTACCGCACCGGCGACCGGGTCCGGCTGCGGCCGGACGGGCAGCTCGCCTACCTGGGCCGGCTCGACGACCAGGTGAAGCTGCGGGGCTACCGGATCGAGCTGGGCGAGGTGGTGGCCCGCCTCGCCGCCCTGCCCGGCGTACGCGAGGCGACCGCCGCCGTGCGGCCCGGTCCGAGCGGGGACCCGCTGCTGGTCGGCTACCTGGTGGGCGAGCGGCGCGACGACGTGCGGGCCCGGCTGGCCGCGGCGCTGCCCGCCCCGCTGGTCCCCGCCGCCGTGGTCTGGCTGGACCGGCTGCCCACCCTGCCCAACGGCAAGGTGGACCGGGCCGCCCTGCCCGCACCCACCCTGGGCGACGACACCGCCGGGCACGCCACGCTCGACGGCACGGCCGGCACGGTCGCCGCGATCTGGCACGAGCTGCTCGGGGTGCCGGTGACCGGCGCCGACAGCGACTTCCTCGCCCTCGGCGGCGACTCCCTGCTCGCGGTCCGCTGCGCCACCCGGCTGGCCGCCGCCACCGGCCGGCCGGTCCGGCCCGGCGACCTCTTCGCCCACCCGACCGTCGCCGCGCTGGCCGCCCACCTCGACGGCCTGCCCGCCGGGGCGTCACCCGTCGCCGCGGCCGCCCACCTCGACGGGCCGGACCCGGACACCGTCGCCGCGGCCGCCCACCTCGACGGGCCGGACCCGGACACCGTTGTCGCGGCCGCCCACCTCGACGGGCCGGCCGCCGACCCGGATCCGGCAGCCGCGCCGGCCGGGCCCGCGCCGCTCTCCGCCGCGCAGGCCCGGCTCTGGTTCCTGCACCGGCTCGACCCGGCCGACACCTCCTACCTGCTGGCCTTCGCGGTCCGGTTCGCCACGCCGCTGGACCCGGACCGGCTGGCCCGGGCGCTGCGCCGGGTGGTCGACCGGCATCCGGCCCTGCGCACGGTCTTCCCGTCCGGCCCGGACGGGGCGGTGCAGCACGTCGGCCCCGCCGCCGACATCGCGCCGGCCGTCGCACCGGCCGACCCGGGCACGCCGCTCGACGCCCGGCTGCGGCGGCTCGCCGCCGAGGCCACCCGGGCGCCCATGGACCTGGCCGCCGGCCCGCTACTCCGCGTCCACCTGGTGCCGGACGGCACCGGTGGCGCGCTCGCGCTGCTGCTGGTCGTACACCACATCGTCTGCGACGACTGGTCGTTCGGCGTGCTCGTGCGGGACCTGGCCCGGGCGTACGACCGCGAGGGCGAGACCGCGGCGGCGCGCGAACGGCCGGCGGTCGGACCGGCGACGTTCGCCCTGGCCCAGCGGGACTGGCTGGCCGGGCCGGCGGGGCGGCGGGCGGTGGCCGAGGTGCTCGACGAGCTGCGCGGCGCCCCGGGCCTGCTCGACCTGCCCGCCGCCCCACCCCGGCGGACCGCTCCGGCCTCCGCTCCGGCCCGGCCTGATCCGCCGACCGCCACATGGCCCGGCCACGGTCCGCCGTCCCCGGCTCCGGCGAGGGCGGCCCGGACCAGTTCGGCGTCCGGCGCCGCGCTCCGGACCACCGTGGACGCCGCCACCGCCGACGCGGCGCGCGAGTTGGCCCGGACCGGGCGGGCCACCCTGCACATGGTCGGGCTGGCCGCGTTCGCCACAGTGCTCGGCGCCGCCACCGGCCGGCGCGACCTGCTCGTCGGCGTCGCCTTCGCCGGCCGGACCAGCGTCGCCGCCGAGCAGAGCGTCGGCTGCCACGTCAACACGCTGCCGCTGCGGCTGCGGCCGGCGCCCGACCGCACTTTCGCCGACCTGCTCGCCGAGGCCCGCCGGGTCACCCTGTTCGCCGCCGCCCACCAGGACGTCCCGTTCGACCTGCTGGTGGAGCGGCTGCGGCCCACCCGCCGGCCGCGGCGCAACCCCCTCGTCCAGGTCGCCTTCGGGGTGCAGAACGCCCCGCCGGCCCGGCACCGTAGCGCCGCCGGCGTCGAGTTCAGCGGCGTGGAACTGACCCCGGACACCGCCCGGCTCGACCTGACCCTCTGGCTCGACGAGCGGCGGGACGGGCTGGCGGCCCTCTGGACCTACCGCACCGACCTGTTCGACCACGACGGCGTGGTCACGTGGCACCGCCGGTTCGGCACGGTGCTGCGTACCGCCGCCGCCGACCCCCGGCGCAGTCTCGCCGACTGCGCCGACACCGCTGGAGAGTGAAGATGACTGAGCAGAACCGGGTCGCGCGGACCATCCCCCGACGCGGCCGCGAACGGAACCTGGTGGACGTGCGCCCCGACTGGCCCGGCGGGCCGCTGCCGGCGCTGGTGCGAGCCAACGTGCCCGACGTCGACCTGACCGGCTGGCTGGCCGGTCACCGCGACGAGGTCGACGAGCTGGCCCGGCGCGCCGGGGCGGTGCTGTTCCGCGGTTTCGCCGTGGCCGGCGCCGACGACTTCCGCGCCGTGATGGCCGCCCTCTCCGACCACGTGCTCTCCTACGGCGAACGCTCCTCACCGCGCAGCCAGGTCACCGAGGGGGTGTACACCTCCACCGAGCACCCGGCCGACCAGCCGATCGTGCTGCACAACGAGCAGTCGTACACGGTGAACTGGCCACTGCGGATCGTCTTCCACTGCGAGGTCGAGCCGGCCGCCGGCGGGCGCACCCCCCTCGCGGACAGCCGCCGGGTGCTGGCCCGGCTCCGCCCCGGGACGGTGGCCGAGTTCGAGCGGCGGGGCGTGCTCTACCGGCGCAACTACCTGCCCGGCATCAGCCTCTCCTGGCAGACCGCGTTCCAGACCGGACGGCGCGAGGACGTCGAGACGTACTGCGCGCGGGCGCTCATCGACGTGGAGTGGGTGGGCGACCGGCAGCTGCGCACCCGGCAGGTCCGCCCGGCCGTGCGCCGGCACCCGGTCACCGGCGAACGGACCTGGTTCAACCACGCGCTGTTCTTCCACGTCACCTCGCTGCCCGACGACGTGAGCGCCGGCCTGCGGGCCGCCCTCGGCGAGGAGGACCTGCCCTACCAGACCGCGTACGGGGACGGCACGCCCATCGGAGACGAGGTGCTGGCCGAGCTGCGGGCCGCGTACGCCGCGGAGACCCGCTCCTTCGCCTGGCAGCGCGGCGACGTGCTGCTGGTGGAGAACATGCTGGCCGCGCACGCCCGGGAGCCGTTCACCCCGCCCCGCCGGATCCTCACCGCGATGTCCGATCCGGTCGCCGCGCCCGAGCTGACCGAGGCGCTGCGGGCCGTCGCGACGGGAGGCCAGGCATGAGCGGGCCGGCGCCCCGGCGGCGCGCCACCGGCACGGTCACCGCGCCGGTGACCCGGCGGGTCCTCGTGGACGAGGAGTTCGTGCTCCTCGTCGAGGCGGCCGTGCCCGACCTCGACCTGGCCGGCTGGCTCGCCGGCCGCCGCGACGAGCTGCTGGCCGACCTGGACCGTCACGGCGCGGTGTTCTTCCGCGGCTTCGAGGTGCGCACCGCCGACGACTTCAGCCTGGCCGCCCGGGCGGTCAGCCCGGACCTGCTCGGCTACCTGGAGCGGGCCGCGCCCCGGCACGAGGTCGCCGACCGGGTGTTCACCTCCACCGAGTTCAACGCCGAGCAGTGGATCCCGCTGCACCACGAGATGTCGTACTCGCACAACTGGCCGACGCACCTCTACTTCTGGTGCGCGCAGCCGGCCACCGGCAGCGGCGGGGCCACCCCGCTGGCCAGCGAGCGGGTCATCACCCCGCTGATCCCGGCCGACGTGCGGGAGCGGTTCCTCCGCGCCGGCGTCAGCTACGTGCGCAACTACGGCCCGCACCTGGACCTGCCCTGGCAGGAGGCGTTCCAGACCAGCGACCGGGCGGAGGTGGAGGCGTACTGCGCCGCGTCGGCGACCGAGTTCACCTGGCTGGGCTCCGACGGGCTGCGGACCCGGGCCCGCCGGCAGGCGGTGGCCACGCACCCGCGTACCGGGGAGACGGTCTGGTTCAACCACGCCCACCTGTTCCACGTCTCCAACATGCCGGCCGAGGTGTCCGGCGCCCTGTTGCGCGAGTACGGCCCGGACGGGCTGCCCCGCAACGCCTACTACGGCGACGGCGAGCCGATCCCCGACGAGGTGGTCACCGGCATCCGCGAGCTGTACCGGCAGCACGCCGTCTCGGTGCCCTGGCAGCGCGGCGACGTGCTGGTGGTGGACAACTTCCTGGCCACCCACGGCCGGGAACCCTTCAGCGGCGACCGGCAGATCCTGGTCGCCATGTCCGACCTCTACGTCAATCGGAGTGTGGTGTGAACGGATACCGTCTGTCGCCGATCCAGCGCCTGGCCTGGGCCGGGAAGCAGGACCTGGTCCGGGCGCGGGTCCGGCTCGACCGGCCGCTGGACCGGGCCCGGTTGCAGGCCGCCGTCGACGCGGTGGTGGCCCGCCACGAGGCGCTCCGGCTGACCCTGGTGCATCATCCCGGGCTGCGGGTGCCGTTGCAGGACGTGGACGACGCCCGCGCCGTGACGGTCGGGGCGCAGGGCGACCTGTCGGTCACGTTGACCGACGACGCGCTGGAGGTGGCCGCCACCCCACTGATCGCCGACCCGGCCAGCCTGCGGCTGGTCCTCGCCGACCTGGCGCGGGCCTACGCCGGCGAGGCGTTGCCGGAGGACCCGGAGGCGTTGCAGTTCCTCGACGTCGCCGAGTGGCTGCTGGAGGAGCGGGAGCAGGCCCGGGCCGCCGGGCCGACCGCGCCGGCCGCGCGGCTGGTCACCCCGCACGGCGACGACCCGAGCCCGGTCGTCACCGCGGCGGTGCCCGCCGCCGCGCTGGCCGACGCCGCGCGGGCCGCAGGCGTGGAGCCGGGCACCGTGCTGCTCGCCGCCTGGGCCCTCGTCGTGTCCCGGCGGGCCGAGGCGCCGGACGGGGCCGACGAGGCGGACCTGGTGCTGGCCCGGTGGAGCGACGGCCGGCAGGCCGACGGCACCGCGGAGGTGGTGGGCCCGCTGGGCGCCTACGGCCCGCTCCGGCTGCCCCTGCCGCTGCCGGCCTCCCCCGCCGACCTGCTGGCGGGAGTCCGCGCCGCCGAGGCCGCCGCCGACCAGGCGTTCCACCTGGTCGACCCGGTGGACGAGCAGTCCGGGGCGGTCGCCGCCTTCGCGCTGCGGTCCGCCGTGGACCCGTCCTCGGTGGCCGGTCTCGGCTCCGCCACGGTGACGGTCGCCGACCCGGCGCCGGTCGCCGGCCCGCAGCTCACCGCGCTGACCGATGGTGACGGGATCACCCTGCGCGTGGTCGGCGGGCAGTGGCTGCTCGACGCGCTGCTGGCGGTCCTGCGCACGCTGCCCGCCGCGCTCGCCGGGGACGCCCCGCTGGCCCTGCTCGGCGACGGGGAGGCCGGCTGGCTGGCCGACGCGGCCGGCACCACGTCCGAGGCGCCGGGGCGTACGCTCGTGGACCTGCTCGACGCGGGCCTGGCCGGGATGGCCGGGGAGGCTCCGGCGGTGGTCGCCGCGGACGGCGCGTACACCGCCGGTGAGCTGCGCGAGCGGGCCGAGCGGGTGGCGGGCGCCCTCGCGGCGCGCGGCCTGGCCGGCGCGCCGGTCGGGGTGCTGGCCGCCCGCTCCCGCGACACCGTCGTGGCGTTCCTCGGCGTGCTGCGGGCCGGGGCGGTGTTCGTGCCGCTGGACGCGGACGCCCCGCCGTCGCGTCTCGCCGCCCAGCTCCGGGCGGTGGGCGCGGAGGTCGTCGTCGGCGCCGGCGGCCCGGCGACCGTCACCGTCGAGGACCTGGTCGCGGCCGGCGGCCCGCCGCCCGCGGCGCCGGTCCCGGCCGACCCGGCGTACGTGATCTTCACCTCCGGCTCCACGGGTACGCCCCGCCCGGTGCGGGTGTCCCACGGCGCCGCCACGCACCTCGCCGGGGCGCTGGAGCAGACCGTGTACGCGGGCGGCCGCCCCGGCCTGCGGGTGGCGGTCAACGCCCCGCTCACCTTCGACGCCTCGGTCAAGCAGCTCGTGCAGCTCGGCCACGGGCGCGCCCTCTACCTGGTGCCGGAGGAGATCCGCCGGGACGGCGCGGCGCTCGCCGCCGCCCTGGCCGCGAACGACGTGGACGTGCTCGACCTGACCCCCGCCCAGCTGCGCATCCTGCTCGCCGGCGCCGGGGACACCCGGCTGCCCGGCCTGCTGCTGCTCGGCGGCGAGGCGATCCCGCCGGACCTGTGGGAGACGGTGGCGGCGCTGCCCGGCGTCCGCGCGGTCAACCTGTACGGCCCGACCGAGTGCACGGTGGACACCAGCGCGGCCGAGATCCGCGCCGGGGACGCGCCGACCATCGGCCGGCCGCTGCCCGGCGTCGCGGTCTGGGTGCTCGACGAGCGGCTGCGGCCGGTGCCGCCGGGCGTGGCCGGGGAACTCTGCGTCAGCGGCCCGCAGCTCGCCGACGGGTACCTGGGCGACCCGGAGGCCACGGCGCGGCGTTTCCCGGAGGTGGCCCTGCCCACCGGGACCGCACGGGTCTACCGGACCGGCGACCGGGTGCGCCTCGACGCCGACCGGCGGCTGCGCTACCTGGGCCGCCTCGACGACCAGGTGAAGATCCACGGGTTCCGGGTGGAGCCCGGCGAGGTGGCGGCCGTCCTGCGCGGGCACCCCGAGGTGGCCGACGCGGCCGTGGTCGCGCGTGACGACGACGGGTACGGCGACCGCCTCGTCGCCTACGTCCGGCCCGGCGCCGGCCCGGCTCCGACCGTCGAGGTGGACCGGATCGCCGGGGTCAACCCGCACGAGACCCGCTACCTGTACGACGAGATCTTCGTCCAGCAGGTCTACCTGCGCGACGGCATCGTGCTGCGGCCCGGGGCGACCGTGCTCGACGTGGGCGCGAACATCGGCATGTTCTCGCTCTTCGTCCACGCCGTCTGCCCGGACGCGACCATCCACGCGTTCGAGCCGGTGCCGTCGGTGGTCGACGTGCTGCGGCGCAACGTCGCCGAGTTCGGCGTGCCGGCCACGGTGCACGGGTTCGGGCTGTCCCGGGCGGCCGGGGAGGTCTCCTTCACCTACTACCCCGGCTACTCGATGATGTCCGGGCACGCCGCGTACGCCGACGCGGACGCCGAGGTCGCGGTGATCAAGCGCTACCTCACCAACGAGCGGGACGCGGGCGCGGGCGAGCGGGACGTCCTGCTCGGCCGGGTCGACGAGCTGCTCGCCGAGCGCTTCGCCGGCCGGCGGCTCACCGTGCCGGTCCGGCCGCTGTCGGCCGTCCTGGACGAGCTCGCCCCGCAGCGGATCGACCTGCTCAAGATCGACGTGCAGCGCGCGGAGGCCGACGTGCTGGCCGGGCTGGAGGAACGGCACTGGCCGCTGATCGCGCAGGTCGCCATGGAGGTGCACGACGCGCCCGGCACCGACACCGCGGGCCGGCTGGCCGAGCTGGTCGCGTTCTTCGAGGCGCGCGGCTTCACCGTGGTCACCCGGCAGGACGACCTGCTGGCCGGCACGGACCGGCACACCCTGCACGCCGTGCGCCCCGAGTACGCGGCCGACCCGCGTCCGGCGGTGGTCACGCCGGCCGCACCGGCGGCCGGCCCGCTGGCGGAGCGGCTGCCCGGCTGGCTGGCCGACCGGCTCCCCGCTCACCTGCTCCCGGCCGCCGTGGTGCTCGTCGACGAGCTGCCGCTGACCCGCAACGGCAAGCTCGACCGGGCGGCGCTGCCCGCGCCCCGCCTGGTCCGGCCCGGCGCCGGCGAGGGCGTCTCGCCCGCCAACCGGGCCGAGGAGATCCTGGTCGAGGCGTGGCGCGAGGTGCTCGGGGTGGCGGACTTCGGAGTGACCGACAGCTTCTTCGCCCTGGGCGGCGACTCGATCCGCAGCATCCAGATGCAGGTGGCGGCGCAGAGGCGCGGGCTGTCCTTCCAGCTCAACGACATCTTCGCCCACCAGACGATCCGGGACCTGGTCGCGCACGGGCGGCTCACCGTCGACGGTGTCGAGGCCGGGCCCGGCGCGGTGGAGGCCGGGGGGTTCGCCCTGGTGGCCGCCGCCGACCGGGAGCGGCTGCCCGACGGGCTCGCGGACGCGTACCCGATGACCGCCCTTCAGCAGGGCATGGTCTACCACAGCGAGCTGACCGGCGACCCGGCCATGTACCACAACGTCACCGCGCACCGGATCGCCGCACCGCTGGACGCGGCGGCGCTGCGCCGCGCGCTGGCCGGGCTGGTGGCCGCCCACCCGGTGCTGCGGACCGGGTTCGCGCTGGGCGCCTACTCCGAGCCGATGCAGCTCGTGCACGCGGACGTGCCGGTCGAGGTGCCGGTGACCGACCTGGCCGGCGCCGACCGGCAGGCCCGCCGGGCGCGGATCGACGACCTGGTGGCCGAGGAGCGGGTACGCCCCTTCGACTGGGCCCGCCCGCCGCTGCTGCGGCTGCACGCCGTGCGGGAGGACGCCGAGGCGTTCACGCTGGTCGTCGCCGAGTACCACGGCATCCTCGACGGGTGGAGCCTGCACCGGTTCCTCACCGACCTGCTCGCCGCGTACGACGCCGAGCGGGCCGGCCGGACCCACCCGGCCGACCCCGGCCTGCCGTTCCGGGAGTACGTGGCGGCCGAGCGGCGCGCCCTGGCCGACCCGGTCACCCGTCGGTTCTGGCTGGACGGCGCGGGCGCGGCGCGGCCGCTGCTGCTCGGCGGGGCGCAGCCCCGGACCACCACCACCCAGCGGGTGCCGTTGAAGGCGGACACCACCGAGGTCGTCGCCGAGGCGGCCCGGGCCGCCGGGGTGCCGGTCAAGTCCTGGCTGCTCGCCCTCCACCTGCGACTGATCGGCGAGCTGGCCGGCCGGGACGACGCGGTCAGCGGCCTGGTGGTCGGCGGCCGGCCGGAGGGTGCGGGCAGTGACGCCACCCTCGGGCTGTTCCTCAACACCCTGCCGGTGAGCGTGGCGCTGGGCAGCCGGTCGCCGGCCGAGCTGGCCGCCGAGGTGTGGCGGGCCGAGCGGGAGCTGATGGGGCACCACCGCTTCCCGCTCGCCGAGATCGTCCGTGCCGGCGGCGGCCCCCGCTTCGACCACTTCTTCAACTGGACCCACTTCCCGCATGGGCCGGCCGACGGCGGCAGCCGCATCGTGGACAGCCGGGGCATCACGGTCGACGTGGCGTTCAGCCTCGCCGTCGACGCCGAACTCGACGCCGGGACCGGCCGGCTGGCCCTCACCGTCCAGTACGACCACCGGCACGTGCCCGCGGAGCGGGTGGACGCGCTCGCCGACGGCTTCCGCCGGCTGCTCGCCGCCGACCCGGCCGCGCCGCTGCCGCCCGTCGCCCCCGCGGGGCCTGCGGCCGGCGACGGGCGCGGCGAGTGGGCCACCCGGGTGGCGGGGGCCTGGCAGGAGGTGCTCGGGGCCGCGCCGCGCGACCCGGCCACCGACTTCCTGGCCGCCGGCGGTGACTCGCTGCGTGCCCTGCGGCTGGTCACCGTGCTGCGGCAGCGCCACGGCAGCGACCTCACGCTGCCCGAGTTCGCGGCGCTCGGCAGCTACGGCGCGCTGGTGGACCGGGTGGCGCGCTCGTGACCGGTTTCAGCACGGCCGCCGTGCACGGCGACGACGGTCTGGTCCCCGGTGGGGCGGTGGCGCCGCCCATCGTGCAGACCGCGACGTTCAGCGCCGAGTCCGACGAGCGGTTCACCGAGATCGCCACCGAGGCCCGGGGCAGCGCCTTCTACACCCGCTACGGCAACCCCAACCACGCGCAGGTGGCCGCCGTGGTGGCCGAGTTGGAGGGGGCGGAGACGGGCCTGGTCACCGCCTCCGGCATGGGCGCGATCAGCACGGTCGCCCTGGCCCTGCTCTCGGCCGGCGACCACGTGGTGGTGCAGCGCAGCACGTACGGCGGCACCACCTCGCTCGCCACCGGCCTGCTGGCGCGCTTCGGGGTGTCCTGCACCCAGGTCGACCAGACCGACGGCGGGGCCTTCGACCGGGCGCTGCGCCCGGAGACCCGCCTGGTGCTCGTGGAAACGCCGAGCAACCCGTTGCTGGAGCTGACCGACCTGGCGGCCGTGGTCGCCTCGGCCCACGCGGCGGGCGCGCTGGTGGTGGTGGACAACACCTTCGCCACGCCGGTCAACCAGCGCCCGCTGAGCGCTGGGGCGGACCTGGTGTGGCACAGCGGCACCAAGTTCCTCGGCGGTCACTCCGACGTGTCGGCCGGGGTGGTCGTCGGCTCCGCCGGGCTGGTCGAGCGGGTGTGGCGGACCTCGATCGTCACCGGCAGCACGCTCGGCCCGGTGGACGCCTGGCTGCTGTTGCGCGGCATCCGCACGCTGCCGCTGCGGGTGCAGCGGCACAACGCCAACGCGATCGCCCTGGCCGAGGCGCTGGAGGGGCACCCGGCGGTCGCCCGGGTCCGCTATCCGGGGCTGCCGTCGCACCCCCAGCACGATCTCGCGCGCCGGCAGATGACCGGCTTCGGCGGGGTGCTCGGCGTCGACCTCGCGGCAGGCCGGGCGGGGGCGGCCGCCCTGCTGGCCGGGCTGGGGCTGGCGAAGCGCGCGGCCAGCCTGGGCAGCGTCAGCACCCTCGTGGTGCATCCCCGGTCGATGTGGGCGGGGATCGTGGACGCCGGCCAGCTGGCGGCCACCGGCATCGGAGAGGGCCTGGTCCGCGTGTCCACCGGCATCGAGGACACGGCCGACCTGGTGGACGACTTCCTGGCGGCGCTGGACACGGCGCCGACCTGACGCGGGGCGGACGTCGGCGCATGGTCCGGGCCGCAACGGGAATCGGAGTGCCGCCAGCAGGACCGACGGACGCCAGGAGCCACGCCATGACGGACCTCTCGCCCACCGGGTCGCCCCAGGCCGGCAACGGCGGCTTCGCCGTCGTGGAGATGTTCACCTCGCAGGGCTGCGAGAGCTGCCCGCCCGCCGAGGAGGTGCTGACCGAGATCGAGCGGGACGCCCGCAAGCGGGGGGAGCCGGTCTTCGCCTTGGGCTTCCACGTCGACTACTGGGACCACCTGGGCTGGCCCGACCCGTACGCCGCCGGGGCGTACACGGCGCGGCAGGAGGCGTACGCGCGGGCCTTCGGGACCGGACACCTCTACACACCGCAGATGGTCGTCAACGGCACCGCCGAGTTCGTGGGCTCCGACCGGCGGCGGGCCGCCGAGGCCATCACGTCCGCGCTGTCGGCCGCGGCCATCACACCGCTGGCCCTGTCGGTCGGGGACGCGGGCGGCGGGCACGTGGTGGTGGACTACCGGGCGCAGCGGCCGCCGGCGCGGGGCATGCTGCACGTGGCGGTCGTCGAGCGTGGCCTGGAGAACGACGTGCCCCGGGGCGAGAACGCCGGCCGCCGGCTGCGGCAGGACAACGTGGTACGCGCCTTCACCTCGGTCGGCCTCGGCGCCGAGGAGGGCCGGGTGGACCTGTCCGTGCCGCCGGACCTCGATCCCGCGCAGGCGTCGGTGGTCGGTTACGTGCAGCAGGAGGGCGAGCGGGCCGTCGTCGGCGCGGCGGCCGTGGACGTGTCCGCCTGAGCCCGCCCGCGCGCCGCTCGCCGGAGGAGCACGCCTGATGAGCATCGCCGAGTCGAGGCGGCCCACGTCGAGGGCCGCCCTGTTCCTGCTCGCCTCGATCATCGTGTCCTTCGTCGCGGCGTCGGCGGCCCCGACCCCCCTGTACGCGATCTACCAGTCGCGCTGGCACTTCTCGCCGGTCACCACCACCGCGGTGTTCGCCGTCTACGCCGTCGCGGTGCTGGCCTCGCTGCTCACCGTCGGCAAGCTCTCCGACCATGTCGGGCGGCGTCCGGTCCTGCTCGCCGCGATCGCGGTCCAGATCGTCTCGCTGGTCATCTTCGTCCTCGCCGGCGGCGTACCCACGCTGGTGGCCGCCCGGGTCGTGCAGGGCCTGGCGGCCGGCACCGCCACCGGGGCGGCGGCCGCCGCCATGCTCGACATCGACCGTGCCCGCGGCACGCTCGCCAACTCGATCGCCCCGGGCATCGGCACCGGGGTCGGTGCGCTGCTCTCCGCGCTGCTCGTCCAGTTCCTGCCCGCGCCGACGCGGTTGGTCTACGTCGTCCTGCTCGTGGTCCTGGTGATCCAGGGCGTCGGGGTCGTGCTGATGCCGGAGACGGTCACGCCCATGGCGGGAGCGCTGCGGAGCCTGCGGCCGGAGATCACGCTGCCCCGCGCGGTACGCGGGCCGCTGCTGGTCGTCGCGCCGGTCGCCTTCGCCGTCTGGGCCCTCGCGGGCTTCTTCGCCGCGCTCGGCCCGGCGCTCGTGCGTGCGCTCATGAACTCCTCGATCGTGGCCGGGGGTCTGAGCATCTTCGTCTTCGCCGTCTTCGGGTCGGTCGCCATCCTCGTGCTGCGCGACCGGCCCGCGCGGACCGTCATGCTCACCGGCATCACCGCGCTCGTGATCGGCATGATCATCACACTGGTGTCGGTCTCCGCCGACTCCATCGCCGGCTTCTTCGTCGGCCTCGCGTTCGGGGGCGTCGGCTTCGGCGGCGGCTTCCAGGGCAGCCTCAAGACCGTCACGCCGCTGGTCGAGGCGCACGAGCGCGCCAGCGTGCTCTCCCTGCTCTACATCGTGTCCTACGTCGGCTTCGGCCTGCCCACGGTGATCGCCGGCTTCCTCGTGGTCCACGGCGGCGGCCTGCGCCGGACCGCCGAGGAGTACGCCGTCGCCGTCATCGTGCTGGCCGTGGTCGCCCTGCTGGGGCTGCGCGGGACGGCCCGGACGGCCCCGGCGGGCGCGCGATAGCGTCGCAGCTGATGCCCAACCCGTCCGGACCGGCCGCCCTGACCACGGCCGAACGCGCCATCGACACCCGCTCGCGCGCGATCCTCGCCCGGCTGCCCCGGCACGGGCCGGCCGGCTGGCTCACCGAGTTCGCGGTCTTCGGGCTCAAACAGGCCTGGGCCTGCGTGTTCGGTGGGGCGCTGCTCGCGGTCATCTTCGCGGCGCACCTCTGGTATCCGGGGGATGCGGGGTTCGCCCGCAACGACTTCCTGACGCTCGCGGCGGTCGCCATCCAGGTCGCGATGGTGGCCGGCCGCCTGGAAACCCTGCGCGAGCTGCGGGTGGTGGTGCTGTTCCACCTCGTCGGCACGGCCATGGAGCTGTTCAAAACCGAGGTCGGCTCCTGGTCCTACGCCTCCGACGGCCTGCTGAGGGTCGGCGCGGTGCCCCTGTTCAGCGGCTTCATGTACGCCGCGGTCGGCTCCTACCTGGTCCGGGTGAACCGGCTGTTCGACCTGCGCTTCACCCGCTATCCGAGGCGCTGGGTGACGGCGCTGCTGGCCGCGGCGATCTATGCCAACTTCTTCACCAACCACTACGTCGTCGACGTGCGGTGGCTGCTCATCGCCGCCGTCGCGCTCGTGTTCGGGCGCTGCGTCATGCAGTTCCGCATCTTCCGGTTCCGGTGGCGCATGCCGCTGCTGCTGGCCTTCCTCCTCGTCGCCTTCTTCATCTGGCTCGCCGAGAACATCGCCACCTGGTCGAACGCCTGGCTCTACCCCAGCCAGCTGGGCGGTTGGCACCTGGTCTCGCCGGCGAAGCTCGCCTCCTGGTTCCTTCTCATGATCATCTCGGTGGTGCTGGTCACCTGGATCTCGCCGCCGCAGCCGCCCGACGACCGGCCGGCCACCCCGGCGGACGCGACCGACGCGCCGCACGCCGCCGTCCCGCACTGAGCCACCTCGCCGGTGTGGCGGCGTCCAGCGCCCGCCGATGCCCCCACCTGGCCGTGGTGGAGACCTTGCCCTGCGGCAGGCCGTCACCGAGGGGTCAGGCGGCCGACGCCGACGCGCTGAGCCCGCCCTCGTTGCCGCTGCGGTCCAGCCCGGATACGCAGTAGGCCAGCGGCCCACCGGCCGGGGCGGTGGTGTCCACCCAGTCACCGCTCCGGGTGGTGCCGATCAGCCGGGCGACGCCACCGTCCACGCGGTAGACGGCAAAGCTCGCGGCGTCGCCCCGCCAGGTCAGCGCCACACCGCCGGTGTCCTGACGCCGCGCGCCGGTGAGGGCGGGTGCGGGTGGCGGCGCCGCCGGCAGCTGGGCCATCGTGGGCAGCAGCGCGGGGGCGGCGTAGTGCGCGCGGCTGTACCGGCTGACCGCCCCGAGCTTGTCGGCGCGCACCTGCCGGGCGCTGAAGTGCACGCTCCCGCTCACCCCGTGCCGCCGGTTCAACGCGAGCTGCCGGTCCAGCTCGGCCGGATCCCGCCACGCGCCGCGCTCACCGACCCGGTAGTCGGCCTGGCCGATGTAGAGCTGCACCCGGGTGCCCCGCACCGTGGCCGCCCACCACGGCAGCAGCTTGGCGTAGTCGGCCTTGCCGAACCCGATGTGCCAGTAGAGCTGCGGCACGACGTAGTCCAGCCACTGCCGGCGTACCCACAGCCGGGTGTCGGCGTAGATGTCGTCGTAGCTCTGCAGACCGGCGGTGGGCGAGCCGGCCGGGTCGGTGCGCTTGTTGCGCCAGATGCCGAACGGGCTGATGCCGAACTTCACCCACGGCTTGATCGCCTTGATCCGCTCGCTCATCTCCCGGACCAGGGTGTTCACGTTGTCCCGGCGCCAGGCGTGCCGGTCGGCGAACCGCCGGCCGTAGCGGGCGAACGCCGCGCCGTCCGGGAAGTCCTGCCCGGCCTCCGGATAGGGGTAGAAGAAGTCGTCGAAGTGCACCCCGTCGACGTCGTACCGCTGGACGGCCTCCAGCATCGCGTCCTCGACGAACCGGCGCGCCTCGGGGATGCCCGGGTTGAAGTAGAGGCGGCTGCCGGGCTTGTCGGCGCTGGGATAGGTCACCACCCAGTCGCGGTGCCGCCGCAGCGGGTGCGTCGGTGCGAGCTGGTCCAGGTGGGGGCCCGGCCCGCCCACGGTGGCGGGTTGGCCGCCCCGGTAGGGGTTGAACCAGGCGTGGAACTCCAGGTTGCGGGCGTGCGCCTCGGCGACCATGAACTCCATGGGGTCCCAGCCCGGGTCGCGGCCGTCGCGGCGCCCGGTCAGCCACTCCGACCAGGGCGCGTAGCTCGACGGCCAGAGCGCGTCCCCGCTCGGTCGCACGTGCACGAAGACGGCGTTGTGGTGGCGCCGCACCGCCAGGTCCAGCCAGCCGCGGAACTCGGCCCGGGCGGCGTCGGCCGGCAGCCCCCGCCGGCTCGGCCAGTCGATGTTGTTCACCGTCGTGATCCACATGCCGCGCAGCTCGCGGGTCGCCCGGGCCGGCCGGCCCGCGCAGTCCCGGCCACCGCCGGCCGGGCCGGCGGTGGCGCTCCCCGGTTCCGCCGCGCCACCGGTGCCGGCGACCCGGTCGCGCAGCGACCAGGCGCCGACCCCGGCCACCACGGCGAGCGCGACGACGACCGCGACGAGCGCCCGGGTACGGCGGCGGGGAACGGGCGGAACGGGCGTTTCGGCGGAGGGCATCGCCCCAGTCTGCCAGCGCCGCCCGGCGGGTGAAACCGGCCGGAACCGCTTCTTGACGGCCGCCTGAGGCGCCGGCCGCCCCGGGCAGCGGCGTGGACCGGTCCTGGATGGACCGGCCCACGCTGTTCGGATCTGCGGTACGCCGGCAGTTGCGGCGCCGGGGCCTCAGCCCTGGATGAGCGAGGCGCCGTAGTAGGTGAGCGACCCGATCTGGGCGTCACCCACCGGCCGCAGCAGCGGGGCGTACCAGACGGTGCGGGAGCCGTTGGGGCTCACGCCGGGGCAGGCCGCCGTGCCGAGCACGCCGGCGGAGACGGTGCCGCGCGCGTCGATCCGGCCGTCCGACCGGTACGAGTACACCGGCCCGCCGCTGTCGCCCGGCGCGGCGGCGCAGCCCCCGGCGACGATGTGGTTGGCCTGCGTCACCGGCCCGATCACGTAGCCGATGTTGACGAACTGGTTGACCACGTCGACCCGCAGGCTGCAGTGTTCACCACTGGAGGAGCCGCCGGTGCAGACGTAGTTGCCGACGTAGTCGGAGGCGGCGCCGCCGACCCCGATGCTGGTGGCCGCGTTGTACGGCCCGGTGTAGATCCGACCGCCGGCCGCGACCCGGATCATCAAGGTGTCCCGCGGGTTCCAGTCGTTGATGATCGGGCCCATGGTGTTGGTGACGCCACCGCCGTCGTAGGCGACCTGGCCGTTGTAGCCGCAGTGCCCGGCGCTGAGGATCTGCCGGGCGTCGTTCCAGTACACCCCGAAGCCCGTGCTGCAGCCGCCGCTGGCGTAGTAGCGCGCCCCACCCCAGTAGGGGGCGAAGTCGTTCTGGCGGTTGAGCGGCGTCGCGTTCGGCGTGGTGCTCACGGTGAGCGGCAGCCGCGCGGTACGCAGGACGTCCCGCTTGCCCGACGCCAGCGCCTTGCCGGTGACGGTCACGGCGAGCCCGCTGCCGTCGACCTTGGCGGCCACCGAGACGGCCCGCGGGTCGGCGGCGAGCCGCTGCGCCTCGGCGACCATCTCGCGCTGGTGGAACCGGGCCGGCTTGAACTTCACCGGCACGGAGAGCCGCCGGGCCAGGTCGCGGACCGACCCGGGCACCCGCCCCTTCCAGTAGACGGTGAGCCTGCGGGCCTCGGGCGCGGCGACCACGCCGGCGAAGCCCTCGCCGCGGGCGGCCGTGATCTCACCGGCCGCAGCGTTGAGCCGGTCCTGCTCGGCGAAGAGCGCACGCCAGCTGGCGAACCCGCCCGGCACGGCCTCGGCCGGCTGGGTCGACGGCGTGACGGGTTTGCCCTCGGCCATCGCCGGGGTCCCGAGGGCGCCGGTGGCGACGATCGCGGCGGCCAACGCGAAAAGGGTACGGCGCATGACCGTGCCCCCGCGTCCGCCCGATGTCATTGGACTCATAGAGATTTACCTCCTGGAGGTGAGAGCCGCCGGGGTGACAATTTCCCCGGTCGACCTCGAATTCTGCGCGATGAATCCCATTCACCAGTCTCCTGCTACCAAGCGGACTCAGCCATTTACGGATGCTCGGTCGGCGTGCGATCATTGCCGGTTCCCACATACGAACACTGAGCAGGGAAGACACCTGCCGGGAACGCTTCTCGGCAATCCCGGTAAACTGTCGGAAAAGTGCTCCACATTGAACGACCACTCGCTTTTCCGGGGGCGCCGTCGCGCACTCGTAACCGCCTTTTCACAATGCTCTGTCCCGTCCTCTTTTCGCGCGTATGTCACCATGTCGCAAGGCCGACATCCGGCCTCGGCGCGCCACCACTTCGCGTGGAGCCCGATCCGCTCGGCCTTCTGCCCTCAGGCGATTTCGTTGTGGTGCAGCGCCCCCGTCGTGTCGGGTGGCGACATGCCGCCCGACACCGCGACGCCCCGATTCCCGCGTTCCTCGCCCTACTGGCCGGTGGTGACCCATCCGCTGCTGCGCCGGGTCCTGCCCGGGCTGGCGGTGTCCGCCCTGGGCGACGGCATGGCCCTGGTCGCGGTGACCTGGCTGGCGTTGCAGCTCGCGCCCCACGGTCAGCGCGGCACGTGGACAGCCGTCGCGGTGGCGGCGTACACCCTGCCCAGCGCCGCCGGCACCATCGTCTTCGGCCGGCTCCTGGCCGGCCGGAGCGGGGCGCAGCTCGCCGGCTGGGACGCCGTCCTGCGCTCCGGCGCGCTCGCGGCGATCCCCGCCGCCCACCTTGCCGGGACGCTCACCATCGGCCTGTACGTGGCCCTGCTCGCCGCGTCCTCGCTGCTGCACTCGTGGGGCTCCGCCGGACGCTACGCGCTGATCGCCGAACTCCTGCCCGAACGGGATCACCTGCCGGCCAACGCGGTGCTCGGCATCATGGGGCAGGCCGCCACCATCGTCGGGCCCCCGCTGGCGGGCATCCTGATCGGCGCGGCCGGTCCGGTCTGGGTCATCGCGCTCGACGCGCTCACCTTCGCCGTGCTGGCCCTCACCTACCGCCTCGCCCTCCCCCGCGGCACGCGCGCGGACCCGACGGAGGCGGTCCCGTCCCGCACGGCCGGCCTCGGCGTCATCCGCCAGCACCGGACCCTGCGCGGCCTGCTGGCCCTGACGTTCGGGTTCTTCCTCCTCTTCGGCCCGTTCTACGTGGCCATGCCCGTCGTGGTCACCGAGGAGCTGCACGGCTCCGCGACGACCCTCGGTCTCTACTACACGGCTTTCGGCGCCGGCTCCCTCCTCGGCGGTCTCGTCACCGGTCACCTGCGCCGCTGGCCGCTGTGGCCCACCACCATCGGCATCGTCGTCGGGTTCGGCGCCGCCATGCTGCCGCTCGGCCTGGACGCGCCCGTCGGCCTCTCGCTGCCGGCCTTCGCCCTGGCCGGCCTCCTCTGGGCTCCCTACACGTCCACGTCGATGGCGCTGCTCCAACGCAGCACCACCGGCGCGAGGCTCCCGCAGGCCCTGGCCGCCTACGGCGCGGTGATCGTGCTGGCGGTGCCGCTGGGCACCATGCTCGGCGGCCCGCTGACAGCCACGATCGGCGCCCGTCACACGCTGCTGCTGTGCGCCGCGGCCACGATCGCCCTCGGCACGGTCGCCGCCGGGCTCGCCCGCCTGCACCGCCGACCGTCCCCGACCGGCGACGAGCCGATCGGGGCCGGCCCGGCGCCCGAGCGGCAACTCCGCCCGGACGATGCCGTGGGCTCGGGCACCCCCTGAGCCCGGCGGCCGACCGGGGCGCGACGGTGCGGCTATGGTCGGGCGGTGGATGAACTGTTCGCGCCGGCAGGGACGCTGCGCACGGCGTACCGCGCGGTGGACTGGGCATCCACGTCACTGGGCCCGGTGCGCGACTGGAGTCCGACACTGCGCGCGGCCGTCGACCTCACCCTGCACTCCCGGTTCCCCGTGACGCTGTTCTGGGGACCGGAGTTCGTCATGGTCTACAACCAGGCCTACGTCGAGTTGATCGGGCAGAAGCATCCGGCCGCGCTCGGCGCCCCCGCGGCGCGGGTGTTCGCCGAGATCTGGGACGTCATCGGGCCGATGCTCCGCTCGGTGCGGTCGACCGGGCGCGCAACCTGGACGCGGGACATGCGGCTGCTCATGGACCGGCGCGGCTTTCCCGAGGAGTGCTTCTTCACGTTCTCCTACTCCGCGGTCCGCGATCCGGACGGCCGGGCCGAGGGCGTGATCGACATCGCGACGGAGACCACCACGCAGGTGCTGTCCCAGCGGCGGCTGATCATGCTGGTCGGGCTCAGCGACGCCCTCAGCGGCATCGAGGACCCGGCGGAGATCCTCGACCTGGCGCTGCGGGTGCTGCGCACCGATCCGCAGGACCTGCCGGACGTCGACATCCTGGTCCTGGACGCCGCCGGCGACGCCGGTCGCCCACCGCTGCCCGCGCTGCCGTCGACGATCCTCCGCGACGGGGACTTCGCGCTGGAGACGATGGCCGACGTCCCCGTGATGCGGATGCGCCTGCCGGGCCTGGCACCGTCCGCGGAGACGGTCCTGGTGGCACGGCTGAGCCAGCACCTGCCCCTCGACGACGGCTACGTGGGGTTCGTGCGGCTGCTGGGCGCGACGGTGGCGCAGGCGCTGCAGCGGGCCCAGGCGCGCCAGGCCGAGCGGCGGGTCGCGATCCTCGAACGGGACCTGTCCGAGCGGCTGCAACGCAGCCTGCTGACCCCACCCGCCCAGCCGCCCGGGACCGAGGTGGCGGTCCGCTACCAGCCGGCGGCGGAACGCGCGCGGATCGGCGGTGACTGGTACGACTCGTTCCTGCTGCCCGACGGCTCCCTCACCCTGGTCATCGGGGACGTGGCGGGCCACGACCAGCAGGCCGCCGCGGCCATGGCGCAGATCCGCAACGTGCTCCGTGGCGTCGCGTACACGGTGGGGAAGCCGCCGGGCGGGGTGCTCGAGGGCCTGGAGGCGACGACGCGGGGCCTGGGCGTGAGCGCGTTGACGACCGCGGTCCTGGCCCGGCTGGAGCAGGACGAGGAGCAGGCCCGCAGCGGCGTACACACGCTGTCGTGGTCCAACGCCGGACACCCGCCGCCGGTCCTGGTCGCCCCCGACGGGACCGCGACCCTGCTGCGCACGCCGCCGGAGATGCTGCTGGGCGTCCAGGCCGGCGTCGCGCGCGCCGACCACCGGGTCACCCTCGCGCCCGGCAGCGCCGTCGTCCTGTACACCGACGGCCTGATCGACCGGCGCGACGCGATCATCGACGACGGGTTGGCGGAGCTGGTGCGGAGCCTCACGGGCCGGCACGGGTCGACCGCCGAGCAGCTCTGCGACGAGTTGCTGGCCCGCTTCGCCGCCAGCAGCGACGACGACATCGCCCTGCTCGTGCTGCGGATTCCGCCGGAGCCCGCCGGCACACCGGGGTAGGCGGGCGAGGCCGGGGCGTCGCGGGCGGAAAATCGGAATGCGGGTAGCCTCTTTCCCATGGGCGGTTCGGGACCGCCGGCCGACATCAATTCCACGGGGGCCGGGCATACGCGACGTGAGGCGTCGTCGCTGCTGGCCCGGGCCTTCACCATGGCCAGCATCACCGAGCTGCGGCATGCCGTCGCCGCGGCTGTCGCGGCGACGGGGCTGACCGGCGAGCCCGCCGAAGACTTCGTCCTGGCCGTCCACGAGCTGGCCACCAACGCCGTACGCCACGGCGGCGGCACGGGCCACCTGCACCTGCGGCGGCAGGGCCACCTCCTGCTCTGCGACGTCATCGATCATGGCGCGGGCGTCGACGCGCCGCCGATCCGGCAGGTCGCCGGGGACGCGGCGGGCGGCCGGGGCCTCTGGCTGGCGGACCACCTGGCCGACTCGCTGAGCCTGCGCCGCCGCGCCGACGGGCTGACCGCCACCGTCACCATCGCGCTGAGCTGACCGGTCAGACCGCCACGGCCGCCTGCTGCACCACCTCGGGGGCGCCCAGCCGGGCCGCGTCGGCCGCCGTGTCGTCGGGCTGCTCGTGCGCGGCCCGCTCGGCCCGGACCCGGTCCAGGTAGTGCGCCACCTCCCGGTCGACCCGCTGCTCGTCCCAACCGAGGACCGGAGCCATCAGCTCCGCCGCCGGCCGGGCCGCCGTCAGCCCCCCGTCGAAGCTCTCGATCGAGATGTGGGTACGCCGGGTCAGCGCGTCCTCCAGGTGCAGCGCTCCCTCGGCGGAGGCCGCGTAGGCGATCTCCACCCGCAGGTAGTCCTCCGCGCCGTCGAGCGGCCGGCCGAGCGTCGGGTCCTCCCGCAGCAGCTCCAGCACCTCGTCAACGGCGGCGCCGTAGCGGTGCAACAGGTGCTCGACGCGCTCGGTGTGCAGGCCGAACTGCTGCGCCAGCCGGCGTCGCTGGTTCCATCGCGCGACGTGGCCCTCCGCGCCGAGCAACGGCACCCGGTCGGTGCACGAGGCGGGAACCCCGCCGCCGAGGCCGCGCACGGCCTCGTCGACCGCGTCGCGTGCCATGACCCGGTACGTCGTGTACTTGCCGCCGGCCACCATCACCAGCCCGGGCGTCGGGCTGAGCACGGCGTGCTCGCGGGACAGCTTCGCCGTGGCGTCGGACTCCCCGGACAGCAGCGGGCGCAGTCCGGCGTACACCCCCTCGACGTCGTCGCGGGTCAGCGGGGTGGCCAGCACCTGGTTGACGTGCCCCAGCAGGTAGTCGATGTCCCGGCTGGTCGCCGCCGGATGCGCCTTGTCCAGGTCCCAGTCGGTGTCGGTGGTGCCGATCAGCCAGTGCCGGCCCCACGGGATCACGAACAGCACACTGGTGTCGGTACGCAGGATCAGGCCGGTCCGGGACCGGATCCGGTCCCGCGGAACGACCAGGTGGATGCCCTTGGAGGCCCGGACCTGGACCTGGCCCCGCTCGCCCACGAGTGCCTGGCTGTCGTCGGTCCACACGCCGGTGGCGTTGACGACCTGCCGGGCGCGCACCTCCAACACCCGGTCGGTCTCCAGGTCGTGCACCCGTGCCCCGGTGACGCGGGCGCCCTCGCGGAGGAAACCCACCACCCGCGCCCGCGACAGCGGATGCGCCCCGTACGCGGCGGCGGTGCGGACCAGGAAGGTCACCAGCCGGGCGTCGTCGACCTGGGCGTCGTAGTACTGGAGGGCGCCGACCATCGCCTCGGGCCGCAGGGACGGGCAGGCGCGCAGCGCGCCCCGGCGGGTCAGGTGCCGGTGGGCCGGCACGCCGCGCGCGTGACTGCCCGAGAGGCTCATGGTGTCGTAGAGCAGGACGCCGGCTCCCGCGTACAGCCGCTCCCAGCCGCGGTGCCGCAGCGGGTAGAGGAACGGCACCGGGCGGACCAGGTGCGGGGCGAGCCGCTGCAGGAGCAGCCCGCGCTCGCGCAGCGCCTCCCGGACCAGCCCGAAGTCGAGCATCTCCAGGTAGCGCAGGCCGCCGTGGATGAGCTTGCTGGACCGGCTCGACGTGCCGCTGGCCCAGTCGCCGGCCTCGACGAGCCCGACCGACAGGCCGCGGGTGACGGCGTCGAGCGCGCAGCCGGCGCCGGTGACGCCGCCGCCGATCACCAGGACGTCCAGTTCCTGGCCGCCGCCGAGCGCGGCCAGGGACCGCTCGCGGGCGGCCGGTGACAGTGTCGCGGAATGCATCCGTCTTCTCTTTCTGCACGGGGTGGGCGGCCGGCGAGGGGGCGCCGGCCGCCCGGATCCTGGGGGTGGGACAGGGATACGGCTCAGTCGACGTCGACCCAGTCGAGGGTGCGGCCGACCGCCTTCTTCCACCGGGCGTAGCCGGTCTCGCGCTGCTCCGGCGACCAGGTCGGCTGCCAGCGCCGGCTCTCGTTCCAGTTCTCGCGCAGTTCGTCGGTGCTCTTCCAGAACCCGACGGCGAGCCCGGCCGCGTAGGCCGCGCCCAGGGCCGTGGTCTCGGCGACCACCGGCCGGCTGACCGGCACCCCGAGGATGTCCGCCTGGAGCTGCATGCAGAGGTCGTTGACGGTGACGCCGCCGTCGACCTTCAGGCACTCCAGGTGCACCCCGGAGTCCTGTTCCATGGCCTCGGCCACGTCCCGGCTCTGGTAGCAGATCGACTCCAGGGTGGCCCGGGCGATGTGCGCGTCGGTGTTGAATCGGGACAGGCCGACGATCGCGCCGCGAGCGTCGGAGCGCCAGTACGGGGCGAACAGGCCGGAGAACGCCGGAACGAAGTACACGCCGCCGTTGTCCTCGACCTGGCGGGCCAGGATCTCGCTCTGCGCGGCGGTGCTGATGATCTTGAGCTGGTCACGCAGCCACTGCACGGCCGAGCCGGTGACCGCGATCGAGCCCTCCAGCGCGTACACCGGCGCGTCGTCGCCGAACTGGTAGCAGACCGTGGTGAGCAGCCCGGCCTTGGACCGCACGATGTCGGTGCCGGTATTGAGCAGCATGAAGTTGCCGGTGCCGTACGTGTTCTTCGCCTCGCCCGGCGCGAAGCAGACCTGCCCGACCGTGGCGGCCTGCTGGTCGCCCAGGTCGCCGGTGATCCGGACGGGGCTGCTGAACGGCCCGTGCGGCACGGTGCTGCCGTACGAGCGCGGGTCGGAGGACGGCCGGATCTCCGGCAGCATGGCCCGCGGGATGCCGAAGAACGACAGCAGCTCGTCGTCCCAGTCGAGCGTCTCCAGGTTCATGAGCATCGTGCGGCTGGCGTTGGTGGGGTCGGTGACGTGCACACCGCCCTCCGTGCCGCCGGTCAGGTTCCACAGCAGCCAGGTGTCGGTGTTGCCGAAGACGGCGTCGCCACGCTCGGCCGCCTCCCGGACCCCGTCGACGTTCTCCAGGATCCACTGGATCTTCCCGGCGGAGAAGTACGTCGCCGGCGGCAGGCCCGCCCTGCGCCGGATGACGTCCCCCTTGCCCTCGCGTTCAAGGGCAGAGGCGATCCGGTCGGTGCGGGTGTCCTGCCAGACGATCGCGTTGTAGTAGGGCCGGCCGGTCCGGCGGTTCCACACCACCGTGGTCTCGCGCTGGTTGGTGATGCCGAGCGCGGCGAGGTCGGGGCCGGCCAGGCCGTGCTCGTTCATCGCGGTCTGGATCACCGTCTGGGTCCGTTCCCAGATCTCCAGGGGGTTGTGCTCGACCCAGCCCGCCCGCGGCAGGATCTGCTGGTGTTCGAGCTGGTGGCGGCCGACCTCGTTGCCACCGTGGTCGAAGATCATGAATCGGGTGCTGGTGGTGCCCTGGTCCACGGCGCCGACGAAGTCAGCCATGCGGGGGTCTCCTTCCGGTACGGGAAATACGGGGTCGGCGGATCAGACTCGGGAAAGCTCGGCCTCTCCCGGCGCGGCCTCGGTGGCCAGGGCGCCCGGCTCCGGGGCGTCCTCGTCGGGCAGGAACCGGCCGACGATCAGCTCGTAGAGACCGGCGCCGACCACACCGCCGACGAGCGGCCCGACGATCGGCACCCAGAAGTACGGGTAGCCGCCGGCATCCCGGAACGCTGTCTCGTAGCCGGTCAGGAAGGAGGCGAGGCGGGGGCCGAAGTCGCGGGCGGGGTTGATGGCGTAGCCGGCGTTGGCGGCGAAGGCCATCCCGATCGCCACCACGATCAGGCCGACGATCAGCGGGGCGAGGTTGCCGCCGGGCAGCGAGTTGCGCGCGTCGGTGACCGCCAGGATCAGGAACAGCAGGATCGCCGTACCGATGATCTGGTCGCGCAGGGCGCCCCACTCGCTGACGCCGGCGCCCGGCAGGGTGGAGAAGACGCCCTGGCTCTTGACCGTGAGGCCCGGGTCGAAGCGGGACAGCGCCTCGCTGTAGTTCCAGCGGATGATCAGGGCCGCAACGAACGCGCCGGCGGTCTGGGCCAGCGCGTACGGCATCACCTTGCGCCAGGAGAAGCCCTTGAACACGGCCAGGGCGACGGTGACCGCCGGGTTGAGGTGGGCGCCGCTGATCCGGCCCGCCACGTACACGCCGAGCGTGACGCCGAGGCCCCACGCCCAGGCGATGCTGTCGAACTCGCCGGTGCCGGCGGCGGCCACCTGGGCGACCACGCCCACGCCGAACAGGATGAGGATCGCGGTGCCGGCGAACTCGGCGGCCAACTCACCGAGAAGTCCGGGAACCTTTGCTCGTTGCGTCATCTGGTGCCTCCAGAAGCGGTGGGAGTGGCTGAACCGTAGAGAGCGCCGCGAGGTCGGGTCAACGAACCCCGGTCGACATTGTCGAACACTGTTGCGACTGGTGGAACGCGGCTAGCATTCCGCCCCATGCCGGGTCAGGTGCAGTCCATCGCGCGTGCCGCGGCGATTCTCCGCCTGCTGGCCAGCAGTTCCGGCCGGCTCGGCATCGGGGAGATCGCCCGTTCCCTCGACCTGCCCAAGGGCACCGCGCACGGCATCGTCCGGACCCTTCAGGACGTCGGCTTCGTGGAGCAGGACAAGACCTCCGGCAAGTACCAGCTCGGGGCGGCGCTGCTGCACCTCGGCACCAGCTACCTCGACGTCAACGAACTGCGCTCCCGCTCCATCAACTGGGCCGACCCGCTGGCCGCGCGCAGCGGCGAGTCCGTCCGCATCGGCACCCTGCTGGACGGCAAGGTGCTGGTGGTCCACCACGTCTTCCGGCCCGACGACACCCTGCAGACGCTCGACGTCGGGTCCCTGCTGCCCCCGCACGCCACCGCGCTCGGGAAGGTCCTGCTCGCCTACGACGTCGGCGCTGCCAACGCCGTCCTGCAGGGCGAACCCGAGCCGTACACCCGCCGCACCCTGGTCACCGCGCGGACCCTGTCCCGCGCGCTGACCGAGATCCGGGACAACGGCTGGGGCGCCGAGATCGAGGAGATGACCCTCGGCGAGGCCGGCATCGCCGCGCCCATCCGCGGCTACGGCGGCCTCGTCGTGGGCGCGATCGGGCTCTCCGGCCCGGTCGACCGGGTCTGCGACGGCAAGAGCCACCCCCGGCCCGCGCTCGTCGCGTACGTCCGGGACGCCGCCCGGGCGGTGTCCCGCGATCTCGGGGCCGCCCGCTGGTGATCCGTCCAGGCTGCACCGCCACCCCCGAGCCAGAGAGGACGAGGACATGACCGACAGCTACGTCGTCTCCATCGACCAGGGCACCACCTCGACCCGCTGCATCGTGTTCGACCGCCGCGGCAACCTCGTCTCCGTGGCCCAGCGGGAGCACCAGCAGCACTTCCCCCGCCCGGGCTGGGTGGAGCACGACGCCCTGGAGATCTGGCGCAACGTCGGCAAGGTGGTGCCCCGGGCCCTCGTCGAGGCCGGCATCGGCGTCGACCAGATCGCCGCCATCGGCATCGCCAACCAGCGGGAGACCATCGTGGTCTGGGACCGCCGCACCGGTGTGCCGGTGGCGCCCGCCATCATCTGGCAGGACACCCGCACCGACGCGCTGGTGGAGACGCTGTCCGAGGCGGCCGGCGCCGACGGCCTGCGGGAGCGCTGCGGCCTGCCGCTCACCACGTACTTCTCGGCGCCGAAGCTGCGCTGGCTGCTCGACCACACCCCCGGCCTGCCGGAGCGGGCGGAGCGGGGCGAGGTGCTCTTCGGCACCATGGAGAGCTGGCTGATCTGGAACCTCACGGGCGGCCCGGACGGCGCTCTGCACCTGACCGACGTGACCAACGCCAGCCGCACCATGCTGATGGACCTGCGTACGCTCCGCTGGCACCCCGACTCGCTGGCCTTCTTCGGCATCCCGGCCGCCATGCTGCCCGAGATCCGTTCCTCGTCGGAGGTCTACGGCACCGCGACAACCGTCCTGCCCGGCGTGCGGATCGCCGCCGCGCTCGGCGACCAGCAGGCCGCCCTGTTCGGCCAGACCTGCTTCGCGCCCGGCGACGCCAAGTGCACCTACGGCACCGGCAGCTTCCTGCTGCTCAACACCGGCGAGGAGCCGGTGCACTCCGACCACGGGCTGCTCACCACCGTGGGCTACCAGATCGCCGGCAGGCCGGCCGTCTACGCCCTCGAAGGCTCCATCGCGATCACCGGCTCCCTGGTGCAGTGGTTCCGCGACCAGCTCGACCTCATCACCACCGCGCCGGAGATCGAGACCCTCGCCCGCACCGTCGACGACAACGGCGGCTGCTACATCGTGCCGGCCTTCTCCGGGCTGTTCGCGCCGCACTGGCGCAGCGAGGCGCGGGGCGTGATCGTCGGGCTCACCTCGTACATCACGAAGGGGCACCTGGCCCGGGCGGTGCTGGAGGCCACCGGCTGGCAGACCCGCGAGGTGGTCGAGGCGATGAACGCCGACTCCGGACTGGATCTGACGGCGCTGCGGGTGGACGGCGGGATGACCGCCAACAACCTGCTCATGCAGTTCGTCGCCGACGTGCTCGGCGTCCCGGTGGTGCGCCCCATGGTCGCCGAGACGGTCTCGCTCGGCGCCGCGTACGCCGCCGGACTCGCGGTCGGCTACTGGGCCGACCTGGAGGGGCTGCGCAGCAACTGGCACCTGGCCGCCCGCTGGGAACCGGAACTGGACGAGGCGATCCGCGCCGAGGAACGGGAGAACTGGCAGCGCGCCGTGGAGCGCACCTTCGGGTGGATCAAACCGGAGGCCCGGGCCGCCAACCGGTGACCCACCGGGCAGGGGCTGCACAAGAACCAGACTGCGGCGGGGAGCCCACGCTCAGTCGGTCGGCAGGAGTGGGCGCATGAAGGTGCGCTCGTAGCGCAGGACGCAGCCGGAGTCGTCGCGGATGCGGTCGGCCGCCACGAACTCCGGGTCGACGCCGAACCGTGCCCGGTAGCGCTCGTACGCCGCCAGGCTCTCGAAGCTGAACAGCGCCTCGGCCCGGTCGCTGGCTCCCTCGGCGGGCAGGAAGTAGCCGTGGTGCACGCCGCCGTGCTTGGCCACCAGGCGCATCCACTCGCGGGCGAAGCGTTCGAACGCCTCGATCTGTCCGGGGTCGATGGTGTAGTGCACGACGCAGGTGATCACGGCACCACCCTACGGGCCGCCGTGCCGGCGCTCCCCCCGTGGGAGCGCCGGCACGGCCGGGACACGAGGCGATCAGTCGCAGCCCAACCCCTGGTCGTAGCCGCGCGGCAGGTCTCCGGCGGCAACCTTGTCCGCGGTCTCCCAGAACGCCTCCGGCCAGTCGCCCTCGTCGTTCATCTCGTGCAGCACCTTCCAGTTGTGGCTGCTGCGCAGCGCGTCGGCGGCCCGCCGGAGCGCGGCGTCGTCGCCGGCCCGCTTCGCGCGCTGCCACTCGGCGATCCAGGCGCAGCCGACCCGGGACGTCACCTGGGCGCCGAACTGGTAGGCGTCGTTGGTGCCGACGTCGGCCAGCGCGGCCCGGTCGAAGTTCGGCGGCAGGGGCACGTCGGCGAGCACCTTCGCGGCCTGCTCGTCCACCCGGGCCGGTGTGACGATCTCCGGCGGGAGCGCGGCCAGCCAGGTGCGCACGTCGACGCGGACGACGTGGGTGAGGATCCGGTCGAACTGGGTGCGGTTCCCGCCCTCGGCGCGGAGTTCGACGAAGACACCGTCGCGGGGTCGCAGCATGACGGCGAAGTCCTTGCCGCTGTAGCGGAACAGGTCACCCTGCCAGCCGTCCACCTTCACCGCTTCCGGTGGGCTGACGTGGAGCCGGTCGGCGTGGTAGCCGTCGTACTGGGCCGCCGGGTACCAGTTCATCTCCACGTGCCGTCCGCCGTTGCGGAACGCGATGGAGCCCTGCTGCTTGGCGAACCCCCAGACGTTGGTCACCTTCCAACCGGGCTCGTCGATCAGCAGCCGCGGGTTCTCCTCGGCGGCCTTCAACGCCACGGGGGAGTAGACGACGGAGGTGGCCGGCCCGGCGGTCTCCGTCGGGGCGGCCTGACGGTCGTCCGGGCGGTCCCGCAGCATGGTGGACACGGCGAGGACACCGATGAGCGCCGCGGCCGCGGTCAGCGGGCCGGCGAAGCGGCGAACCAGGGCGCGCCGCGCCCGGGAGCGTGGCTGCGGTGCGTCGACGACGCGGTCGGGCGTCGGTTCGGACATGATCTCCTCCAGGAGAGCCTGCTTCGCCCCGTCGAGGTGCCCGATGACATCGGGTCGGTAGGGATCGGCGTCGCGGACCATCCGGTCGAGGTGCTCCTCGGTCATCTGCCCTCCTTCGGGGCGGGTGCGGTCAGGACGTCGAGTACATGTCCGGGTGGGCCGAGGTCGTCACCGACGAGTTCGCGGAGCCTGGCCCGCGCCCGCGACAGGCGGGTACGGACCGCGGCCGGGCTCACCCGGAGGACCTCGGCCGCCTCGCGCGGTTCGAGTCCCTCCCAGACCGTGAGCAGCAGCACCTCCCGGTCCAGCTCGCCGAGCCGGGCCAGCGCGGCCCGGACGGCGAGCCGTTCGGGCACCTCACTGCCCGGGTCGGCGCCGACCGCCGCGGTGATCCGTTGGCGGAGCCGCTCCCCCAGCCGCTGCCGGCGTACGCCGCCGCGGTGGTGGTTGGCGAGCACGCGGCGGGCGACGCCGTACAGCCAGAGCCGGGCCTCGCCGCCGGCGGGCAGGTCGTGTCTTCGACGCCAGGCGATCAGAAAGGTCTCGGCGACGACGTCGGCCGCGTCCTCGGGGTGCGCGACGCGCCGCAGGGCGTACGCCAGCAGCGGCTCGAAGTCGGCGGTGTAGACCTGTCGGAAGTGGTCTTCATGCTCGTTCCCAGAGCTCACGTCCATCCCATGTCCGGTCAGGGGCCCATCGTGACAGGCCCGGGACCGGAAGAACGAGGAAACCGGTCAGGCGGGCCGCAGGTGGGTGCGCCGGGTCTTGCGCCCCGCCTCGTACGCCGCCCGGGCGGCCCGCCCCTCCACCGTGGTCGAGACCTCGGCGACCGGCACGTCCCACCAGGCGCCGGCGTCCGGTCCGGCCTCGAACCGGTCGGTCCGCACGTGCACCACCGTGGTCCGGGTGGCCGCCTTCGCCGTCGCCAGCGCCGCCCGGAGCTGCGCCATGGTGGACACCCGGATCAGGTCGGCGCCGAGGCTGGCCGCGTTGGCGCCGAGGTCGACGGGCAGTGGCTCCCCGCCCCGGTCGGTGTAGGCGGTGCCGAGCCGGTGCGCGCCGACGCTCTCGGACAGCCGGCCGATCGAGGCGAAGCCGGAGTTGTCGACCAGCACCACGACCAGCTTGACGCCCTCGGCGACCGCGGTGGCCAGTTCGCTGGGCAGCATGAGGTAGGAGCCGTCGCCGACCAGCACGAACACCTCGCGCTCCGGCGCGGCCAGCTTCACCCCGATCCCGCCAGGGATCTCGTAGCCCATGCAGGAGTAGCCGTACTCGACGTGGTAGCTCTTCGGATCCGCGCTGCGCCACAGCCGGTGCAGGTCGCCGGGCATCGACCCGGCGGCGCACACCACCACGCCGCGCGGGCCGGCGGCGTCGTTGACCGCGCCGATCACCGCGGTCTGGGTGGGCCGGGCGTCCGGGTCGGCGTGCCGGGCGCGGTCCGCGATGGCCGTCCACCGCTCGCGCAGCCGGGCCACCGACTCGCGGTACGCGGGCTCGGTGGTCCAGCCGGCGCAGGCCCCGCCGAGGGCGGTGAGGCTCTCCCGGGCGTCGCCGACGATCTGCGTGCCGGACAGTTTCGCCGCGTCGAAGCGGGTGACGTTGAGGTTGACGAAGCGCGTGCCGTCGCCGAACAGGGTGCCGGAGGCGGTGGTGAAGTCGCTGTAGCGGGTGCCCACCCCGATGACCACGTCCGCGCCGGCCGCGATCTCGTTGGCGGCGGTGGTGCCGGTGACCCCGACCGCGCCGAGGGCGAGCGGGTGGTCGTGCCGCAGCGCGCCGGCGCCGGCCTGGGACTCGGCGACCGGCACCCCGTGTTCCTCGGCGAACCGGCGCAGCGCCCCGGTCGCCCCGCTGTAGATCACCCCACCGCCGGCCACCAGCAGTGGCCGGCGGGCCGCCCGCACGATCCCGGCCGCCCGGGCCAGCGCGGTCTCGTCGGCGCGGGGGCGCGGCACGTGCCAGACCCGTTCGGCGAACAGCTCGTCGGGCCAGTCGTACGCCTCGGCCTGCACGTCCTGCGGCAGGGCGAGGGTGACGGCGCCGGTGTCCGCCGGGTCGGTCAGCACCCGCATGGCGGCCAGCAGCGCGGCGGGCAGCTGTTCCGGCCGGTTGATCCGGTCCCAGTAGCGGGAGACCGGCCGCAGCGCGTCGGTGACGCTGACGTCGTAGGAGCGCGGGTCCTCCAGCTCCTGGAGCACCGGGTTGGCGACCCGGGTGGCGAAGATGTCGCCGGGCAGCAGCAGCACCGGCAGCCGGTTGATGGTGGCGCCGGCGGCGCCGGTGACCAGGTTCGTGGCGCCGGGGCCGATGGAGGTGGTGCAGGCCAGGGTGCTGAGCCGGTCGGTCATCCGGGCGTACGCCGCGGCCGTGTGCACCATGCCCTGCTCGGTGCGGCACAGGTGGTACGGCAGGTCGGCGCCGGCGGTGGCCAGCGCCTCGCCGAGCCCGGCGACGTTGCCGTGGCCGAAGATGCCGAAGCAGGCCGGGACCAGTCGTTGCCGCCGCCCGTCGCGCTCGGAGAACTGCCGGGCCAGGAACGCCACGACCGCCTGCGCCACCGTCAACCTGGGCATCACGCCTCTTTCGTTCCGGGCCGGGTCAGCGGCAGCCGCGGGTCCACCGGCTGGCCGGCCCAGCTGCCCCGGATCCAGCCGTGCCGGGGATCGTCCACACAGGCCATGGTCCGGGCGGCCCCGGGTCCGGCCAGCACGTTGAGGTAGTAGAGGTCGTAGCCCGGTGCGGCCATCGACGGCCCGTGGTAGCCGTACGGGACGAGCACCACGTCGCCGGTGCGCACCTCGGCCAGCACGTCGATGGGCCGGTCGTCGGTGCCGTAGACCCGCTGGTAGCCCACCGGCCCCTCGCCGGGCGCCGCGCCTGCCACCTCGAAGTAGTAGACCTCCTCCAGCGCCGCCTCGACCCGCCCGTCGCCGTACGCCCGCTCCTGCTCGTGCTTGTGCGGCGGGTACGACGACCAGTTGCCGCCGGGCGTGAGCACCTCCACGGCGACCAGCCGGTCGCAGTCGAAGGCGTCCGGGGCGCAGAAGTTGTTGACCTGCCGGCTGGCCGGGCCGGCGCCGCGCAGTTCCACCGGCACGTCCCGGGCCGCGCCGTAGCGGGGCGACAGCCGGCGGGTGGCCCGCGCCGACGGCAACGCGAAGCGTCCCGCGCCGCGGATCGTCACCTCGGCGTCGCGGGGCAGGTAGGCGAAGTCGGTAACCGCGGCGAACACCGACGTCCGGCCGGTCAGGGCGAGGCGCAGCCCGTCGCAGTGCACGGTGGCGGCGCCGGCCAGCGGCAGCACCAGCATCTCCTCGTCGCCGGTGGCGAAGCTGGCCTCGCCGCCGGCGGGCAGGGTGAGCACCCGCAGCCCGGCGTAGGTCCAGCCGGCCCGCTCGGGGGTGACCTCCAGCGCCCACGGTCCCCGGGCCACACCGCCCCAGGGCAGGTGGGCGTCCGGGGTCCTCACGCGTCCTGCCCGGTGGGCAGCAGCGAGCCGGCCAGGTCCACGGCGGCGGCCACATCGTCGTCGGGCGGGTAGAGCAGCGCGCGGCCGACGACCAGGCCGCGCACGCCGGGCAGCCGCAGCGCCCGCGCCCACCGCGCGTACACCACGTCGGGCGCCTCCACCGGGTCGCCGCCGAGGAGCAGGACCGGCAGCGTGGTCGCGGCCATCACCCGCTCCATCTCGTCGACGGCCGGCAGCTTCAACCAGGTGTACGCGCTGGTCGCGCCGAGCGCCTGCCCGACGCTGACGCCCTTGATGACCGCCTCCGGGCGCAGGTCGGCGCTGACCCGGCCGCCGTCGCGGGCCACCCAGAGCGGTTCGACGAGGGCCACGGTGCGGTGCGCGGCGAGGGCGGTGACCGCCCGGGCGCAGGCCTGGAGGGTGGAGGCGGTGGCCGGGTCGTCCGGGTCGATCCGGCAGAGCATCTTGCCGCCGTCGTAGCGCATCGCGGCGATGCTGTCGGCGTCGTAGGCGGTGAACCGGTCGTCGAGTTCGAAGGCGGCTCCGGACAGGCCGCCCCGGTTCATCGAGCCGATGGCCAGGCGGTTCTCCAGCGCCCCGAGCAGCAGCAGGTCCTCCAGGATGTCGGGGGTGCCGAGCACCCCGTCGACGCCGGGCCGGGACAGCGCCACCCGCAACCGGTCGAGCAGGTCCGCCCGCCCGGCCATGGCCATCGGCCGGTCGCGTACCCCGAGGGCGCCGCGGGCCGGGTGGTCGGCGGCGATGACGAACAGCGGCCGGCCCGGTTCGGGCCAGGGCCGGCGGGTACGGCGGGCGGCGGCTTCGGCGATCGCCTGCGGCCGGTGCGCCCGGGTGCGGGTCAGCGCGTCGTACTCGGTGCTCACCGGTCTTCTCCTGTCAGGACGGCCGTCGACGGCGCGGCGTCCCCAGCCAGCGCCGCCGTCTCGGCGTAGTCGGGCATGGCGGCGGAGCAGGCCAGGCGGGAGGCGACGATCGCGCCGGCGGCGTTGGCGAAGCGCATGGTCCGCTCCAGCGGCCAGCCGCGCAGCAGCCCCAGGCAGAGCGCGCCGCCGAAGGCGTCGCCGGCGCCCAGCCCGTTGACCACGTCCACCGGGACCGGCGGCACCCGTACGCTCTGCTCCGCGGTGCGGGCCAGCACGCCGGCCGGGCCGAGCTTGACCACGGCGAGCCGGGGCCCCCGTTCGAGCAGCAGGTCGGCGGCCCGGTCCGGGTCGCGGGTGCCGACCGCGACCTCCACCTCGTCGAGGTTGCCGACAGCGACGGTGACCCGGGGCAGCGCCTCGGCGACGGCCGCCGTCGCGGCGGCCGGGTCGGGCCAGAACATCGGCCGGTGGTCCAGGTCCAGCACGGTGTGCGGGCGGCCGGCCCGGGCGGCGAGCGCGGCGAGGTGCGCGTCCCGGCTGGGCTGCTGGCACAGGCCGGTGCCGGTGAGCCAGAAGACGCGGGCCGAGGTGATCGCGTCGAGGTCCAGCTCCTCGGGGCGGATCTGGAGGTCGGGGGCCGTGGGGGTGCGGTAGAACCACAGCGGGAAGTGGTCCGGTGGGAAGATCTCGCAGAAGGTGATGGGGGTGGGCAGCCCGTCGACCGGGTGGACCTGGCTGTCGTCCACACCGAACTCGCGCAGCGCCCGGTGCACGTAACCGGCGAAGGCGTCGGCGCCGGTGCGGGTGATCAGCCCGGCGCGCAGGCCCTGCCGGCTGGCCGCGACCGCCACGTTGGTGGGGCTGCCGCCGAGGAACCTGCCGAACGTCTCGACCTCGGCCAGCGGCGTGCCGATCTGCAACGGATAGATGTCCACCCCGACCCGGCCGATGGTGAGCACATCGAGCATGCGGCGCCCTCCGTCCCGGCCGGCGTCGGCGTGTCCGCCAGCTCGATTCCGTCCCTGATTGGTAACAGTGCTCTACGAGTTGTGTCAATGTGTTGTCATGACAACCGTGCTCTGCGCTCCGTGATCGCTTCGGTACAGTGGCGCGCATCAGCACGCCGATCCCGCGCAGCCGCAGCGAGGAGGATTCCGTGACCGGCCCCGAGATCGCGGTCGACCGCAGCAGCCCGGTCCCGCTCTACTTCCAGGTCGCGCAGCAGTTCGCCGCGGCGATCCAGCGCGGTGAGCTGGCCCCGGGGGATCGCCTGGACAGCGAGTTGCAACTGGCCGACCGGCTGGGGCTGTCCCGGCCCACCGTGCGGCAGGCCATCCAGCACCTCGTCGACAAGGGACTGATCATCCGCCGGCGCGGCGTGGGCACCCAGGTGGTGCGGGGCGAGGTCCGCCGGGCCGTCGAGCTGACCAGCCTGCACGACGACCTGGTCCGGGCCGGCCAGCGGCCGTCCACCTCGGTGCTGGAGCTGGCCACCGTGGCCTGCCCGCCGGCGGTCGCCGCCGCCCTCGGCGTGCCACCCGGCGGCGAGGTGCAGCACCTGCGCCGGCTGCGGTTCTCCGACGGGGAACCCCTTGCCCTCATGGAGAACTGGCTCCCGGTCGACCAGCCGCGGCTCACCATGGCGGCCCTGCAGGCCGACGGCCTCTACGCGATCCTGCGTGCCGGCGGGCGGCGGATCCGGGGCGCCCAGCAGCGGATCGGGGCGCGCGCCGCCACGGCCGCCGAGGCGCAGATGCTGGGCGAGCGGCGCGGCGCGCCCGTGCTCACCATGACCCGCACCGCGTACGACGACCAGGGCCGCTACGTCGAGCACGGCGCCCACATCTACCGGGCCAGCCGCTACTCCCTCGAGGTGACCGTCGCCGAGCGGTGACGGTGGATGTTTCGCGCTCATTTCAGTGACAGGTATTTACGTCGTCAAGCTGTCATGACATTGTGGCCGCAAGCACCGCCGGCGGCGGACATGCGGCCGGTGGGGCGACCCCGCGAGTCTCTTCGAAGTTCCTCCTTGCGAAGGGAAACAGCCCATGTCAGCCAAGCCGAGACGCGCCGCCGGCGTGCTCGCCGCGTTCACCGCCGTCGCCCTCACCGCCACGGCCTGCGGCGGCTCGGACGAGCCCGCCGGTAAGGACGCCAAGAACATCACCCTCACCATCTCCGCCAACTCCATCGTCGGGGGCAAGAACTCCGCCGGCGCGGAGTGGATCGAGAAATGGGTCATCCCCAAGTTCGTCGAGGCGCAAAAGGCCAAGGGCGTCACCGCCAAGGTGACGTTCGTGCCCAGCGGCGTCGACGACGAGCAGTACAAGACCAAGCTGGCCCTCGACCTGCGGTCCAAGGGCGGCGCCGACGTGATCGCCGTGGACGGCATCTGGGTCGGCGAGTTCGTCCAGGCCGGCTACCTCAAGCCGCTGTCCGAGGTCGCCGGGGACCAGGTCGACTCCTGGGAGGGCTGGTCCCAGATCCCGGAGACCGTGCAGGGCCTCGGCTCGTTCGAGGACAAGCGCTACGCCATCCCGCTCGGCACCGACGGCCGGGTCCTCTACTACAACAAGAAGCTCTTCGCCCGGGCCGGCCTGCCCGCCGACTGGCAGCCGAAGAGCTGGCAGGAGATCCTCGACGCCGGCGCCAAGCTCAAGGCGCTGCCCGGGGTGACGCCCATCCAGATCAACGCCGGCACCGCGATGGGCGAGGCCACCTCCATGCAGGGCGCGCTGCCGCTGCTGGCCGGCGCGGGCGGCGAGATCTGGAAGGACGGCAAGTGGTCCGGCGCCACCCAGCCGGTCAAGGACATGCTCGACTTCTACACCAAGGTCTACGGTGGCGGCCTGGGCGACCCGAAGCTCCAGCAGGAGGCCAAGGGGCGCGACAAGTCGTTCGCCGAGTTCGCCGCCGGCAAGATCGGCATCCTCGCCGAGGGCGACTACTTCTGGCGCAGCGTGGTCAACCCGACCACCGGCATCGCCAAGATGGCCGACCGGGACACCACCGTCGGCTACGCGATGATCCCCGCCAAGCAGCCCGGCGCCGGCATCCGCGGCCAGGACTTCGTCAGCATGTCCGGTGGCGGTGTGCGGACGCTCAACCCCAACTCCAAGTTCCCCTCGCAGGCGTGGGAACTGCTGTCGTTCATGCACTCGGCCGAGGCGGTCAAGGCCGAACTCGCCGGCGAGGCGCGCATCACCGCGCGCCAGGACGTCAACAAGGAGGTCCTCGCGGGCGACCCGATGCTGAGCTTCATCACCGAGAAGGTGCTGCCGGTGACCGCGTACCGGCCGCCGCTGGCGGTGTACCCGCAGGTGTCGGTGGCGCTGCAGGAGGCGACCGCCGCCGCCACGGCGGGCAAGAGCGCCGACGAGGCGGCCGCCGCGTACCAGAAGAAGGTCGAAGGGTTCGTCGGTGGTCCAGGTAACGTCACCTCCTGACGAGGTGGTCGAGGGAGCGCGCCCGGTCACGGGCGCCTCCCCGGCCCCCGACGCCGCCGGGCTCGGCCGGGCCCGGGCCACCGGTTTCCTCGTCCCGGCCATGGTGCTCATCCTGGTCTTCCTCGTGGTGCCGGCCGCCTGGACGATCTACCTGGGCGTGACCAACTACCGGCTGACCGGCCTGGCCGCCGCCCACCCCGAGGTCGTCGGCCTGGACAACTACACCCGGGCCCTGGGTGACGAGCGGTTCCGCACCTCCCTGCTGCTGACCCTGCAGTTCGTCCTCGGCTCGGCGGTGATCGGCCAGGCCGGTCTCGGCTTCGCCATCGCGTTCGCGCTGCGCGACCGCCGCGGCCCGCTGCGCCGGGTGGTCGAGGGGTTCGTCCTGCTCTCCTGGATCCTGCCCAGCTCGGTGGTCGCCTTCCTGTGGATCGCCCTGCTCGACCGGGACGCCGGCACGCTCAACGCGCTGCTCGGCATCCCCGGGACGGCGTGGCTGCTGGACCACCCGATGTTGTCGATCATCGTCTTCAACACCTGGCGCGGCACCGCGTTCTCGATGATGCTCTACGCCGCCGCGCTGGAGAACGTCCCCCGCTCGCACCTGGAGACCGCCCGGCTGGCCGGCGCCTCGACCTGGCAGCAGCTGCGCGACGTGGTCTTCCCCCGCATCCGCGGGCACGTGCTCACCAACCTGCTGCTGATCAGCCTCTGGACGTTCAACGACTTCGCGCCGTTCCTGATCACCGCCGGCGGGCCCGAGCAGCGCTCGGAGATCCTGCCGGTCTACGTCTACAAGGTGGCGCTCTCCGGCGGCGAACTCGGCTTCGGCGCCGCCATCTCGTTCGTCATGCTGCTGATCAACCTGGTCATCGCGCTGGTCTACCTGCGCATGCTGGGCCGGCGGAAGGAGTCGGCGTGACCACCGGCACGGCGCCCGCACCCACCACCGAGCCGACGGGGCCCACCGTGGCCGTACGCCACCTGCTCGCCCAGATCGGCCGCTACACGTTCCTCTGCGCCGTGCTGGCCTTCTTCGCGCTGCCGCTGCTGTGGCTGGCCACCGCCCCGTTCGACGACACCCCGACGGTCACCGCCTCGCTGCCGCGGTTCACCCTGGACAACTTCCGCGCGCTGCTGGACAACCCGTACGCGCTGAGTTCGCTGCTCAACTCGGTCTACCTGGCGGCCGGCACCGCGGCGCTGGTGGTGACGTTCGCGGCGCTGGCCGCGTACGCGCTGAGCCGGGTCCGGGTGCCCGGCCGCGACGCGCTGCTCTACGGGCTGCTGCTGCTGTCCTCGATCGTCACCGGCACCGCCACCATGGTGCCGCTGTTCGAGCTGGCCTTCCGGCTCAACCTGATCGATTCCCGGCTGGGCGTCATCCTGATCCTCAGCGGCGGGCTGCTGCCGGCGGCCATCTTCATCCTGAAGGACTTCATGGACTCCACCCCGACGTCCTATGAGGAGTCCGCCCGGGTCTTCGGCGCGAGCCCGTTGCAGATCATGCGGCACATCGTGGTGCCGCTGGTCCGCCCCGGCCTGGCCACCGTCGGCGTCTGGGCCGTGGCCAACGTCTGGGGCAACTTCCTGGTGCCGTTCCTGCTGCTGCGCGGGCCGGACAAGGCCCCCGCCGCGGTGATCATGTACACGCTCTACACCGAGGGCGGGCAGGCCGACCTGCGGCTGCTCTCCACCTTCTCGCTGCTCTACTCGCTGCCGGTGGCGCTCATGTTCGTCTTCGTCAGCAGCCGATACGGGTTCCGCTTCCACGGAGGGATCAAGCGCTGATGTCCGCCATCACCATGCGCGAGCTGACCAAGGTCTACCCCGGCGGGGTACGCGCCCTGGACGCCCTCGACCTGGAGATCGCCGACGGCGAGTTCTTCGCCCTGCTCGGCCCGTCCGGTTGCGGCAAGACGACCCTGCTGCGCACCATCGCCGGCCTGGAGGTCGCCTCCGGCGGTAGCGTGCGCATCGGCGAGCGCGACGTCACCAACCTGCCGCCGGGCAAGCGGGACGTGGCCATGGTCTTCCAGGACTACGCCCTCTTCCCGCACATGACCGTGCGGGACAACATCGCCTATCCGCTGCGGATCAAGAAGGTCGACCGGCGCAGCCGGGGCAGCAAGGCCGCCGACACCGCCGACGAGCTGGGCCTGTCCGGGCTGCTGGAACGCCGTCCGGGGCAGCTCTCCGGCGGCCAGCAGCAGCGCGTCGCCCTGGCCCGCGCGATGGCCTGCCACCCGCAGGTGTTCCTGCTCGACGAGCCGCTGTCCAACCTCGACGCCCGGCTGCGGCTGGAGGCCCGGACCTTCCTGAAGCGCCTCCAGCGGGAGCTGGGCGTCACCACCGTCTTCGTGACCCACGACCAGGCCGAGGCGCTGGCCCTGGCGGACCGGATCGCGGTCATGGAGGGCGGCCGGATCCGCCAGGTCGGCACCCCCACCGAGGTCTTCCGCCGCCCCGCCAACACCTTCGTGGCCGGCTTCATCGGCTCCACCCCCATGAACCTGATCGACGCGCGGGTGCGGGGCGACGAGCTGTCGGTGGCCCGGGCCGGGCTGCCGCTGCCCGACGACGCCCGGGGCCAGGTCACCGACGGCGAGCGGCTGGTCTACGGCATCCGACCCGAATATCTCGACTACTCCCCCACGGCGGTCCCCGGCGCGCTGACCGGCGAGGTCGTCGTCGTGGAGAACCTGGGCAGCGTCTCCCTGGTCTCGCTGGACGTGCCCGGCGAGGACACCGAGGAGACCGGCCCGGGGCGGACCAGCGTGCAGGTCGTCGTGGCCGAGGGCGGCGAACCCGAACCGGGCGACACCGGCTGGGCGGTGCCCCGCCCCGGCCGGTCCCTGCTCTACCGCGACGGGAACCTGGTCACCGCCGCCGCCACGGCCGGCGTACCGGCCCCCCGCACCGACGCCGCCGTCCGGAGCTGACCGTGGTCGTGCACCGCGGCAGGTGGACCCTGCAGGACCGGGCCGACGACCTGCTGCGGGCGCTGCCGGTCAGCGTCGCACCCGGCACCGCCGCGCTCACCGTCCGGCTGGACTATCCCCGCGGCGCCGGGGTGCTCGATTTGGGCTGCGTCGGGCCGGACGGCTTCCGCGGCTGGTCGGGCGGCGCCCGCGACGGTTACACCGTGGCCGCCGGCTGGGCCACCCCCGGCTACCTGCCGGGCGAGCTGGAACCCGGCGAGTGGCAGGTGCTGCTGCGGTTGCACCGCATCCCACCGGACGGGCTGGACTACGAGGTCACCGCCACCACCAGCACCAGGCCGCCGCCCGCGCCCGCCGCACCGGCGGCGCCGCCGTGCCCGGACCGCCCGCCCCGCCGGGACCTGCCCGCCGTCGACGGCCGGCGCTGGCTCGCCGGCGACCTGCACGCGCACACCGTGCACAGCGACGGCAGCCAGACCATCGACGAGCTGGCCGCGCTCGCCGCCGCCCGCGGCCTGGACTTCCTCGCCGTCACCGACCACAACACCGTCAGCCACCACCCGTGGCTGCCGGACGCCTCCACCCGCTACGGCATCAGCCTGCTGCCCGGCCAGGAGGTGACCACCGACCGGGGACACGCCAACGTGTTCGGGCCGGTGGGCTGGATCGACTTCCGCCGCCCGCCGGACGAGTGGCTCGCCGCCGCCCGGCGCGACGGCGGGCTCATGTCGGTCAACCACCCCCTCGGCGGTGACTGCGCCTGGCGCCAGCCGCTGGCCGACCGCACCCCACTGGTCGAGGTGTGGCACTCCGGCTGGTGGGACCGCACCTGGGGTGCCCCGCTGGCCTGGGCGCGGGCCTGGCGGCCGGACGTCGTGGCGATCGGTGGCAGCGACTTCCACCGCCCCGGCGACGACGCGCCGCCCGGCTCCCCCACCACCTGGGTGCTCGCCGACCCCGACCGCGCGCCCGGCGACGCCGTGCTGGACGCGCTGCGCGGCGGCCGTACCGCGATCTCCGCCGACCCCGGCGGGCCGCTGCTGCTGCGCCTCGGTGACGAACTGCTGGCGCTCGACGCCGACGGCGCGCTGCTGGCCTACCCGGACGGCAAGCACCGGCTGGTCCGCGGCGACCGGTGCCTGCTGCCGGCCGGCGACGGGCTGCACGTCCTGGAGTCCCACCGCATGGAGGTGATCGCACTGTGCAGCTGACCGCACGCACGCGGGTGGCCGGCGCCCCCGTCAACTACGGCATCTACCAGCCCACCGGGGCGCCCGTCGGCCCCGACGACCTGCTCGCGGCACTGGCCCGCGACGGCTACACCGGGGTGGACTCCGGCCCGATCGGCTACCTCGGCACCGGCGAGACCCTCGCCCGGCGGCTGGCCGCGTCCGGCATCGGGCTGGCCGGCGGCTGGGTCGACCTGCGGTTCGCCGACCCGGCCGGCTTCGCCGAGGACCTGACCCAGCTCGACGCCGCGCTCGACGTGTTCACCGCCGCGCCGGTCGACGACCCCCGGTTCGCGCCCCGGCCGACCCTGGCCTGCCCCGGCAACCCGGGCCGGATGGCCCGGCCGGGCATGCCGACCGACCTGGCGTCGGCGCTGCCCGCCGCGGCCTGGCCGGACTTCGCCGCCCGGGTGCAGCAGGCCGCCGACCGGTGCCGCGACCGCGGCCTGGAGCCGGTGTTCCACTACCACCTCGGCACCGACGTGGAGACCGAGGCGGAGGCCGACCGGCTGCTCGAGCTGACCGACATCGCCATCTGCCTGGACACCGGGCACCTCGCGCTGGCCGGCGGCGACCCGGTGGCCGCCGCACGCCGCTGGGCCGGCCGCATCGGCCAGGTGCACCTGAAGGACGCCGACCTCGCCGCCCACGCCCGGACCCGGGCGGCCGGCGGCGGTCTCATGGACATGGTCGCGGCCGGCGGTTTCTGCGCCCTGGGCCGCGGCGACGTCGACCTCGCCGGGGTCTTCGCCGCGCTCGACGACATCGGCTACACCGGCTGGCTGGTGGTCGAGCAGGACGCCCCCGAGGACGGGGACCTCGACTGGATCCGCGCCGACCAGTACGCCAACCGGCGGTGGCTCGAGGAGGCGCTGCGATGACCGAGCCCGGCAAGCGGATCCGGATCGCGGTGGCCGGGCTGGGCATCATCGCCCGCACCGTGCACCTGCCGCTGCTGCAACGCCGCGGCGACCTGTTCGAGATCGTCGCCCTGGCCGACCTGTCCCCGTCCCGGATGACCGAGCTGGGCGAGCGGTACGGCGTCGAGCCCGCCCGCCGCTACGCCGACGCGGCCCGGATGGTCACCGACGGCGGCTGCGACGCGGTGCTGCTGGCCACCTCCGGCTCGCACGGCGACCTGGCCGCGCTGGCGCTGCGCGCCGGCCTGCCGGTGCTGTGCGAGAAGCCGCTGGCCTACACCCTCGCCGAGACGGCCCGGCTGGCCGAGCTGGACACCCGCGGCCCGGCGCTGATGGTCGGCTACATGAAGCAGTACGACCCGGCGGTGGCCGAGGCCGCGCGACTGCTCGCGGAACTCGGCGGCGCGGAGCGGGTGCACGCCGTGGAGGTGACCGTGCTGCACGCCGGCGGCGACCGCCAGCTGCGCTTCGCCAACCTGCCCCCGGCCGCCGGCGACGTGCCGGCCGGGGAGGCGGCCCGGCTGTCCGCCGCCGACCGGGCGCTGCTCGACGCCGCCGTCGGCGCCGACCCGGGCGCCCGCACCCTCTACCAGATCCTGATCAACAGCATCTCGCACGACCTGTCCCTGCTGCGGCTGTTCACCGGGGCGCCGGCCACCGTGGAGCAGGTCGCCACGTGGCCGCTCCCGGACGGCCCGGCCGAGCCCTCGGTGGAGATCAGCGGGCGGCTGCCGGACGGCGCCCGCTACGGCATCCGGTGGCTCAACCTGCCGGACTACCCCGCCTACCGGGAGACGGTCACCCTGCACCACGCCCGCGGCTCGCTGGAGCTGGTGTTCCCCTCGCCGTACCTGCTCAACGCGCCGACCACGCTGACCGTGGTGGACGAGCACGGCGGCGGCGAGCGGCGGGCCGCGTACCGGTCGGTGACCGAGGCGTTCGAGCAGGAGCTGGTCGCGTTCCACGCGATGGTCACCGCGGGCGCCGCGCCGCTGACCGGCATCGCCGAGGGCGCGGCCGACGTACGGACCAGCCAGCAGGTGGTACGCCGCTACGGTGAGCTGACCGGGGCCGCGATCGGCGGAGAGGCGGCGAGCTGATGACGCGACCGACCGAGATCATCGTGGTGCCCCACACCCACTGGGACCGGGAGTGGTACGAGCCGTTCCAGCGGTTCCGGCTGCGGCTCGTGGCGCTGCTGGACGACGTGTTCGACCGGATGGAGCGTGACCCGCGGCAGCGGTTCACCCTCGACGGGCAGCTCGCCGCGGTCGACGACTACCTGGAGGTCCGCCCGGAGCGGCGGGAGCAGGTGATCGACCTGGTCCGGGCCGGCCGGCTGTCGGTGGGCCCCTGGCAGATCCTGCTCGACGAGTTCCTCTGCTCCGGGGAGAACATCGTCCGCAACCTCGAACGCGGGCTGACCCGCAGCGCCGAGCTGGGCGGCGCCATGCCGGTCGGCTACCTGCCCGACATGTTCGGCCACATCGCGCAGATGCCGCAGATCCTGGCCGGCGCCGGGCTGGCCCACGCCTGCGTGTTCCGCGGCGTGCCCGAGCGGGTGCACCGTCACGCGTTCGCCTGGCAGGCGCCCGACGGCACCACGATCCGCACGCAGTACCTGCCCGGCGGCTACGGCAACGGGGCCGCGCTGATGGAGAACGCCGGGCAGGTCACGCGCCGGGCCGGTGACCTCGCCGACCGGCTCGCCGAATGGCGGCCGGACGGTGACGACACCCCGGTGCTTGCCATGTACGGCACCGACCACGCCGCCCCGGCGCCGGACGCCCCGGACCTGCTGGCCACCGCGGACGTCGCCGGCACCCGGCTGCGGCTGGGCACCCTCGCCGAGTACTTCGCCACCCAACCGGCCACCGCCGACGGCCTGCCCGTGGTGCGTGGCGAACTGCGCTCGCACGCCCGGGCCAACATCCTGCCCGGCGTGATCTCCGTCCGCGCGCACCTGAAGCAGGCGATGAACCGCGCCGAGCGGCGCGTCGAACGGTACGCCGAACCGCTCGCCGCGCTCACCCACGACGGGTCCGTGCAGCGCTTCCTCGACATGGCCTGGACCCGGCTGATCGACGCGAGCTGCCACGACTCGGTGACCGGTTGCGGCTGTGACGAGACGGCCGAACAGGTCGCCGCCCGGCTCGCCGAGGCCGACCAGCTCGGCCGGGCGGTCTGCGACCTGGTCGGCGCGCGGCTGTCGGCCGCCGTGCCCCGGGACGGCTACCTGCTGTTCAACCCCACCCCGGCGGCGCGTACCGCGCTGGTGTGCCTGGATGTGGAGACGCCGGCCGACGGCGCCGTGGCGCTCGCCGACGCCGCCGGCCGCAGCGTGGCCACCCAGGTCCTCGACCGGGGCCGCACGCTGCTCGCCGACGACGTCGTGCCGGCCGCCGACCTGCCGGCCGTGCTCACCCGGGTGCACGGCCGGGAGCTGTACGGCCAGGAGGTCACGGCCTGGTCGGTGTCGCCCGACGACGCCACCCTCACCTTCGAGGTGGCCCGGCACGGGGATCCGGCCTTCGACGTGGAGGACGTCCGGCTGGCGCTCGCCGCCGCCGCGCAGCCGGACCGGTGGCGGGTACGCATCCTCGCCGCGCCCCGGGCCACCGTCGCCGCCCTGGTCGATGTGCCGCCGCTGGGGCGGGCCGCGGTCCGGCCGGTGCCGCTGCCGGCGACCGCGACGCCTGCGTCCGACCCGGTCACGGTGGCCGGCCGCAGCCTCGACAACGGCCTGCTCCGGGTCGACGTCGCCGAGGACGGCACCCTGGCGCTGTCCACCCCGGACGGGGTGACCGTGGAGGGGGTGGGCCGGATCGTCGACGGCGGCGACGTGGGCGACAGCTACAACTACGCCCCGCCGGCCGCCGACGAGCTGGTGGACAAGCCGCGGGCCGTGCGGACCGTGGTGCGCCACGACGGGCCGCTGGTGGCCGTCCTGGAGGTGGTACGCGAGTACCGCTGGCCGGTGGCCGCGGACGTCGACGCGGGCTCCCGCGCCGTGGACCGGGAGCCGATCGCCGTGACCACCCGGGTCGAGCTGCGGCGCGGCGAGGGCTTCGTCCGGCTGCGCGTCGAGTTCGACAACCGCTGCGACGACCATCGGGTGCGGCTGCACCTGCCGCTGCCGTCGCCGGCCGACACGTCGTACGCCGAGGGTCAGTTCGCCGTGGTGGGGCGCGGCCTGACGGCCGAGGGTGGTGGCGGTGAGGTGCCGCTGCCCACCTTCCCGGCCAACGGGTTCGTCGCGGCCGGCGGGCCGGACGGCGCGCTCGCCGTGCTGCTGACCCAGCCCACCGAGTACGAGCTGACCGACGCCGGCCGCGAGCTGGCGGTCACCGTGCTGCGGTCGATCGGGATGCTGTCACGCAACCGGCACGCGCTGCGTGACGAGCCCGCCGGCCCGCAGTTGCCCACGCCGCAGGCGCAGTGCCGCGGCCTCCGCACGGTCGAGCTGGCGGTGCTGCCCTACCGGGGCGCCTGGCACGAGGCGGGGGTGCTGGCGGCGGCCGAGGCGTACCGGCACGAGGTGCTGGCGTTCCCGGGCGCCGCCGACCCGGCCACCGCGCTGCCCGCGCCGGCGGTCGGGCTCTCCGTCGGCGGTCCGGGCGTCGCGGTGACCAGCGTCCGGGACCGGGCGGGCCGCACCGAGGTGCGCCTGGTGGCGCAGGCCCCGGTCGACACCACCGCCGTGCTCGGCGGCGCGACGGTCCGCGGGGCCTGGCGGGCCGACCTGCTCGGCCGGCCCGGCGAGCAGCTCACCGTCGACGGTGACGGGCTGGTCCGGCTGCCCCTGCGCGCCTGGGAGATCGCCACGGTGCAGCTCGACCTGAACTGACCCGGCTCACCCCGCGCGGGGCGCGGGCGGCACGGCGTTGTCGACGTCGAGCAGCCCGGCGTCGACGACGGCCCGGCTCAGCGGCCGGGTCAGGTCGGCGAGGCGGGCGCAGCCGTCGGCGCCGAGCACCGCGTACGCGGGGGTGGCGAGCCGGTCCGTGGCCGCCTCGATCCAGGCGCGCTGCGCCCGTCCGCGGTCGGTCAGGATCGGCTCGTCGCCCTCGACCAGCCCGCGCCCGCGCAGCCGCTCGATCGCGCCCGCCCACTGCTCGCCGGTCCAGCCCCGCGTGCGGCGCAGGAAGCGGACCGGCACCTCGCCGGAGGCGACGTGCAGCACCAGTGCCTCCAGCCCGGTCAGGCCGGCGAGCACCAGGGCGGCCACGTGCCCGTCGCCGCGGAACTCCCGCAGCAGGGTCTGGGCCTGCCAGAGGATCAGGTGCGGCCGGTCCGGCCAGGGCAGCGCGGCGTGGGCGGCGAACAGCGGCCGCCCCTCGGGGTGCGCCGTGGCGGATTCGGCGGCGCGCCGGGCCAGCTCGGCGGCCTCGACCAGCTCGGGGGCCCGCACCGCCTCGCCGAGCGCCCGGGTCAGGGCCGCGTCGGCGGCATCCCACCGGGCTGCCAGCACGGCGGCCGGCGTCGCCCGCTCCCAGGCGGCGGGCAGCACCCGGGCCACGAGGTCCGGGCTGAAGTTGAAGAAGCTGGCCACCACCGGGCCGGGGCCGACCGGTCCCAGGGCGGCCGCGCGGGAGGCGAAGTAGCCGGCCGGGGCGGGGAGGCCGAGGGCGGCGTACCGCTCGTGCGCCTCCGGCACGAAGTAGATCATCGCGTGCAGGGGCTCGGTCACCCGCCAGGCGCGGCGCACGACGGCTGGGTCGAGCGCCGCCGGCTGCTGCCCGCCCGGATCCGCGAGAGCTGTCAGGTCCGCCATGTCACTGCCTTCCGCCGAGAACGTTACCGACCGGTAGGTTCCCATGCCGGCGGCGGCCTGTCACCCGCCGGGTGCGAAGGCGACCTGATGGGGCCTTTTGCTGAGGTCAACGGCGTGTTCTCATACCGGGACGACGATGTCACCGACCGGCTGGCGGCCGCCTCCGTCCATCCGGGCCGGTGACACCATCCCGGCGAAAGGTGCAACGATGCACAGAAGACCAACGTTCCAACTGGCGGTCCTGACCGCCACCGCGGCGACATTCCTGGGGGCCGGCGGAGCATCCGCGGCGGCGGGCACGGCAGCGTCCGTGACCGCCTCCGCAGGCGTGACGGCGTGCGCCCCAGGCGAGGGGCACGGCGCGGCGCGGGTGAGCAAGGGCGCCACCGCGCAGGAGCCCGAGCTGTATGCCAAGAACGAGGCGAACGCCTATGGCGTGATCAAGGATTCGCCCCGCCTGCCCAACGGCAGCGTCACCGTGCCCACGGTCTTCCACATGGTCTCCGACCACGCCCTCAGCGCGGCCGAGACCAACCGGTGGAAGACCCTGATCGCGGCGCAGATGACGGTGCTCAACGACTCGTACGCCGGCCGCACGGCGGCGGACGCCTCCGACACCCCGTTCCGGTTCTCGCTGGTCGGGACGACGTGGACGGTGAACAGCGACTGGTACACGGTCGTGCCCGGCAAGAACGAGCGCGACATGAAGAAGGCGTTGTACACCGGCGACGCCCGCACCTTGAACGTGTACGCGGCCAACATCGGCGGCGGCCTCCTCGGCTGGGCGTACTTCCCGAAGGGTTACAACAACGGCCGGGACTACATCGACGGCGTCGTGATGCTCGACGAGTCGATGCCGGGCGGAACGGCGGGCAAGTACGCCCTGGGCGACACGCTGACGCACGAGGTCGGGCACTGGCTGATGCTGGAACACACGTTCGCGCACGGGTGCTCCGCCTCGGGCGACTTCGTGGCGGACACCCCTCGGGAGGCGGGGCCGCAGTTCGACTGCCCGATCGGCGCGGACACCTGCACCGCACCCGGGCTGGACCCGATCCACAACTTCATGGACTACACGCAGGACTCCTGCATGAACATGTTCACGGCCGGACAGGCGGACCGGATGAGTGACGCCTGGGTGGCGTTCCGGGCCGGCGGCGGCAAGTAGCACCGGTTGTCGGGGGTTGGCGGGCCGCGACCGGCCCGCCAACCCCTTCCGGTACGCCGTCACGTGGGCGCCCTCGTTCCCGCTCTCGGCGTCGCGGTGATCGCCGCGTTCATCCCCTTCTACTGGCTGCCGATCCGGGGCGAGACCGGCCGCGCGGGCCCCCGGCGCGGCCGGGCGGATCCGGTGTGACGGCGGCGGCCGGACGGGACTTCACCCGGGCGGTGGCGAAGTTCCGAAACGTCCCGAACGGCCGGTCCGACGCCCTCATCATGACAACGGGACAGGACGCGAGCGCCAGGAGGCAACGACAATGAAGCGTCGACGGAGCAGGCGGCGGTCGCTGCTGCAGGCAGCGATGATCACATTGACCGCGGTGGCGGCGGCGGCAGCGGTGGTCCGCGCCGGGCGCCGGCACGCCGTGGCAGAGAGCCCGGCGGTCGCCCTTCCGGTCCGCGGGGGCGACGGCACGGAGACCGCGATCTCGTCGCCGCCGCTCGGCGCGTCGCCGGTCCTCACCCGCTCGGCGGAGTGAGGCCGTCCGCTATTTGACCTTGCGGGTCGAGCGGGCCACGATGCCGTCGTACTCGGGGTGCTTCTCCAGCCAGCCGCTCAGGAAGGGGCAGATCGGCACCACGGTCCGCCGGTTGGCCCGCGCGTCGTCCATGACGGCCCGGGCCAGGAGCGAGCCGACGCCCTGCCCCTCGAACTCCGGGGCGACCTCGGTGTGGGTGTAGGCGATGATGGTGCCGGTCAGCTGGTAGGTGACCAGGCCGGCCGTCGCGCCCGTCTCGTCCCGCGCCTCGAACCGTTCCCGCTCGGGCACGTCCGTCACCGTGAAACCCATCCCGCCATCCAACCACGGTGCGCCGCCATCCACCGGCGGAAGTGACCACGGCGACAGAGGGTCCTGGACAGCTACAGTTAACAAACCTAATAATTGTGCATCCGTCGATACGTCCGACGGCCCACCCCGTACCGGGAGGACCGGATGCACCGCACCGCCCGTACCCCGTTCCTGGCCGCCCTCGCGGCGCTCGCCACCGCCGCCGCGACCGTGGCGCTCGCCGCACCGGCGCTGGCCGCCGGCCCCACCGCCACCTTCGCCAAGACCTCCGACTGGGGCACCGGCTGGGAGGGCAAATACACGATCACCAACGGCGGCGCCAGCACCATCACCGGCTGGCAGGTCGCCTTCACCCTGCCGGCGGGCACCACCCTCGGCTCGTACTGGGACGCCACGGTCAGCAGCGTCGGCCAGCGGCACACGTTCACGAACCGGTCCTGGAACGGCACCGTCGCCCCCGGCGCCTCGGTGTCGTTCGGCTTCCTCGCCACCGGGTCCGGCTCGCCCACCGACTGCACCCTCAACGGCGCACCGTGCGGCGGCGGCAACCCGACCACCCCGCCGACGACCACCGCACCGCCGACCACGACCCCGCCCACCACGCCACCGCCGACGACCCCGCCGCCGGCCGGCGGGCTGCCGAAGCACGCGCTGATCGGCTACCTGCACGCCAGCTTCGCCAACGGCTCCGGCTACCTGCGGATGGCCGACGTGCCCGCCGACTGGGACATCGTCAACCTGGCCTTCGGTGAGCCCACCTCGGTCTCCTCCGGCGACATCCGCTTCCAGCTCTGCCCCGTCGCCGAGTGCCCCACCGTCGAGAGCGAGGCGGAGTTCACCGCCGCCATCCGGGCCAAGCAGCAGCAGGGCAAGAAGGTGCTGCTGTCCATCGGCGGCCAGAACGGGCAGGTCCAGCTCACCACGCCCGCCGCCCGGGACACCTTCGTCCGGTCCGTGTCCGCGATCATCGACCGGTACGGCCTCAACGGCCTCGACATCGACTTCGAGGGCCACTCCCTCTACCTGAACGCAGGCGACACCGACTTCCGCAACCCCACCACCCCGGTGGTCGTCAACCTCATCGCGGCCATCCGGACCCTGAAGCAGCGCTACGGCGCCGGGTTCGTCCTCACGATGGCGCCGGAGACGTTCTTCGTGCAGCTCGGCTACCAGTTCTACGGGCCGGGCCCCTGGGGCGGGCAGGATCCCCGTGCCGGGTCGTACCTGCCCGTGATCCACGCCCTGCGCGACATCCTCACGGTGCTGCACGTGCAGGACTACAACTCCGGCCCGATCGTCGGGCTGGACAACCAGTACCACACCATGGGCGGCGCGGACTTCCACATCGCGATGACCGACATGCTGCTCGCCGGTTTTCCGGTCGCCGGGAACGCCGGCGCCGTCTTCCCGCCGCTACGGGAGGACCAGGTCGCCTTCGGCGCGCCGTCGTCGACCAGCGCCGGCAACGGCTACGTCGCCCCGGCCGGCGTGCAGCAGGCGGTCACCTGCCTGGTCCGGGGCCAGAACTGCGGCGGCTACACACCGCGCAGCGGCACCAACCCGGGCTTCCGCGGCCTGATGACGTGGTCGATCAACTGGGACCGGTACTACGGCTGGGAGTTCCGTCTCCAGCACGGTCCGTTCCTGAAGGCGCTGCCCTGACCGCGCCGGCGCCCCAGGGGTCGCACCGAGCGGGCCCGGGGCGCCGGCCTCGACACGAAAAAAAGGGAGCACCTGCTCCCTTCCACCTCCAACGTATACCGCACCGGGGGGCTTGCGGCAAGACCCCGGTGGTGCCGCAGAATCACCGGCCGAAGCCGTCCACCTGCGGAAACGGGGTGGCGGACCGGCGCCGGTGACCCGGCGGCGCCGCCGCGGCCCCAGATCGGAAATGGTGCGTTGAATCCCCTGACCAGCAGCGTGTTCGACCTTCCCGACCGTCTCTCGCCCAAGGCCGACCCGACCCTGATCGCCCGCGACGAGGAGCACTTCGCGGCCATGGCGGAGAGCATCGAGCGGTTGGCCGCCGACCTGTCCGACCGCCTCGACGCCGCGCGCCGGGCGCCCGGCGGCAAGGGCCGGCAGGCGTCCGACCGGGACGAGGAGGTCCGCCGGCTGACCGCCCGGCTGCGCACCCTGCGCCGCTACGGCGTGGACCTGTGCCTGGGACGCATGGTCGGCGCCGACGGCAGCGAGCCCGTGTACATCGGACGGCGCGGCCTCACGGACAGCGCGGGTCGGCGCCTGCTGCTCGACTGGCGCTCCCCCGCGGCCGAGCCGTTCTTCGGCGCGACCCACGCCAACCCGATGGGCCTGGCGAGCCGCCGCCGGTACCGCTGGACGCAGGGCCGGATCACGGACTACTGGGACGAGGTGTTCACCTCCGACGGGTGGGACGGGCACGCCGCGCTCGACGACCAGTCCGCCTTCATCGCCAGCCTGGGCGGCAGCCGGTCGAACCGGATGCGGGACGTGCTCGGCACCATCCAGGCCGACCAGGACGCCATCATCCGGGCCGGATCCCGCGGCGCCCTCGTCGTGGACGGCGGTCCGGGCACCGGGAAGACCGTCGTGGCCCTGCACCGCACCGCCTACCTCCTCTACGCCGACCCGCACCTCGGCCACCGCCGGGGCGGCGTGCTGTTCGTCGGGCCGCACCAGCCCTACCTCGCGTACGTCGGCGACGTCCTGCCCAGCCTCGGCGAGGAGGAGGTGCAGACCTGCACCCTGCGCGACCTCGTCCCCGAGGGCGCCGCCGCGACGGTCGAGACCGACCCGGACGTGGCACTCCTGAAGTCGTCCGCGCGGCTGGTGACGGCGATCGACGCGGCCGTCCGGTTCTACGAGGAGCCGCCGGCCACCGGGATGACCGTCACGACCGACGAGTCCGACATCTGGCTGAGCGCCGACGACTGGGCCGCCGCGTTCGACGCACCCGATCCCGGCACCCCGCACAACGAGGCGCGCGACCAGATCTGGGCGGAGCTGCTCACGATCCTCATGGACAAGCACGACGGCGACGAACCGGCCGACCAGCTCCGCCGGTCACTGCTGCGGAACCGGGAGCTGCGCACGGCCTTCCAGCGGGCGTGGCCGCTGCTCGAAGCGACCGACCTCGTCGGAGACCTGTGGTCGGTCCCCGCCTACCTGCGCAGGTGCGCCCCCTGGCTCAGCCCGGACGAGGTCCGGCGGCTGCAGCGTGCCGACGCCCGGGCCTGGACGGTGTCCGACCTGCCGCTCCTGGACGCGGCACGGCAGCGGCTCGGCGACCCCGAGGCGTCCGGGCGTCAGCGCCGGCACGACGCCACGGTGGCGGCCGAACGCGCACGCATGGCCACGGTCGTCGACGAGCTGATCGAGGCCCACGCCTACGACGACGGTGAAGGTGTGCTGTCGAGCCTGCGTCAACTGGACCTCCAGGACGCCCTGGTCGACGAGGCCGGGCTGCCCGGCGCCGACCCGGACCTGCTCGCCGGCCCGTTCGCGCACATCGTCGTGGACGAGGCCCAGGAGCTGACCGACGCCGAGTGGCAGATGCTCCTGCTCCGCTGCCCGTCCCGGAGCTTCACCATCGTCGGGGACCGCGCCCAGGCCCGGCACGGGTTCACCGAGTCGTGGCAGGAACGGCTCGAACGGATCGGGCTCGACCGGATCAGCCTGGCCACCCTGACCATCAACTACCGCACGCCGACGGAGGTCATGGCGGAGGCCGAGCCGGTCATCCGGGCCGTGCTCCCGGACGCCAACGTGCCGGCCTCCATCCGCGGCAGCGGCGTTCCCGTCGTACACGGATCCGTTTCCGACCTGGACTCGATCCTCGACACCTGGCTCGCCGCGCACCCCGAGGGGGTCGCCTGCGTCATCGGCGACCCGACGTTCCGGGAGACGCCCCGGGTCCGGTCGCTGACCCCGGAGCTGTCGAAGGGGCTCGAGTTCGACCTGGTCGTCCTCGTCGACCCCGAGGCGTTCGGCGGCGGCATCGAGGGAGCGGTGGACCGTTACGTCGCGATGACCCGGGCGACCCAGCAGCTCGTCATCCTCACCAGCGCCGGACGGGTGTCCGCCCGGCGGTGATGTCACCGCGCGGCCCGCCCGCCGGTCGTACCGGGTGGAGTGACCGACACGGGAGGGGACGATGTGGAGCCACAGCAACAGATCAGCAGGTGTACGCCACCTCGGCGGCCCGCCTCGTGGCGCAGGCGTACGCCATGACCGGTGACTACGCCGAGGCGCAGGACGTGGTGCAGGAGGCGTTCGTCCGGGCGCTGGCCCGGCCGGGACGGTTCCGCGAGGTGACCAACCCGGAGGCGTGGCTGCGGACGGTGGCGTTGAACGTCGCCCGGTCCCGGCACCGCCGCCGCATGCTGCTGCACGGGCTCGTCCGCTCCGGCCGCCTCGACCCGGGGCAGCCCAGCGCACCGGCGCTGTCGCCGGACCACGTCGCGCTGGTGGCGGCGCTGCAGAAGCTGCCGCGGGCGGCCCGGGAGACCGTCGTGCTGCACCACCTCGCCGACCTGCCCGTCAGCGAGGTGGCCCTCGCCATGGGCTGCTCGGTGGAGGCCGTGAAGACCCGGCTGGTCCGGGCCCGCCGCGCGCTGGCCGAGCAGCTCGGCGAGGACGACCCCGTCCCGCTGGCGCCGGCCGCCTCCGCTGGTGTCCCGACCCGCCCCGACCGGAAGGCCCGCCATGCCTGAGCTGAACTTCGCCGGCCTCAACGCGGCCGCCCAGGCCGGGTTCAAGCCGCACTTCGAGCAGGTCGTCGCCGCGGCCCGCCGGCGCCGTCGCCGGCGGCAGATCGTGACCGTCGCCACGGTCGCACTGCTGCTCGCCGGCTCCGGGGCCGCCGTGGCGGCCCGGTCCGGCGACTCCGGCCCGACGGTGGGCCGGTTCGCCGCCGACCGTACGCCGGAGTTCATCCCCGCCCCGGGTGGCACACCGACCCCGGGCACCGGCCCGCAGGTCGCCACCGGCCGGCCCGCCGCCGGCGACCTGACCCACGTCTACCTGGTCTGGACCGAGTGCCGGGGCTGTCCCCCGAGGTGGGCGGGCACCGACGACGGCGGCCGGCACTGGCGCACCGGTCCGCTGCCCGTGGCGGCCGACGCCACGGTGGAGCTGAGGGCGGCCGGACCGCGCACCGTGGTGGCCCGCTACCTGTCCCGGTCCGCCCCGGACGGCAGGTCCGCGCGGTGGATCGCCAGCGCCGACGGCGGGACCACCTGGCGCGAGGTGACCGTGCGGCCCGTGGACGCCCTACCGGCCGGCTGGCGGGTCCTCGGCCGGCAGCCCGGCCCCACGTACGACCCGATCATCGCCGCCGACCCGGCCACCGGCGACCTGGCGCAGCTCACCCGTAGGTCGGCCCTGCGCAACGCGGTGGTGGTCGAGAGCGTGCCCGCCGCGGCCGGTCTGTGGGTCAGCGGGTTCACCGGTGAGCGCACCGAGCACGACGGCCGGATCGTCGGCACCGGCGGCGCCGTGGAGGTGAGCCGCGACGGCGGTCGCACCTGGTCCCGGCACGAGTTCCCGGACGACCTGAGCGCCTCCGACGACGTCGGCGGCCCGGCGGTCGCCACCCGGGACGGCCGCACCGTCTACGCGCTCGGCCGGGTGCGCGGCGCCCTGGTGGTCTGGCGCAGCACGGACGGCGGAGGCACCTGGACGCGGACCGCCTCGACGGCCCCGGTCGGCGACCGCACGATCCGCGCGGCGGTGCGGCCCGACGGTGTGCTGGTGGTGCAGGCCGGCATCTCCGCCCGGGAGAACCCGCTGATGTTCGCCAGTTCCGACGCCGGCGCGACGCTGCGCCCCGCACCACTGGAGCCCGGCGCCGACCCCCGCCCGCTGCCCGACGGGTACGTGCAGACGGGCTGGCCGGACAGCAGGGGCGCCTGGCTCTCCACCGACGGCGTCACCTGGACGTGGCTCGACCCGCCCGAGCTGCCCTGAGCGGACCGGGTGCTCCCGGCGGTCCGGCCGCCGGGAGCACCCGATTCGGGTGTATGCGGGCTCAGAACGGGTAATCCCGGGCGCTCAACCGCCGTGTCGAGTGTCAGGGGGACGTGTGTTCGCCAATCCCGAGGAACTGTTGCGCTACCTCGCCAACGAGGACGTGAAGTTCGTCGACGTACGTTTCTGTGACCTGCCCGGCGTGATGCAGCACTTCAACCTGCCGGTCGAATCCGTCGACGACAGCCTGTTCACCGACGGCCTGGCCTTCGACGGTTCGTCGATCCGCGGCTTCCAGGCGATCCACGAGTCGGACATGCTGCTGCTGCCCGACGTGGCGACCGCCTTCATCGACCCGTTCCGCGCGCAGAAGACGCTGGCGTTGAACTTCTTCATCCACGACCCGTTCACCCGCGAGGCCTACTCCCGAGACCCCCGCAACGTGGCCAAGAAGGCCGAGGCGTTCCTCGCCGCCAGCGGCATCGCCGACACCGCCTACTTCGGCGCCGAGGCGGAGTTCTACATCTTCGACTCCATCCGCCACGAGACCTCCGCGCACCAGTCGTTCTACTACATCGACTCCATCGAGGGCGCCTGGAACTCGGGCCGCGAGGAGGAAGGCGGCAACCGGGGCTACAAGACCGCCTACAAGGGCGGCTACTTCCCCGTCCCGCCGGTGGACCACTACGCCGACCTGCGCGACGCCATGGTCCGCCGGCTCATCGACGCCGGGTTCACCGTGGAGCGTTCGCACCACGAGGTCGGCACCGGCGGCCAGTCGGAGATCAACTACAAGTTCTCCACCCTGCTGCACTCGGCCGACCAGTTGCAGCTGTTCAAGTATCTGATCAAGAACGAGGCATGGGCCGCCGGGAAGACGGCCACCTTCATGCCCAAGCCGCTGTTCGGGGACAACGGCTCGGGCATGCACACCCACCAGAGTCTCTGGCGGGGCGGTAAGCCGCTGTTCTACGACGAGACCGGCTACGCCGGCCTCTCGGACACCGCCCGCTGGTACATCGGCGGCCTCCTGCACCACGCGCCCTCGCTGCTGGCCTTCACCAACCCCACGGTCAACTCCTACCGGCGGCTCGTGCCCGGCTTCGAGGCCCCGGTCAACCTCGTGTACTCCCAGCGCAACCGCTCCGCCTGCACCCGCATCCCGGTCACCGGGGCCAACCCCAAGGCCAAGCGCGTCGAGTTCCGCGTCCCCGATCCGTCCAGCAACCCGTACCTCGCGTTCTCGGCGATGATGATGGCCGGCCTCGACGGCATCAAGAACAAGACCGAGCCGCCGGCCCCGATCGACAAGGACCTCTACGACCTGCCCCCGGAGGAATGGGGCGACGTCAAGCAGGTCCCCGGCAGCCTGCCCGCCGTCCTCGACGCGCTCGAGGCCGACCACGACTACCTGCTCGACGGCGGCGTGTTCACCCCAGACCTCATCTCCACCTGGCTCTCCTACAAGCGGACCAACGAGGTCGACCCGGTGCGCCTGCGCCCCACCCCGCACGAGTTCGCCCTGTACTTCGACTGCTGACGGCGGCCCGCCCCGCGTTCAGCGGATGCCGTGGGACTGGAGCCAGAGTTCCAGCAGGCCGAGCTGCCAGAGCTTGTTGCTGCCGGCGGCGGCCTGCGCCCGGTCCGGTTCGGCGAGCAGGTCGGCGACGTATTCGGGCCGGAACAGGCCCCGGTCCCGTGCGGCCGGGGCGGCAAGGGCCTCCGTGACGAGGTGCCGCACCGGCCCGTCGACGTTGCGCAGGGCGGGCACCGGAAAGTAGCCCTTGGGCCGGTCGACCACCTCCGCGGGCAGCGCCTCCCGGGCCACCTCCTTGAGGATCCCCTTGCCACCCTGCGCCACCTTGTGTTCCGGTGGGCAGGCGGCCGCGAGGGCGACGAGGTCCTGGTCCAGGAACGGGGTGCGCACCTCCAGCCCCCACGCCATGCTCATGCTGTCCACCCGCTTCACCGGGTCGTCGGGCAGCATCAGGTGGGTGTCCAGGCGCAGCACCGCGTCGAGCGCGGTGTGCGCCCCGGGGGCGGCCAGGTGCGCGGCGAGCAGCTCCCGGCTGGCGTCGTGGCCGCAGGCGGACGCCGGTTCGACCACCAGGTCCAGCTCCGCGTGGCTCCGGTCGAAGAACGCCTCGGCGAACGCCTCGGCAGCGCCGTCCCGGGGCACCTCCGTGAGGGGCTGGTGGTAGCCGTAGCCGGCGAACACCTCGTCGGCGCCCTGGCCGGACTGCGCCACCTTGACGTGCCGGGCCACCTGTTCGGAGAGCAGGTGGAAGGCGACCACGTCGTGGCTGCCCATCGGCTCGGTCATCGCCAGGATCGTCCGCCGGACCGCCGGCTCCAGGTCGTCGTTCGAGAGCTGGATGCGGTGGTGGTCGGTGCCGAAGGCACGGGCGACCAGATCGGAGTAGTGGAACTCGTCGCCGCTCTCGCCGCCCCGGCTGTCGAAGCCGATGCTGAACGTCTGCAGGTGGTGCTGCCCCGCCTCGGCGAGCAGGGCCACGATCATGCTGGAGTCCAGCCCGCCGGAGAGCAGCACCCCGACCGGCACGTCGGCCACGAGCCGCCGCCGCACCGCCGTGCGCAGCGCGTCGCCGACCGCGGCCTGCCAGTCCCGCGCGTCCATGCCGGCGTGCGCCGGGTCCCGCTGGTAGTCGGGCCGCCAGTAGACGTGCTCGCGGCTGCGCCCGTCGGCCTCCACCACCCTCACGGTGGCCGGCGGCAGCTTGCGTATCCCCCGCAGGACGGTCCGGGGCGCCGGCACGATCGAGTGCCAGGACAGGTAGTGGTGCAGCGCCACCGGGTCGATGCCGGTGTCGACGTCGCCGGCCGCCAGCAGCGCCGGCAGGGTGGAGGCGAACCGCAGCCGCCCCGGGGACTCGGCGAGGTAGAGGGGCTTGATGCCGAGCCGGTCCCGGGCCAGCACGAGCCGGCGCCGCTCCCGGTCGACCAGCACGACCGCGAACATCCCGACCAGGTGGTGGACGAACTCCTCACCCCATTCCGCGTACGCCACGAGGATGACCTCGGTGTCGCTGGTGGAGTGGAAGGTGTGCCCGGCGCTGCGCAGTTCGTCGCGGAGCTGCGGGTAGTTGTAGACGCACCCGTTGAACACCAGCGCCAGGCCCAGATCCTCCCGGACCATCGGCTGGGCCCCCGCATCGGACAGATCGATGATGGTCAGCCGACGGTGGCCGAGGGTGATCCACCCGTCGTTCCACAGGCCCTCCCCGTCGGGCCCCCGGGATCGCATCGCCTCGCTCATCCGGGTCACCGCGTGGCCGTCCGGCACTGATCCGTCGAATCGGGCCTCCCCGCTGATTCCACACATCCTCAGGGCACCCCCTCTGGCCTGCCGGTAGACACGAACATCGCTTGCCCGTCACCGCCGGACCGGTGGCACGGCCCATGAGAGGCCGCGACTACCCGCTGCGCGGGGGGCGAAACGGGCTCCGAAGGGTGACGTCGACGTCGTGTGTCACCCACCTGCCGCGCCCCCGGCTGGCCCGTCGAGGTCATGGGTCGGCACCGGCGGGCCAGTCAGCAGCAGCTCGCGGTCGCCCCGCTGGTCGCCGGCTCCTTCCCGGCGGCCGGCGTGCAGCAGGCGCCCTCGGCGCCCTTCTCCAGCTGGGGCGAGTCGGCCTTCACCATGTAGACCTCCCAGGGCTCGTCGCCGGGGCCGCGTACCCAGACCTTGTCCTGGAGGGCGTAGCAGCACTCGGTGTTGTTCTCCTCGAGGGTGATCAGGCCGGCGTCGGTGAGGCGAGTGGTCGCGGCGGTGACGTCGTCGGTGCTGAAGACCTCGACGCCCAGGTGGTCCATGACGGTGGGCCGGCCGGCATCGCCCTCCAGGAGGACGAGCTTCAGGGGTGGGTTCTCGACGGCGAAGTTGGCGTAGCCGGGGCGGCGCTTGGCCGGCTCGACACCGAACAACGTCGAGTAGAAGGCGATGGAGCCTTCGAGGTCGGACACGCGCAGGGCGAGCTGGACACGGGACATGACTTCCTCCTGCTTACCTAGATGAACTTCGAAGCAGGACCCACGTTGCACCCTGTTTTGAAATCTGTCAACCTAGAGACATGTCGAAACAAGCCCTGCCGGTGGTGGACCTGAACGGGGTCGCCTGCTGCTCGCCGATCGCGGTCCGGCCGATGGACCCGGATCAGGCGGCCGTGGTCGCACCGATGTTCAAGGCCCTCGGTGACCCGGTCCGGCTGCGGCTGATGTCGATGATCGCCTCGGTGCCCGAGATCTGCGTGTGCGACCTGACCCCGGCGTTCGACCTGTCCGGCCCGACCATCTCCCACCACCTGAAACTGCTGCGCGAAGCGGGCCTGGTCGACTCGGAACGGCGCGGGACCTGGGTCTGGTACCGGGCGCGACCCGAGGCGTTCCGCCAGCTCGGCGCGCTGCTGGACATCCCCGGCACCCCCACCGCGGCCGGCGGCGGCGGCGAGTGAACCTCGGTCTACCTCGGCGGGCCTCCGCGGAGTTCGCCGGCACCGCCCTGCTGGTGGCCGCGGTCGTCGGTTCCGGGATCGCCGCCGCGGCCGTGTCCCACACCGAGCGCAGCGGCGGGAGGCTGTGGCTGGCCGAGGTTGTCGCCACCGCCGGCCTGCTCGTCCTGGTCTTCGCCCTCGCCCGCTCCGGCCGCACCTCCGCCGCGCCGGCCGCCGTGGGCGCCTACATCGGCGCCGCCTACTGGTTCACGTCCTCCACGTCGTTCGCCAACCCGGCCGTAACCGTCGGCCGAGCCTTCACCGACAGCTTCGCCGGCATCGCCCCCACGTCCGTGCCCGGCTTCATCGCCGCCCAGCTCGTCGGCGGCCTGGTCGCCGTCGCCGCGCTCGCCGCCTGGTACCCCCGGGCCGGACACGCCGCCGACGCCGTGGCCGTGCCCCACCGGATCGAGGAGACCGAAGCCCCGCCACCGCCCGCCCGGCAACGTACGCAAACCGCAGTTCTCGCAGGTGGCGTGGCCTTAGGCTGCAATCGGGCGGGGGCAGGCATGAGCGATGACATCGAGGCGTTCTTCGTGGCACTACCGGCGCGGGGGCGTGCCATGCTGCCACCGCGCGTTCGCGGGACGTTGCGCGTGGACCTGGTCACCCACGGCTCGACCGACCACTGGTACGTCGACCTCCGCGCCACGGACCAGGTGGTGGTGAACCGGGACACCAGGTCCGCCGACGCCGTCCTGACGACGACGCCCGCGGTGTTCGCCCGGCTGGTGCGCGGCGAGTCCCCCGCCACGGCCGTGCTGCTGCGCAACGAGGCCACCCTGGTCGGCGACGCCCGACTGGTCCTGGCGTTCCGGCGCTACTTCCCGCACCCGCACGGCACCGGCGATCCGCGGGAGGGCGCGCAGCGGCGGGCTCCCCACGGGCAGGCGTGGCGCGAGCGCCTGCGGACCGGGACGGGGTGACCGGATGGCGATGCGGAAGTCGATCAACATCCTGGACGGGAACACGTTCCTGGTCTGCGACGACCGTGGCGACGTGGACCCGTCGCCCAGCGTGCCGACCGGGCTGTTCTCCTACGACACCCGCTTCCTGTCCACCTGGCGGTTGAGCGTGAACGGAGAACGGCTGCACGCGTTGTCGGTGGACGACATCCGCTACTTCGAGAGCCGCTTCTTCCTGGTGCCGGGCGAACCGACCCACTACGTCGACGCGACGGTGTCGGTGATCCGCGACCGCAGCATCGGCGGCAGCTTCACCGAGAACCTCGCGGTGCTCAACCACACCGACGAGGAGACGACCCTGACGGTACGCGTCGACATGGCCTCCGACTTCGCCGACATCTTCGAGATCAAGAACCCGCAGGGCAAGAAGGCGCCGGTCCAGGCGATCGTCGAGGAGGGACAGCTGCGGCTGCGCTACCAGCGGGACAGCTTCCACCGCGAGACCGTGATCTCCAGCTCCGCACCCGCCCGGGTCGACCCGGAGGGCATGACGTTCGAGGTGCGCGTACCGCCGCAGTCGGAGTGGCAGACCCGGTTGCACGTACGCACGCTCGTGCTGGGCGCACACGAGCGCGACTTCCGCGACAGCCTTGAGCTGCGCCAGGCCCGGTCCCCGGCCGAGCTGGACGAGCAGTTGCGGCAGTGGACGGCGGCCGCGCCCCGGCTGAAGTGCGACAGCCCGTCCATCACCACCGCCTACCGGCGGAGCCTGGTGGACCTGGCCGCGCTGCGCTACACGTCCATCGCGATGGCGGAGGAACTGGTCGCCGCCGGGCTGCCGTGGTTCATGACCGTGTTCGGCCGGGACAGCATCTTCACCTGCCTGCAGGCCCTGCCGTTCACCCCGCAGCTCGTGCCCGCCACCCTCGGCACGCTCGCCTACGGCCAGGGCAGCCGCCTCGACGACTTCCGGGACGAGGAACCCGGCAAGATCCTGCACGAGCTGCGCTACGGCGAGTCCGCCGGATTCGAGGAACAACCCCACTCGCCGTACTACGGCGCCGCCGACACCACTCCCCTCTTCGTCATCCTGCTCGACGAGTACGAACGCTGGACCGGCGACAGCGCCGTGGTGCGCGCCTACGAGTTCGAGGCCCGGGCCGCCCTCGACTGGATCGACACCTACGGCGACCTGCTCGGCACCGGCTACATCTGGTACGAGACCCGCAACCGCGACAACGGCCTGGTCAACCACTGCTGGAAGGACTCGCCGGACTCGATCTGCTACCGCGACGGGCGCCTGCCCCCGTTTCCCCGCGCGACCTGCGAACAACAGGGCTACGCCTACGATGCCAAGATCCGGGGCGCCCGGCTGGCCCGCCTGTTCTGGAACGACCCCGCCTACGCCGACCGCCTCGAACGTGAGGCCGCCGACCTGAAGGCCCGGTTCAACGAGGACTTCTGGATCGCCGACGGCGATTACTACGCCCTCGCGTTGGACGCGGAGGGAGGCCGGGTCGACGCGCTCTCCTCGAACATCGGGCACCTGCTGTGGAGCGGCATCGTCGAGGAGTCCCGGGCCGGTCGGATCGCCGAGCTGCTGCTCAGCGACCGGCTCTTCTCCGGCTGGGGCGTGCGCACCCTCGCCACCGACTGCGCCCGCTACAACCCCCTCGGCTACCACGTGGGCACCGTGTGGCCCTTCGACAACTCGATCATCGCGTGGGGGCTCTGGCGCTACGGCTACCGCCGCGAGGCCGCCACCATCTGCCAGGCCGTCTTCGACGCCGCCGACTACTTCCAGGGCCGGCTGCCGGAGGCGTTCGCCGGCTACCCGCGGGCCCGCACCACCTACCCCGTGGAGTACCCGACCGCGTGCAGCCCCCAGGCCTGGTCGGCGGGAACCCCGCTGCTCCTGCTGCGGGTGATCCTCGGCCTGCAACCCCACGGCGAGCACCTCATCATCGACCCGGCACTCCCACCCGGGCTGGGCCGGCTGGAACTGCTCGACATCCCCGGCCGATGGGGGCGGATCGACGCCCTGGGGCGCAGCCGCACCGCCACCGACGGAATCCCGCCGGGCTCGGGCGGCTAGCCGGCGGCCGTGGTGAAGACGTAGCTCCGCGGTCAGTTGCGGTCGGCGAGGACGGCGCCGACCGCCCGCTTCGCGAGCGCGTACATCGTGGGGTTGGTCTCCCGGTAGTAGGTCAACGCGCTGATGAAGGTCAGCGCCCAGCCCTTGCCGCGCGCCCAGGTCGCGTCGTCGAACCCCGCCGTCTCGCGGAAGAGATCTCGCGAGTCGGTGTCGAGGAGGGTCCACGCCGCCATCGCGTCGCAGGCCGGGTCGCCGACGCCCGCCGCGCCGAAGTCGAGCACGCCACGGAGGCGGCCGTCCCGGACGAGCACGTTGCCGGCGAGCAGGTCACCGTGGGTCCAGACGGGCGGGCCGTCCCAGGCCGGCGCGGCCAGCGCGTCCTCCCAGACCGCCAGGACAGCGTCGACGTCGACCATGCCGCGGGCGGCCTCGGTCCACTCCCGCAGGTAGGCGTCACGGCCGCTGAGCGGACCGCTGCGGTATCCGGTGCGGGCCCCGGCGGTGTCGGCCCGCCGCAGGCCGGCCACCAACTCGCCGAGGTCGGCGGCGAAGCCCCGCGGATCGATGTTGCCCTCGGTCGGGTGTTCGCCGTCGACCCAGTGGTGGACCGCCCACGGCCACGGATAGCCGTCGGCCGGCCGGCCGACGGCGCACGGCTGCGGAACCGCCACCGGCAGGTGCTTCGCGAGGACCGGCAGCCACTCGTGTTCGAACTCGACCTGCTCGACCGCGTCGTCGATGCGCGGCAGCCGGACCGTGAGCTCGTCGCCGAGCCGGTAGATCGCGTTGTTCGTGCCGGCGGAGGGCACCGGTGTGAGCGGCCGGTCCGCCCACTGCGGGAACTGCCCGGCGATCAGCCGTCGGACCAGGGCGGCGTCCGTCCGTACCTCGTCCTTGTGCATCTGGCCACCGGCCAATTCGAGCCCTCCTCCGCGCGGGGTGTCCGTGGAGGCTAGCCGGATGCGCCGCCCACGTCCCCGGGATTTCCGCGGTGCCGGAGGCGGTCGCGGTAGGTTGCACAGTCATGGCCACGACCGCCGATGTCCGCCACGACCTCGCCCGCCTCGCCGATCCCCGGCGGGCGGAGGCGTCGAGCCGGTTCCTCCAGATGACCCCGGGCGGGTACGGCGAGGGCGATCGGACCATCGGCGTGCCGGTGCCGGAGCAGCGCAGGGTGGCTGCCCGGTACTGGCGGGACCTCTCCCTGGCCGACACGGCGGACCTGCTGGCCGGTGGCGTGCACGAGGAGCGGCTGACGTCGCTGTTCATCCTGGTGCGGAAGTTCACCAGGGGAGACGAGGAGGAACGGGGCCGGATCTTCCGCCTCGTCCTGGCGAACACGGCCCGCATCAACAACTGGGACCTGGTGGACTCGTCCGCTCCGTACATCGTCGGGCCTTGGTTGCTCGACAAGGACCGGAGCGTCCTGGACCGGTTGGCGGGGTCGAGCCTGGTGTGGGACCGGCGCATCGCCGTCATGGCCACCTTCGCCTTCATCAGGGCGGGTGACTTCCACTGGACCTTCCGCCTGAGTGAACGGCTCCTGGGCGACCCGCACGATCTCGTCCAGAAGGCGGTGGGCTGGATGCTGCGCGAGGTGGGCAACCGTGACCGGGCGGCGGAGGAGGAGTTCCTGGCCCGGCGGTACCGGGCCATGCCGCGGGTCATGTTGCGGTACGCGATCGAGAAGTTCGAACCGCAGCGACGCCGGGAGTACCTGTCCGGCACGGTCTGAGGCCCTGACCTTCGTACCTCGTCGGCGTCCAGACCTCGGTGTGGGGTGCGTCCGCCCGCCTGGCCGCCAGGTGGTCGCGAAGTGTGGTGAGCCCGGGATGCCGGTTGTCGTCGCGCCAGATCAGGGACATCGGGTATACCGGCGCGGGGTCCCGCACCGGTATGCGCCGCAGGTCATAGCTGTCCGGCCACAGATATCGGGTGCGTTCGCCGGCCAGCGTCGCCAGGTCCGGCGACTCGGCGATCTCGGCGAGCAGCGCCTCGTTCCCGAAGACCGGTCCGGCCCGGTCGATGGTGAGCCCGAACGCGGCGGCGAGTTCGTCGTAGTAGCTGGCCCATTCGGTGCCGGCGGCCATGCCGGGCATCCAGATGCGGTGTTCGGCGAGTTGTGCGGGCGTGACGGCGGGGGCGTCGGCGAGCGCGTGGCGTGGCCCGACGAGGAGCTCGTGGTGCTCGTCGATCACGCGGGCGGTCCTGATCGCGGCGGGTAGTTGGCGCGCCGGGACGGCGACGGCGTGGAAGGTGGCGTCGACCGTCCCCGCCTCGACGGCGGCGATCGCGGCATGGACGTCGGCGTCCAGGGTCACGACGTCCAACTCGATCCGCGGATGCGTCCGGTGGAAGTCCTGCAGAAGCACCGCCGGCGCGGTGCGCCGGCTGTGGACGTCGACGCGGAGGGCGCGCCGGCCGGGACGCACGGAGGCGTCGGCCCGGTCCGCCACCCGGAGGAGTTCCCGGGCGTGCGGCAGGAACGCCTGGCCGTCGACCGTGAGCTGCACCCCGCGGGGCGTACGGGTGAACAGGCGCACGTCCAGGTCTTTCTCCAGCGCGGCGACCCGCTTGGAGACGGCCTGCTGGGTGATCGACAGCGCGCCGGCCGCCACCTGGAACTGGCCTGCGTCGGCGGCGGCGACGAAGGTGCGCACGGCGTCGAGATCCACCCGCCGACCCTAGTCGCGCAACCAACCGTTGTGGCTCGCCGCCAGTGCGGTTGTTTGATCCCGCCTCCTCGTCCTTGCTGTGATCACCGCCGTCAACGGCACACGTCCGAGCGGAAGGTGCGGAGCGTGGTGGTCAGACGGTCCCTCGGCCGGCAGTTCGGATGGCTCTGGGCGGCCTACGCCGTGAGCGCCTACGGCTCCGCGCTGGGTTTCGGCGCGATGCCGCTGATCGCCCTGCTGGTGTTGCACGCCGGCCCCGCTCAGGTGTCCGCGCTGTCCGCGGTGGGGCCGGCGATCGGCGCCCTCGTCGCGGTGCCGCTCGGGCCCTGGGTGGAGTTCCGCCGCAAGCGACCCGTGATGATCGCAATGGACCTGACCCGTTTCGCGGTCCTCATGACGATCCCGATCGCGTACGCCGTCGGCCGGCTCGGGTTCGTCCAGTTGCTGATCGTCTCGGCCGTGGTCGCCGCCGCCAGGATCACCTTCCAGGCGGCCGGCGGCGCCTTTCTCAAGGCCCTCGTCCGGCCGGACGACCTGCTCGTCGCCAACGCGAGGTTCGAGTCGACGACGTGGAGCGCCATCGCCGTCGGGCCGCCGCTGGGCGGCGCGGCCGTCGGCCTCGTCGGGCCGGTGACCACCGTGGTGGTCGACGCGCTCAGCTACCTGCTGTCCGCGCTGGGCATCACGGCGATCCGCGGCCGGGAGGAACACCGGCGGCGCGACGACCGGCAGCCGGTCCGGGCCGGCGAGCTGCTCGACGGCTGGCGGCACCTCCTGACCCACCGCGGCCTGCGGGCGCTCTACCTCAACCAGTTGCTCGTCGGCGGGCTGATCATGGCCACCGAGCCGCTGCTGGCCGTGCTCCTGCTCGGCCAGCTCGGATTCCCACCCTGGCAGTACGGCCTCGCCTTCGCGGCACCCTGCGTCGGCGGACTCATCGGCTCACGCCTCGCCCGCCGCGTCGTGGCGCGGTACGGCCAGCACCGGATCCTCCGTACCGTCGGCACGCTGCGCGCGGTCTGGCTGATCGGCCTCGCCTTCGTCCAGCCCGGCATCGCCGGCCTCGCGACGGTGATCGCCGTCGAGCTCGCGATCATCATCAGCATGAGCCTGTACAACCCGGTGCTCGCCACCTACCGGCTCGAACACACACCCGGAGACCGCGTCGCCCGCACCCTCTCGGCCTGGTCGATCAGCAGCAGCGCCACCATCGCCGTCCTCAGTGCGCTCGGCGGACTGCTCGCCAACGCCACCAGCCCCCGCACGGCTATCGCCGTCGCGGGGCTGCTGATCCTCGCCAGCCCGGTGCTGCTGCCCCGCCGTCAGGATCGCCCGGTCGGGCCCGACCGCGAGCCGGCACCCACGGCCAGCCGTACGCGGGAGGCCACCTCCCGGGGCGCCCTCACGCCAGGAGCGTCTCCCGCATCGTCGCCCCCGGATTGATCCGGTCGACGACCCGGGGACCGGTCGGGTCGTACACGTCGAGGGTGTTGTTGCGGCGCATCAGCTCGCGGATCGCCGGTGGCAGCCGGGGCGGGTCGTCCATGGCCGCGAGGACCTGCCCCGCGGTCGAGATGAGGCGAGTGGCCAGGGCGGCGGCGTCGGTGTCCACCCGCACCCGGCCGTACTCCCAGCCGGCGGTGGTGAGGTCGAGCAGCTCGAACACGCGGGTCACGACCGGGATCGGGTCGGTCACCCGGTCGAGCCGGGACGCCCCGCCGCCGACCACCGCGACGGCGGCGGCCACCTGCGCGTACGGGTGAAAGCCGCACGGCAGCGCGAACAGCGGCCACCGCAACGCCGGGCCGGCCTCCTTCCACAGCGGCCGGTAGTTCCGGCGGTGCACCAGGAGCCGCCGGCCCGTCCGCCGGTGCACGTCGTGGGCCTGGGCCCGCAGGTCGGCGTGGGCCTCGTCGGCGACCTCGCCGACGATCCGGGCCGCCACCACGAGGCCGTCGTCGCCGTCCAGCATGCGGGTGACGCCGTCGACCTGGTCAGCGAACCGGATCCGCGCGCGGGCGCCGTAGCGGTGCCGGACCTCCTCCAGCAGGCTCTGCTGCCGCTCCGGGTCGAGCTGGACCCGCCCGCCACCCAGCAACCGCTGGAGCCACCGCATGTCGCCTCGTTTCAACCGAGCCGTCCCGGACCGCGGCAATGCTATGCGTCGGACCGCCCTCGTATGGTGATGGGGTGGCTGACAGAACCCTGACCCTGATGGCGGTGCACGCGCACCCCGACGACGAGGCGACGAGCACCGGCGGCATCCTCGCCCGCTATGCGGCGGAGGGGGTCACGACCGTTCTCGTGACCTGCACGGACGGCGGGTGCGGCGACGGCCCCGGCGGCATCAAGCCGGGCGACCCGGGGCACGACGCGGAGGCCGTGGCGGCGATGCGCCGGGCCGAGCTGGAGGCCAGTTGCGAGGCGTTGAAGGTCACGCACCTGGAGACGCTCGGCTATGCCGACTCCGGGATGATGGGTTGGGCCACCAACGACCTGCCCGGCGCGTTCTGGAACACGCCGGTGACGGAGGCGGCCGACCGGCTGGCCGAGTTGATCCGGCGCTACCGGCCCGACGTCGTCGTCACCTACGACGAGAACGGCTTCTACGGCCACCCGGACCACATCCAGGCGCACCGCATCACCATGGCCGCCGTCGAGCGGACGGGCATCCCCGCGAAGGTCTACTGGACCACCGTGCCGCGCAGCGCCTTCCAGGAGTTCGGCCGCGTCATGAAGGAGATCGGCGTCGAGTTCCCCGAGCCGGACGCGCAGTCGGAGGACATGCCGCAGCTCGGCCTGCCCGACGACGAGATCACCACCTGGGTGGACACGAGCGCCTACGGGGCGCAGAAGTTCGCCTCCCTGGCCGCGCACGCCAGCCAGGCCGAGAACATCTTCTTCCTGCAACTGGGGCAGGACCGGTTCACCGAGCTGATGGGGGTGGAGACCTTCGTCCGGGTCCGCGACACCACCGGCGCGCCGGCGCGCGAGGACGACCTGTTCGCCGGGCTGCGCTGAACACGACGGCGGTCCGGGCCGGCCCCGGTGGGGGCCTTCGACGGACCGAGCGCGTTCAGCGACGGCCGGCGGGGCACTCGTAGACTCCGGGGGTGGAGAGCAGTCAAGGTCAGGTCCTGGCGGGCATGCTGGACGCGGCGGAGGACGCCTCGCCGGTGGATGCGGTCGAGGCGGTCACCCGCGAGCTCGGTGCGGCGCTCGCCGCGCACACCGTCTCGTTCCTGATCGCCGACCTCGGCGGCCGGGCCCTGGTTCGGCTGGCTCACGTGCCGTTCGACGACGCGGGTAGGGCCCGCCGCAACGGTGACGAGGTCGCCACCGTGCTGCCGTTCGACGGCGGCCCCGCCGAGCAGGCGCTGCGCAGCCAGACCGTGCAGGTCCTCACCCAGCCCGACGCCTGGACGGTGTTGGCGCCGGTGACCGACCGCGGTGAGGCGATCGGCCTGCTGGAGATGGTGCTGCCCGTGGAGCCGACCGGGCGGACGCTGGAGGAGATCGCGCGCACGGCGCACGCGTTGGCGTTCGTGGTCATCGCGAACCGCCGGCACACCGACCTGTTCGAGTGGGGGCAACGCACCACCCCGTTCACTCTGTCCGCGGAGATCCAGCGCCGCCTCCTGCCGGCTTCGTTCACCTGTGAGGCCAGCGCATTCACCCTGTCCGGCTGGCTGGAGCCCGCCGCCAGCATCGGCGGGGACACCTTCGACTACAGCCTGGGCCGCGACGTGCTGCACTTCAGCGTCACCGACGCGATGGGCCACGGGGTGGCCAGCGCGCTGACGGCCACCCTTGGCGTGGGCAGCCTGCGCAACACCCGCCGCCGCGCGGCCGGCCTGGTGCAACAGGCCGACGCCGCGAACGCCGCCGTGGCCGAACACACCGCCGTGCGCGGCAGCTACGTCACCGCGGTGCTCGGCCGCCTCGACCTGCGCACCGGTGTGTGCGCGTTGCTGAATGCCGGGCACGTGCCGCCGCTGCTGGTGCGCGGCGGGGACGCCCAGCCGCTGCCGCTCCCGCGCAACTTCCCGCTGGGCATGTTCACCGAGGCCGACTACCACCAGGGGGAGATCACACTGCAACCCGGCGACCGCCTGGTACTGGTCACCGACGGCATGCGCGAGCGCACCGCCGCCAGCCTGGACCTGTTGGCCATGCTGCGGTCGCTCGGCGATCTGCACCCGCGCGAGGCGGTCCGGGCGTTGGCCGACGCGGTGCTCGAGGTGGCCGGGCCGACCCTGGCCGACGACGCGACCCTGCTGATTCTCGACTGGTATGGCGGGCACCGGCGGGGCCGGCGTACCAGCGCCGGCGCCGATCCGCAGCGAGCCAGCGGGGCGTCCGACTGACTATCCGCCGGTCGCACCGTCCACGGACTGCACGTCGGCTTCGGCCGCCTGCACGGTGTCGTAGACGTCGATCACCCGATCCACCGAGGTGACCCGCAGGACACTGCGCACGGCGGGCTGCACCGACGCCAGACCCAGCCGGCCGCCCACCTCACGCAGCGACTTGAAGATCAGCACCAGCGCGCCCAGCGCGCTGGAGTCGAGGAACCCCACCCCGGCCATGTCGAGCACCACCTGCCGGTCACCGGCATCGACCAACTGCTGCAGCCCATCGCGCAGTTGCGGGGCGGTCGCCATGTCGAGTTCGCCGCGCACCTCGACCACGGTCCAACCCCGACCCGCACGGACGGACATCAGCAGATCCACAACAGCCTCCCAGCACGGACGATCCGCACCACAGCCTAAGCGCCCCGAGGCCGAGCCACCGCGGGAGCACACCGGGGCAGCACCAACACGGTGTCGGCTCAGCCACCGCCGGAGGCCGCGCTGCCCCTGATCGCCGCGCTCGCCGACACCGCCGCGTTTTCCGATGAGCAACCCGAGCACGTCCGGCTCCGCCTCATCAACAGGTCGGCATCAGCGGACGCGCGCCCGGCGAGCCCGGCCCGACGGTCCTCTCGCGGCGTCAGAGTTCGCCGCGGACCAGCCGGATCAGCCGGTCGAGGACCGGCCCGCCGCTGACCCGGAGGCCGTCGTGCTCGTACTCGTTCGTGACCCAGGTGCGCAGGCCGCGCACCGCGCGGGCCGTGGTGAGCGAGTCGTCGGCGTCGACGTACATGTCGTCGTGGTAGACGGCCGCGGCCACCGGGACCTCGTTGCGCGCGAGTTGTGCGGGGTCGTAGAGGTCCGGCCAGTCCCCCCGGTGGGCGAGCAGGTCCGCCACCTCGTCGAGCGGGGCCAGCGTCGGGTCGGTGGCGAACATCCACGGATAGATCATCTCGCCGGTCAGCAGCACGGGGACGCCGTCGGCCAGCGCCCGGTCGGCGTCGAACCGCGGGAACTCCGCGCGTACCGACTGGGCCGCCCATCCCGTGCCGTGCGGAGACGCCGACCGCTGGCCGTAGATCGACTCGTGCAGGACGGCGTAGAGCGGGCGGCCGGCGAACGACAGGTGGCCCTCGACCTGGGCGAGGAACGGGTCGGAGAGCCGGCCGCCGCGCAGGACGCTGTCCTCGAGCAGGTAGTGCAGCGTGTGCGAACCGCAGCTGGTGCCCAGCATGATGCCGAGCGCCTGGAACGCCTCGGCGGTCAGCAGCCCGCCGCCGGGCAGCCGTACCTCCTGCTCCCGCAGGTGCCGCACCAGGGCGCGGACGGTGTCGACGTCGTCCGGGTAGCGGGCGTAGTGCGCCTCGACCTTGCGCTGCACCCGCGGATAGGCGGCTCGGTAGACGGCCTCGGGCGTGCTGCGCAGGCCCGGGAGGCCCCCGGTCACGAAGGCCTCGCGGATACCGTCGGGCGCGTACGACAGGTAGGTGAGGGTGCAGAAGCCGCCGTAGCTCTGGCCCAGCAGGCTCCACCGCCCGGCCTCGCCGAGGAGATCCCGGCGGATCAGCTCGCAGTCCCGGACGATCGAATCGGCCCGGAAGTGCGCCAGGTACCCGGCCTGCGCGGCCGCGTCACCCCGCTCCGGCAGCGTGTGCCGGTCGACGGGCGTGGAGCGGCCGGTGCCGCGCTGGTCGAGCAGCAGCACCCGGTAGTCGTCCAACGCCCGGTCCAGCCAGCTGTCGCGGCCCACCGGGCGCGGTGACCGGCCGCCCGGCCCGCCCTGGAGGAACAGCAGCCAGGGCAGTGACTCCCGTTCCCGGCCGGCGGCCACAACCTCGCGGCCGTACACCTCGATCCGCTCACCGGCCGGGTCCGCGTGGTCGAGCGGTACCCGGAAGCTGTGGTCGGTGATGACGGTGCCCGGATGGCGGTAGGTCGGCACGGGTTTCCCTTCCTCACGATGTCCTCCGGCGCGATCAGGTGCCCGCGCGGAGACGGGAGGGCAGCGCGCCCGACCCTAGCGCGGATGATCGTCGACGAACGTGACGGGACGCATCGACGCGGTCCGGGTGGGCATACCGGGAGGAAGCCGGGACGCGGTTCGCGAGAGTGTTCCCGGTCAGGCCCCGGGCGGTAAGAAAACCCCGCCCGGGGCCGACCTGAGCTACGCCGCCGCGGCTGCCGGCGAGGTCCCGCGCGGGTCGGACGGCCCCGCCGCGCAGGGTCGAGCACGCCCCCGTCCATAGCATGTGCGGCTCCTCTGACCCAGGGCCTGGTGCGGCAAAACCTGCGTACCCGTCGGCCCCTCCCCGCCCCAAACGAGCATGGTCTGCTGCCAGACAGGCAGCAGACCATGGTGACGGCGGGCCAGAGCCCGAACGGCCACGCCGATCTAGCGGTGCCGGACCTCCCCGGCGGCGTTCCGGGTGTCCTCCTGAACCTGGTGTGCGGCCGATCGGCCCTGGTCGCGGACGGCGGACGCGCCCTCGGCGGCGGTGGACCGCACCGACTGGGCCGCCTGCTGCGCGGGCTCGCGCAGGTCGTCCCGGAGCTGGTTACCGACCTGGCTCGCCTGCTCGCGCAGCCCGGCGGAGTGCTCCTGGACCATGCCCCGGGCCTGTCCGGCCCACTGCCGCTCCGGGCGGCTGGGCGGGATCAGGGAGGACACCAGCAGTCCGGCGCCGAAGGCGATCAGGCCGGCCGCGAGCGGGTTGCCCTGGGTCTGCGCCCGGGACTGCTGCCCGAGCGACCGCGCCTCGTCCCGGACCATGCCGGCAGCGCTCTGCGCCTGCGCGCGGGACTGGTGCCCGAGCGATCGCGTCCCCTCGCGGACCGAACCGGCAGCCTGCGACATCCGCTGGCCGGCACCGTGCCCGTCCGTCTGCGCGCCCATCACCTTCTCCCTGGCTCGGGTCAGCGCGCCGCGAGCCTGCCCGACACGCTCACCGGCGATCCGACGCGGGTTCATCTTGTCGGTCAGCGCATCCACGTCGCTGCTCAAGTCGCTCCGGGTGCTCTCGATCTCTGATCGGATCCGATCCGGATCGTTGGACATGATCCGCTCCCCTCTGGCTCGGTCACCGTCCTCGCATGGCCTGCGGCATCTCCCGCGCGGTCTGTTTCGTCCGGGGCAGGACCGCACGGAGTTGCTGCATCTTGGTCCGCGCGTTGGCGAGCAGGATGGCGGCGGCAACCGCCCAGACGACCGCCACGATCAGTGCGGCCCATCCCTCATCCATGACGTTCGACAGACCCCACCACACCGCGTACGACACGAACAGCACGGCCAGGAAACCGGCCAGCGCCGCCCCGCCGAACATGCCGCCGGCCTTGCCGGCCTGGGTCGCCTCCTCGCGCAGCTCCGCCTTGGCCAGCTCGACCTCTTTGCGGACCAGTGTGGAGAGATCCCGGGTCACGTCGCCCAGCAGCTCGCCGACGGAGGACTGCGTCCGTTCCTTCTCCGGGGCGCTCACGGTGCCACCCCGCCCGGGATTTCCGGCTCCGGCCGGCCGGCCGGCGACACGTTCTGCGCCCGGGCCACCCCGGTGTAGGGCTGGTCTCCGATGTGCGGCGCCTCGACCGCCCGCTCGGACGACGGCGACGCCGGCTGGGCCGGCTGGGCGCCGGAGCCCGACCCGTCGGAGCCGGTCATGTTTCTCGTGAGCCGGCCGACCAGCAGGCCCGCCACCACCGCGCCGGCGAGGAACGTTCCGGGATGCTGCCGGGCGTACCCTCGCACCTCGTCCAGGACGTCGCCCGGCTCCCGCTGGTCGAGCCATCCGGCGGCGCGCTGCGCCGCGTCGGCCGCCCGGCGGACGGCCTCGCCGGCCATGCCGGACTCGCCGCTCTGCTCGGCCATCGAGCCCAGCTCACGGCCGAGGTCGCGCAAACCGTCGGCGGCCCGGTGCTGCTGCGTCCGAGCCTGGTCCCGCAGTTGCGTGGTGGCCTGCCCGGTCAGGTTCCGCGCCTGCTGCGCCGCCTCGGCGGCCACCTGCCCGCCCTGCTCGGTGGCGGCGTGCGCCACCTGGCCACCCGTCTGCATGGCGTGCTGCCCGACCCGGGACGCCTGCTGCCGGGCCTGCTCCCCCGTGCCGCCGCCTGGAGGCCGGCTCTGGTTGGTTGCCGTCATGCCCTGATTCCTCCCTCGCGCCGGGCCCGCGAAGCTTTCCGCTCCACCCGCCCGGTCACAGCACATGTCGCCGCCGTTGCAGGAGCGCCATCCGATGACCCGCAGACGCAGATGTCAGTTGTCGAGATGCGCGTTGCAGTGCGGCCTTGGCGTGGTGCACGCTTTCGACTTCTGGCATTCCGCAGGTGAGTGCCCGCCGGACCGGCCGTTATGCCCGCCCGCCAGGAGCCGGAACCGGAGACAGCGCGCGGCCGGGACGACCTGGGGCAGGCCGGCGGAAACAGCTCGATACGCGTTCAGTCCACCCCGACGGTCTGTCGTTCAAGCTCGATCAGGGCTCTCTCGTAGCTGGGGAACCCGGCGCGCGTCGCGGCCTGAGTCGCGTTGTGTCCCTGGTCGAGCAGCGCCCTGGCCAGGTCGAATCGGATGCTCTCCACGTAGCGGGCCGGTGTCGTGGACAGCTCGTCGTGGAAGAGCCGGCTGAGGTGCCGCGTGCTCACGTTGAGGTGTCTCGCGAGTTCGCCGAGCGAGTGGTCCCCGCGGGGGTTCGCCGTCACCAGGTCGGTGATCTTACGGAGAGCCGCCGACCGGGGCGGTGGTCCCTGCAGCGGTGCCGAGAACTGCGACTGCCCGCCCGCACGCTGCATGTACACCACCAGGGCGCGGGCGACCTGCGCGCCACGCCGGGCCCCTGGTCCTCTTCGACGAGAGCGAGCGCCAGGTCGATACCGGCCGTCACCCCTGCCGACGTGTACGTCGTGCCGTCGCGAACGTAGATCGCGTCAGGCTCGACGCGGCACGTCGGGTGCCGGGCGGCAAGCTCGTGCGCCACCTGCCAGTGGGTGGTCGCGCGCTTGCCGTCGAGAAGGCCCGCGGCGGCGAGGACGAACGCGCCGGTGCAGATCGACGCGACCCGACCGGCCACGGCCGCCGGTATCCGTGCGGCGTCCGCCAGGTCGGCCGGCACACCAGCGCGCGGATAGCGGTCGGACCCGGCCACCAGCAACGTGTCGGACGCCGGCGCCGAGGAGACGGCGCCGTCGACCGCGATCCGGACCCCGAGGTTCGACGTGACGTCCGCGCCGGTCGGCGACAGCAGCACGATCCGGTAGTCGGCACCGAACCGGTTCGCCTCCTTGAACACCTCCGCGGGACCGGCGACGTCCAGCAATGTCACTCCGTCGTAGACGAAGACCGCGACGCGATGAGGGCCGGCATTCACCGCGCCGGTTCCCCCGGCGCGCGGTCTGGCCCGACCCCGGCTCTGACCGCCGTCCGGTCGCCGGAACGGGAGGTGTGGGCACCGCCTATTGGTAGCACGCCACCGTTGCAGGAAGGCGAACTCCGTGATCTTCAGCTGATCAAGCCCGGCTGGGCCTGTCCAGATATGAGGGTTTCCTGGCCGGACGAAGGCGGCGCCGTACGACGATCGGTGGGCAGCATGGACGCCGGCCACACTCTTCAGGGAAGGTCAGAGATCATGCCAGAGGTCATCGCGGGGCTGGAAGTTCCCGAGACGGCGGCGGTCGCGGAAACGACCAGGCGCATCCAGGAAACGACCAGTCCTCTCATCTACCATCACTCCCGACGGGTCTTCTTCTTCAGCCTGATCCACGCCCGGAAGCTCGGCGTGAAACCGGACCCGGAGCTGCTCTATCTGGCGGCCATGTTCCACGACACCGGCCTTCTGACTCCCTTTTCCGACGTCGAGCAGCGCTTCGAAGTCGACGGGGCCGACCACGCGCGCTCGTTCCTCCTGGACCGGGGTTTCTCGACGGCCGCCGCGGAGACCGTGTGGACGGCGATCGCGCTGCACACCACGCCGGGCATCCCCGACCGGATGGCCCCGGAAATCGCGACCACGTACCTCGGTGTCCTGACCGACGTGCTCGGCTTCGGCCTGGACGGACTGGAGCAGGATCAGCTGGACGACATCCTCGCCGTCCATCCGCGAGGCGATTTCAAGAACGAGTTTCTGCGGACCTACGTCGACGGGCTGAAGAACCGGCCCGAAACAACGAACGGCACCGTGAACTCCGACGTGCTCGAACACTTCATCCCCGGATTCCAGCGGGTGACGACGGTTCAGCGCATCGCCGGCTCGCCCTGGCCCAGCTGACGCGACGCGGGCTCAGCAGCGTACCGATGAGGTTGGTGAAGTGGGCTCAAGCAGCGGCCCGCTCACCGTGGGCCAGCGGGTGTTCGGACTGACCGACTGGACCCGCAACGGATCCCTGGCCGAATACACGGCGGTGGAGGCGCGCAACCTCGCTCCCCTCGCGGCCGACATCGACCACTCCGTGGCCGCCGCGTTGCCCATCTCCGGGCTGATCGGCAGTGGCCACAGCGCCGGCGAGGCAGAAGAATGGCTGGCCCAGTCCGCCGCGTGGAGCGTGACCGACCGCGAGGTCTTGGACGACTTCGGTCAAGGAACGCGCGAAGTGGTCGGCCAAAGCCCGGCAGAGCACCGAGAGCTGGGTACCCGACCTCGCCCTGTGGACCGGCGAGTGGGCGGCCTACCGCGCAGGCGCCGAGCGGCGGGGGTCACGCGGAAAGTTCTCCTGGCATAGCGTCGGATCCGGAGCGAGTCGTTCGTAGAACAGGTGAGAGGCGGCCGGAGAAGGCCGACAGGACAAGGGAGTCATGGGATGACGCGTTACCTGATCTCGTTCAATGACGGCGCGATGGACCACATCCCCGGCGAGGAGATGCCCGACGTGGCCAAGGCCTCGCACGCGGTGGTCCAGGAGGCCGTGAACGCCGGCGTGTGGGTGTTCGGCGCCGGGCTGGAAAGGCAGCAGGCGAGCGTTGTGGCCACGGACGGGATGGTCACCGACGGCCCTTACCCGGAAACCAAGGAGGTCATCGGCGGGTTCGCGGTCGTCGACGTGGCCTCCCGCGAGGAAGCGTTGGCGTGGGCTGCCAAGATCGCCGTCACGTGCCGCTGCGCGCAGGAGGTCAGGGAGCTCATGCCCGACGCCGAACAGGACGACATGCTCCGCCAGGCTGACAGGCGATGGTGACATCCCGACGGCGACTGATCGAGGGAGACCCGCACGTTGGCGCATGAGTTGCGTGGCCGCGGTTGACGACGCGGGTCCTCGTATCGACCTGACCTGAGGCGCGGGGCGGTGACCCGGGGATCGGGCGTGGACGGAGCCCGGTCCTCGGGCCGGCCGACCTCGCGAACGCTGACCACGTCCGCGGCCACGACCGCTGACGCAGTGGCAAAATGCCACAAGATGGGCAAGGCTGGTAGAACGGGCGAGCGGATGACGACGAGCAGGGCGGCCGAGCTGCTGCGGAGACCCGGGGGTCCACAGCGCGCCACGTTCCTGGAACTCTTCTTCGACCTGGTGTTTGTCCTCGCGCTCGCTCAGCTCTCGCGCGGCCTGGCCGACGATCTCGGCTGGAGCGGCGTCTTCCGGACGCTGGTGCTGTTGGCGGCCATGTGGTGGGTCTGGTCCAGCACCGCGTGGCTGACCGACCGCACGGACCCGCAACGACCGGTCATCCAGGCGCTCGTCATCGCGACCATGGTCGGCAGCCTGGTGATGGCGGCGGCGGTGCCCGAGGCATTCGGCGACACGGGCCTGATCTTCGCGGGCGCCTACGTCGCCGTCCAGCTCAGCCGCGGGCTCGTCCTCATGGTCGCTCTCCGTGGCCACGAACTGCAGCGCCACGTCGCCCGGGGGCTGTTCTGGTACAGCCTGTCGGCACTGCCGTGGATCGCGGGGGCGCTCGTGCACGGTACGGCGCGTGGCGCGTTGTGGGCCCTCGCGGTGGTCCTGGACCACACGGCAGGCAGAATCGGCTTCCCCACCCCGAGGGCGGGCCATACGCCAAGCCAGGACCTGGTGATCTCGGGCGAGCACCTGTCCGAGCGCTACCGGCAGTTCTTCATCATCGCGCTCGGCGAGCTGATCCTGGTTACCGGTCTGGCGCTGAGCAGCAGCGGCTTCGCGCCGGACGCGGCTGCCGCCTTCGCAGTGTCGATCGCGACCACCGTGCTGCTGTGGCGGATCTACATCTACCGCGCCGGGCAGGTCCTGGCGGAAGCGATTGCCGCGTCGACCGACCCGGTCCGCCTCGCCCGATGGGCGTCGTACGCCCACCTGGCCATGGTGGCCGGCGTGGCCGCCGCAGCCGTCGGCGCCGAACTTGTCATCGCCCATCCACTCGGGCACACCCCACCGGCCTGGATCGCCGTCATCCTCGGCGGACCAGCGCTGTACCTGGTCGGGCGCGCCCGCTTCGAGCACGCGGTATTCGGCCGCGTGTCCCGGTCCCGGCCGATCGGCGTCCTTGCGCTGGCCGCCCTGGCGCCGGCGATGCTCCCCCTGCAGCCAGTCGTGGTCGCCGCCGCCGCTGCCCTCGTCCTGACCGGGATCGCCATATCCGAGGAAGCCCGCGCCCGCGGGCGCCCGCCCGACCCGCCGTCACCACCCGGCTAGTGCTCTGACCGGCAACGTTTACCGGGTTGGCGGCGGGGCCGGAACCGGTTTGGATGAGACGGACATCCGACGGGTGTGGGGGCGTCGTGGCGGAGCTGGTCGAGATCAGGAGGCTGACCGACCAGGAGGGCCAGCAGTTACCAACGGATCGTGCGCCGGGGAGCACCAACACAGGCGGCAACCGAGTTCCAGCGCAGGGGTGCACGGCCGGGTGATCCGCATCGGCCACGAGGCCCTGCGCTAACCCCGGGCCCAGTGGCGCCCGCAGGAGCGCGCGCACCACCGACAGATGCGTCACACGTGCGGGTCTTACGCGTTCGGGTCCCAGTCTGCGAGCTGCTCCATCGGCTCGGTGTCGCCGGTGGTCTCCAGGCCGTCGAGCGGGACGCGCGCGTAGAAGTAGAGGACCAGTTCGCTCGCTGCGCCTCGCATCGCCATGTCGCCCGGCTCCGCGTCGGCGGCGAGGTCGTCGCAACGGACGCCGTCGGCGTTGAGGGTCAGGCGCCAGGAGCGGCCCTCGGTCGTGTGCAGGTCGATGGTCGCCGGCTTGAACGGCCAGGGGACGGTCGTCGCCGAGACGGTCGTCAGGAACTCGTCGACGCCCTCGACCGCGACGTCCGTCGGCAGCGGCTGTGCGGCCCCCTGGGTGAGCTGGGCGTCGTAGGTGTGGACGGCGATCTCCTGGATCTGGTGCCGGGCCACGGCTCCGCTGGTCTCCGGGGCCTGCGAGCGGCCCCACCAGGTCCAGCAGCCGCGGTCCGGGCCGGCCTCGCGCATCACGTCGAGCATGAGCTCGGTCGACTCGGCGAGCCAGGCGTCCAGGGCTTCGCGGTCCCGGGGCGCGGTCGGGGCGCCCTTCGGGTCCGTCCTCGCCGGGGGCTCAGCGCCCGGGCCCGCCGCGATGATGGCGGCCTGGCGGCGGCGGCCGTCGCCGAGGTGCTGCGCCAGTTCGCGCAGCGTCCAGTCCGGGCAGGTCGGGACCTGGACGTCAAGGTCGGGGGCGGACGCGATCGCGGCGCGGAACGCGGCCGAGCGGTCTTCGATCATCCGCAGGACCTCGGGGAACTTCACAATGTTTTGCACCTCGGTTGTGTATCACTGCGCTCCGGCCGCCGAGTAGCGAATTTGTCGGACGAACTCGTCGACAGCCGGGCGGAGCGCCGGCGCCGAAGCCGTCCTGAACTCGGCGCACTGCTCGCCGACGGAACACCGGTGTGGTTCAGTGGTCGGCCGCCAATGACATCCGTCTCCAGCAGCGCCGAGCCTGATTGGTCGACAGCAGTCACGGCGGGTTGAGGTGCCGCTACCCGCTGCTACCGACGCTCGACGGAAATCACCGCTAAGGCAAGACGGCCAGCTCTGCCATCCACACAGCGTGAACGTCGACACGCCGCCCGGCCGACAAGCCGAACAGCGTGTCAACCAACACCGTGAACGTTTGTGGTCAGGGCACTAGATCATGCGGCGCCGTACCCGCCACACCACCACCCCGATCAGGACCGCCGCGACGGCGATGAACAGGGCCGCCTCGATGAGCTGGAACGTCCAGAACCGGTCGGCCGGGTGGTAGACCCCGAACTGCTGGATGCCCCGCGCGTGCAGGAACTGGTTGAGGTTGGCGCCGGCCCGGTTGGCGGCGCCCTCCAGCTCGTAGTACTCGGTCCAGCTCAGCCTGCGCCCGGTGGCGTCCGCGTAGCCGTGTTCGATCATCCAGTCAGCGAAGCTGGGCACGGGCCAGTGCCCCGCCTGGTCCTTCGAGCCGCCGACGGGGACCGGCTCCATGGTGGTGAGCGGCGTGGCGTACGCGGGACGGGCCAACAGCGCCACCGACATCCGGGCGGCGAGGAACGCCCCGAACGCGACGCCGAACGCGGGCAGGCTGCGCCGCAGGATCGCCCCCGCGGCGGTGGCGACGCCGAACGCGAACAGCGCGTACGCCACCGGAACAAGTCCCTCCAGGTCGAAGGCGTCGTACTGGAACCGCCCTTCCCACGCGTCGAATGGCTGCCGGAACCAGGTGAGCACCGCGGTGAACATCCCGGTGAGCGTGACGGTGACGCCGGCCAGTGCCGCGAGCTTGGCCGCCAGCCAGCGCATCCGCGGCACGGCCTGCGTCCAGGCGAGCTGCCAGGTGCCGTCCTCCAGTTCGCGCGCGAGCAGTGGCGCACCGAGGAACGCACCGATGACGACGGGGACCAGATAGAAGCCCGCCAGGAGGTTCTCGACGTACCCGTACTCCTCGTCGAGCCGGCGGAAGGAGGCCGCGCAGGCCTCGTTGATACCGGCCTCTCCCGCACACCGGGCGGGACCGCCGGGGAACAGGTCGTGGGCCTGCGTCCCGAGCACGAGCAGGGCAATGCCGAACATGCCGACAAGCAGACCCAGGACGCAGACCTCGGTCCGGTGCTGGCGCCAGATCAACCACGCCATGCCGCCACCCCCGACGTGACCGCGGCGCTCGGCTCGGACGGCCGGCGCAGGTACGCCAGCACCAGGTCCTCCAGCGCGACCGGCTGGGCCTGCCACCCAGGCGCGGCCGGGATCGCGCCGTCGCGTACCAGCAGGGTCGTGTGCCGGTCGCTGTGGACGGCCTCCACGACGGTGCCGGCCCGGTCGAGGTCGGTGGCCGTGCGCGGGCCGACGAGCAGCCGGTGCTCGGCGAGGAGGGTGTCGATGGCACCGGTGAGCGTGACCCGGCCGTGGTTGAGCACGACCAGGTGGTCGCAGACGCGCTCCAGCTCGTGCACGACGTGGGAGGAGAACAGGACGGTCACCCCGCCTTCGGCCACCGCGCCCATGAGGACCTGCAGGAACTCGTGCCGGGCCAGCGGGTCGAGGCTGGCCACCGGCTCGTCGAGGACAAGCAGGTCCGGCCGCTTCGCCAGGGCCAGAGCCAACGCGACCTGGGCCTGCTGCCCGCCGGAGAGCGTACCGGCCCTGCGGTCGAGCGGGATGCCCAGCTTCGCCAGCCGGCGCTCGGCCAGCCCCTGGTCGAACCGCAGGTTGCAGGCCCGGCCGAAGCGGAGCATCTCGGCGACGGTGAAGCGCTTGTACAGGGGGTGGTCCTGGGCCAGGAACCCGACCCGGGACAGGGTTTGCGGGGTGCTGGCGGTGACGTCGTGGCCGAGGACCTCCACCGTGCCGGTGCTCGGTGCCAGCAACCCGACGACCAGGCGCAGCAGCGTGGTCTTGCCCGCGCCGTTCGGCCCGACCAGGGCGATCACGCCGCCTGCCGGCAGGGCCAGGCTGCAGTCGCGCAGCGCCCAGCCCTTCCGGTAGCGCTTGCCCACACCGTCGGTGCGCAGCGCGAACTCGGTCGCTGTCACGCCACGTCCTCATTCCTCGTCTGCTGGTGGACGGAGGTAAAAAGCGCGTTGACCGCCTGCTCGTCGAGGCCGGCCCCGTAGGCGCGGCGCAGCCAGGTCGTCAGGCCGCGGCGCAGCGACGTGTACGTCGATGCCGACATCGCGGCCGACTGCTGTTCAGTGACGAACGTGCCCTGGCCGGGCCGGCCGGTGACCAGGCTCTCCTGCTCCATCTGCCGGTACGCCTTGGCGACGGTGTTCGGATTGATCGCCAGGTCCTCGACCACCTCGCGGATGAGCGGGAGGCGGTCACCGGGTTGGAGAAAGCCCAGCAGCACCGCCTGGCGGACCTGCTGGACGAGTTGCAGGTACGGCGGCACGCCGGAGTGGGTGTCGAGCCGGAAGACGAACACGGTAGCCCTTTCTGCTTTCCTAGTACCATAGTAAAGCAGCAAGTTGGCGGTCAGGAGAGCCGACGTGTCACCGTTCGCAGTGGACTTCTTCGCGTACCCGCTCGGATCGGTCAACGGCGCACCCGATAGCGCAGGTGAAGCACCCGGTTGCCCGGAATCACCACGTCCGGATCCTCCAACAGGTGCTGCGCGTGGACCGACCCGAAGTAGCGCTTGCCGGACCCGAACACGACGGGTACGACGTCCATGCGCACCTCGTCGACCAGGCCTGCGGCAAGTACCTGGCCACCGACGTCGCCAGCCGCGACCTCGACTATGCGGTCACCCGCAAGCTCCTGCGCCTTGGCCACGGCTGCGTCGACGCCGTCGACGAAGTGGAACGGCGCCTCGGGGTCCCAGCCCTCGGGCTTCGGCCGGTGCGTCACGACGACCACGTGGTCTACCCCGCCCGGAGGCTTCCCGTCCCAGCCGTCCGTCATGTCGAAGACGTGGCGGCCGACGATTGTCGCGCCGATCTGGTCCCAGTACGGCCGGGTGTAGTCGTAGGACGTCTGCGACACCGTCACCTCGCCGCTGGAGTCCAACGGCACGTCACCGCTGGACAACCAGTCGAACAGCGGTCCGGGCTGGTCATTCTCGTCCGCGACGAAGCCGTCCACCGACACCGAGCTGTACATGACTACTTTGCCCATGGGGCGCTCCTCTGCTCTGGGATGCCCCCATATTGGCGTACCGTCAGCTGTCGCTCTTGTACGAAATCAATCGGCCGGCAGCGGCCAGCCGTCCTTCGTCCGGCCACCTACAGTGACGCCGATGGAGCTAGCCGAGATCCGCCGGTATCCGATCAAGTCGCTACTCGGCGAGCAGCTCGCCGCCGTGGAGGTCGACCAGCGGGGATTAGTTGGTGACCGTTTGTGGGCCGTGCGGGACGCAGACGGGAAGCTGGGCAGCGGGAAGAACACCCGTCGCTTCCGACGGATGCCGGGCCTGTTCACGCTCCGCGGGCATTTCGGTGATCCGGTGCCGCTCGTCGAGCTGCCCGACGGACACCGCTTCGCCGCCGATGCAGCAGCAGGGCATGAGGCTGTCAGCAAGGTGCTCGCCCGTCGCGTCACGATCGAGCGTCAGGCTGAGGTCATGCACCACGACGAGGGACCGGTAAGCCTGATCAGCACCGCCGCCCTGCGACGACTCCATGATCTCCTGGGGGAGCCGGTTGAGCCGTTGCGGTTCCGCGCCAACCTGCTTGTCGATGTGCCGGGAAGCGACTTCCCTGAAGACGGATGGCTCGGAAGAGCTGTTCGCATCGGTTCCGATGTCGTCTTGAGACCACGCCAGCGGCTTACTCGATGCGTCATGATCGACCTCGCTCAGGAGGACGCCCCGGAGCACGGGCATCTCCTGAGAACTGTCGCCGATCACCACGACATGACCTTTGGCGTGTGGGCCACAGTCGAACGCCCTGGTCGTATCGCACTAGGGGATGCGGTCGAACCCATCTCTAGCTGAGACACGAGCGGGTTGGCGGAGTGTCACCCAGGTCCTGGTACCGACCTGTCACGCAGGTCCTGAGACAGGACACCGGCGGCAGGCCGCTGTCGTACTCTCTGGACCTCGGTCAGTCGATGCCTTCGACGATGCGGAAGTCGCGCTCGACGCCGTCGGAGAGGGCGACCAGCGCCTCCTGGTAGGCCGCACTCTCGTGCGCCGCGACGGCCTGCTCGAAGCTGTCGAACTCGACCAGGACGGTGCGCTCGGCAATTCCGGCGTCATGCGCCACGACCCGACCGCCACGGACGAGGGTCCGACCGCCCCCGGCCTTGACGGCCGGACCGGCCAGCTTGTTGTAAGCAGCCAGCTTCTCAGGGTCTGAAATGGTGCGGTAGACGCTGACCCAGTAGCCCTTGGGCATGGAACCTCCAGTGTCGGGATGAGTGCATCTGACCTACGGGTTGGTCTCGGACGAGCGTCGGCGGGCGAGAGCGAGGCTTGTCAGCGTCGTGATCGCCATCGCGCCGATGCCGACGAGCGCCGCAGTGGTGTAGGCGCTGTCGTCGGGGAAGAGGTGGCCGGGCCCGGTGCCAGCGGCGAGGATCAGGCCGCCGATGGCGCTGCCCAGGGAGTACCCGACGCTGCGGACGACGTAGTTGAAGCTCATGGCGCTCGACGTCTCGCTCTTGGGGGTGACGGCCAGGATGACGCCGGGCATCGCGGCCGAGAAGCCGCCGACGCCGAAGCCGAGCACGCCCATCGCCGCGAACAGTTCGGCCAGGTCCGACCGGGCCGCCGCGAACAGGGCGAACCCGCCGCCGACCACGACGGCGCTGCCGGCCAGGAGCAGGGGGTCGGCGATCCGCGTCCGGACCCGCGGCGTGAGCTTGCCGGCGACGAACCCCAGCACCGAGAACGGGATGAGGACCAGCCCGGCGACGAAGGTCGTCAGCCCGAAGCCGTAGCCGGCGCCGTGCGGCGTCTGCGCGTACCGGGTGATGAGCGTGAGCAGGAGGTACATGCCGATCCCGCCGACGAACATGGCGAGGTTCGCCCCGGCGACCGCCGGGTGCCGCACCGCCCGCACATCGACCAGGGGCGTCGTGCTGCGCAGCTCGATGACGGCCCAGACGCACAGCAGCACCACCGCGACGACGGCGATGCCCGCCGCCACGGCGAGGTGCCGGCTCCACAGGTTCCGTTCGCCCGCGAGGAACAGCACCAGGAGCAGCGCAGCGGCCAGGACGACCGCGCCTGCCACGTCCACGTGGGCGGAGCGGCCTTCGGGGGCTTCGGGCATGGAGCGCCACGCGGTCAGGAGGGCGGCGGCGGTGACGACCAGGCCGAGGCCGTAGGCGGCCCGTACCCCGCCGAGCTCGGCGAGCAGTGCGGCCAGCGGGTAGCCGACGCCGGCCCCGATGATCGAGACCACCGAGATCAGGGCGATCACGGCCGCGCTGCGCTCCTCGGGGAGGTGGTCCCGGGCCACGCCCATCATCAGCGCCGTCAGCCCGAGCCCGATGCCCTGGGCGGCCCTGCCGGCCAGCAGCCACGCGAACGGCAGCGGCAGCACGGTGAGCGCGCTGCCGGCGACGACGACCGCCAGCGTGGCGAGGATCGTGGCCCGCCGGTGCGGGCCTGCTCCGAGCCGGCCCAGGACCGGCGTGGCGACGGCGCCGCTGAGCAGCGCGACGGTCAGCGTCCACTGCGCGCTGCCGAGCGAGACGTGGAACGAGGTCGCCACGCTGGTGATGAGCGGCGTCCCGAGGCTGGCGACCGCCGCCACGACCAGAGCGATGAACACCAGGGCGGGGACCAGCAGCCGCGCCTCGGAACGCGCCACCGGGAACGCCTTCACCGACCTGCCGACCGGCTGCCCGGTCACTGCTTCGGTCCTTCGCGGTCCTGGCTTTCGAGCTCTGCCAGATGCTTCAGCGCCGGAAGGGCCGCCACCAGCGCCTCGACCTCGTCGCCGGTGAGCGCGCCGATCAACCGCTCGAACGCGTGGACGCCCGCCTGGCGCCGCGTCCGGACATAGGAGGCGCCGGCCTCGGTCAGGCACACCAGCGTGACCCGCTTGTCGGACGCGTCGCCCCGCCGCTCGACCAGGCCCGACTCCTCCATCACCCGGACCAGGGCGGTCATCGCGGGCTGGGTGACGCCCTCGACCGCGGCCAGATCGGTGATGCGCCGCGGGCCGGTCCGGTCCAGGGTGGCCAGGGTGGCGGCGGACGTCAGGCTCATGTCCCGGGGCAGGCGTCTCGCGGCCCTGGTGGCCAGGCCGTAGAGGGCTGCCCCGATGGCGGCGGACGCGGCAGGAGCGGTGTCTTGACGACTCACGCTCGAAGCATAGCATCTTTATATTCATAGTTTATGGAAATGGCGGACTGGCGCGGGCGCGCGCTGGCCGCGATGGAAGTGCTCAGGTCTGATCTGGACGTTCGGCTGCTCGGTGGATCGAGCCACTGTTCACACCGGCTTCCATCATTGCGTTCTACATACCCGGTATGCATACTCAGTAGGTGTGAACCTCTGCCCTCATGCCCGGTCCGCCCGCCGACCGAACGTCCCCGGATTGCGCCCATCGGCTTCGACGCTGGCGCAAGCCGCGCCCGCCACCCCACTGTTGGAGTCGGCCCGGTGAACGTGCTGGAGATCCGTAACGCGTTCCGGAGGCACGGCACGGGCGACGCGGCGGTGACCGCGCTCGGTGGTGTCAGTATCGCCGTACGCCCCGGCGAACTCGTCGGCGTCATGGGGCCCTCGGGTTCCGGTAAGTCGACCCTGCTCAACCTCGCCGGCGGGCTGGACCGCCCGACCCAGGGCGAGGTATGGGTCGAGGGCGAACGGCTGGACACGCTCGACCGTGGACGGCTCGCCGCGCTGCGCCGACGCTCGATCGGCTACGTGTTCCAACACCTCAACCTGCTGCCCGGCCTCACCACGGTGGAGAACGTCGCGCTGCCACTCGAGTTGGACGGCAGCTCCGTACGGCAGGCCCGCCGGCGCGCCGCCGCCGCCCTCTCCGAGGTGGGCATGACCGACCTCGCCAAGCGCTTCCCCGACGAACTCTCCGGCGGCCAGCAGCAGCGGGTGGCGATCGCGCGCGCCCTGATCGGCCGGCGCCGGCTGGTCCTCGCCGACGAGCCGACCGGGGCGCTCGACTCGCAGACCGGCGAGGCGGTGTTGCGGGTGCTCCGCGCCCGGGTGGACGCCGGGGCCGCCGCCATACTGGTCACCCACGAGGCGCGACACGCGGCCTGGGCCGATCGGGTGGTGTTCATGCAGGACGGCGTGGTCACCGCCAGGTCGGGGCCACTGGACCGGCCCGAGCGACTGCTGGACGGGACGGCCCGATGACCCGGCGACCAAACCGCCTGTCGGACGCCCTGACCTCCTGGCGTACCGCGCTGCGCATCTCGTGGCGCGAATGCCGCCGGGCCAAGGGACGCAGCGCGCTGGTGGTGGCGCTGATCGCGACGCCCGTGCTGGCGCTCAGCTTCGCCGCCGCGTCCTACGACATGTTCCGGCTCACCGCCGCCGAGCGGCTGCAACGCACACTCGGCGCCGCCGACGCCAGGCTGACCTGGGACTACGTCGGCGCCATCGAGCAGAGTCCCGATGGCGACCTCCTCGCCGCCACCGGCTTCCACCGCAGCGCCACCGCCGACCACGAACCGGCGACCACCGCCGAGGTGACCACCGCCCTGCCGTCCAGCAGCCGGGTCGTCCCGGTCTGGAACGAACAGAAGTGGGACTGGCGCACGGCCGACGGCCTCGGCCCCATCCCGTCGTACGGGCTGGACCTGGCGGACCCGGTCACCGAGGGGATGGCGCGCCTACGGACGGGACGTGCGCCAACCAGCGCGACCGAGGTGACCGCCAGCGAGGCCGCCTTGCGCCGGCTCGGTGTGGCCCTCGGCGGGACGGTCGAACTGGCCGAGGGGTCGCGGCGGTTCACTGTGGTCGGGGTCGTCGAGATTCCGGACGACCTCGGCGAGGTCATCGTGCTACCCCCGGCCGCCCGCAGCGATCCCCCGAGCGCGTGGCTGGTCGACGCCCCGGCCCCGATCGGCTGGGACCAGGTTAGGAAGCTGAACACCGAGGGCATCACGGTGATCTCCCGGGTGGTGCTGCTCGACCCGCCGTCGGTGCCGCAGGACTCCCAGTCGGAGGTGGATGCCCGGTCGGTCGGCGTCGGCGTACTGCTCGGCGGGCTCGGTGCCATGCAGATCGTGCTGCTGGCCGGGCCGGCGTTCGCCATCGGTGCGCGGCGCCGCCAACGCGACCTCGCTCTGGTCGCCGCCAACGGCGGCAGTCCCGCCCACCTGCGCCGGATCGTGCTCGCGGACGGCGTGGTGCTGGGCCTGATCGGGGCCGCCGCCGGGATCCTGCTGGGCGCGCTCCTGGCGGTCGCCGGGCGTCCGCTCGTGGAGGAGCACCTGGCCCACGCGCGGGCCGGCGGGTACCGCTTCTTCCCCCTCGCCCTACTCGCTGTCGCCGGGCTGGCCGTACTGACCGGGGTGGCGGCGGCGCTGGTGCCCGCGATCGTGGCGGCGCGGCAGAACGTGGTCGTCGCGCTGAGCGGACGTCGGGGCGTGACGCGGTCTCGGCGGCGGTGGGTGGCCGTCGGGCTGGCGCTCGCCGCCGGCGGTGTCGGGCTGGCGGCGTACGCCGCGGTCCACGTGACGACGAACCTGCTGCTGGCCGGGCTGGTGCTGGCCCAACTCGGCCTGGTGCTCTGCACCCCGGCCCTGGTGGGCCTGCTCGCCCGGCTCGGCCAGCACCTACCGCTGACGCCGCGGCTCGCGCTCCGCGACGCCGGCCGCAACCGGGCCGCGACCGCCCCCGCGATCTCCGCCGTGATGGCCGCGGTGGCCGGAACCATCTGCCTGGGCGTCTACCAGAACAGCAGCGACGCCCGGTCAGTGGCGACCTATCGCCCGGACACGCCAGCCGGTTACGTGACCGTGGTGAATCCGCTCCGACGGGATCAGCCGTCGATCCGGGCCGACCGGCTCGCGGCGATCGCCAACCGTGCCCTGCCCGCCTCCCAGGTAACCGAGATCCGGGTCCCCGGTTGTCGTGGCTGGGAGCCCGGCGAGTGCCCCAACCCCTCCGTGGAGGTGGTGCTTCCGCCGCAGCGAGAGTGTCCCTTCCTCGGCACACAACGGCCCCTCACCTCCCAGGAGCAGCGCGACGCCCGCGCCGACGCCCGCTGTCGCTTGTCCCGGGCGACGTACTCACGTAGCTACGCTCCCCTTGTCGTCGACGACGGCAGCGCGGTGGCGCCCCTCACGGGAGCCCATGGCGACGACCTCTCCCGGGCCGTCGCCACGCTGCGGGCCGGCGGCCTGGTCGTCACCGATGCCCGCTACGTGGTGGACGGAACGGTGACGGTGCGCCCACCCGCGGTGCCGAAGCCGGGAGGACCGTTGAAAGGGGCCAAACAGCCAGCCGCTCTCAAGCTGCCGGGGTACGCCCTCACCACCGGAATCCCGTCGGACCGGACGATCATCTCGCCGGCGGCGCTGGCCCGCTCCGGGCTCATCGCACACCAGTGGGGCTTCGTGATCGCCACGTCGACTCCCGACACGGCGACAGAGGACAGGTTCCGCGCCGAGGTCAGCGCCCTCTCCCCGGGCCTGCACGTCAGGGTGGAGCGGGGCCCCGCGACGTCGGACGACCCGGTCCTGATCATCCTGACGGTGGCGGCCGGGCTGATCACCCTCGGCGCGGTCGGCATCGCGACCGGGCTCACCGCCGCCGACAGCCGACCGGACCTGTCGATCCTGGCCGCCGTCGGCGCCAGCCCGATCGTGCGCCGGAAGCTATCGCTGAGCCAGTCCGGCACGATCGCCGGCGTCGGGTCCCTGCTCGGCATGACCGTCGGGCTCATGGCAGGCGCCGTCATCCTCACCGCGATCAACCAGACCTACCTGCGGAGCTGGCCCAGCGGAGACCCGTACCCCATCGTCGTCCCGTGGACCGTCCTCGGTGCACTGGCCGTGGTGCCGCTGGTCGGCATGCTCGGCGTCGGTCTGCTCACGCGGTCACGCCTGCCGATCGAACGACGGCTCGACTGACAGCTTCGCCGGGCACTGCGGCAACGCGCGGCGGCACCGAAACGCGGCGGCCCCGTCCCCGATCGGGGACGGGGCCGCTCGGCGCCGGAATTGCTCGATCCATCTGGTTCGTCGAGCCGGGAGGGCAACGCTACTTCGAGCAGAGCAAACCCCTGACTTGTCTACTGGAGTCAGACGCGAGGGTCTGCAGCCCGTAGCGTCAGGGCGCCGGTTGGCACTGGCTCGCAAACCCCTTGCCGCCCCCGGGTTGGCTCATCAAGAGCGTGCCACCGCTGGCCGGCGCCCGGGACTGCGCAGGCCAGATGAGAACCACACACCCAGCGTGGGCAGCCGATGAGAGAGCGACAGCCCGGGCGCCTCGACCGAAGCCTGGCCGGCCCACGGTCGTAGGTCAATGAAACAAGTAGCCGATGAGCGCGCATATGCTCTGTCTGTGTTTGCGATCGAGATACAAGGCATCCGTCGCGTGCGTCTGCGAGTTGGACGGTGGCACCTCCGCACCTGGCAGTCCTTGGTGATGATCCTTCCAAAGGGATACCGCAGCCCTGAGTTGACCTATGTGGTCGAGGAAACAGACGAGCGCGGCGAAGGCCTTCGCCAACTTGGCGCGTTCTTCTCGCTCCATGCTGCGGAGGCGTGCCTATCTCGACTCGAGTCCGAGGGCTTCACTAACCTGCACATCAACATGATCCCGATCCACGCGCGGCTCGACGACTGGGAGTTCGATCGGTAAGTTCGGGGTTTCCGGGCTCTGTCGACGTCGTCCGCTCACGCCGCGATCAACGCGCTGACACGACCTGGCCGCCGCAAACCGCGCTCGCTGCTCTCGCCCGCACACAAAGGCAGCCGGGCCTTTGCTGGCCCGACTGCCTTGCTCCCGATGCCGGACTTCGCCGTCGACCTGCTGACCGCCCACCGCGAGGCGTTCCCGGCTGGCACCCGCGGTGAGGTCTTCACCGACTCGTCCGGTGGTCCGCTGCGCCGGACGCTGTTCCGGGCTCGCGTCTGGAGGCCGTCCCTGGCCCGCGCCGGACTGCTCAGGACCGTGAATCGGCTGGGGCACTTCAAGTGGCGTGCGGCCTGGGTCGACACCGAGGGCGTCGAGTGGTCGGCGGAGTTCACCACCGAGCGAGAAGCGGTGTCACACGTGGCGAAGATGGCGCCGGGCGGACTGCGCTTCCACGACCACGGCAGTCGTACGCGACTGAGGCGTTCGCTGACGATCCGCTGACGACCAACGACGACTGACGATGGAATTAGCAAGAGGCACCCTCGACCGAGCGTGCCTCATCTGCGCTATTCCAATGGTGGGCGATACTGGGATCGAACCAGTGACCTCTTCGGTGTGAAGCATGACGCTGCACCGACTCTGACCTGCGAAAGCGGAACGCGCGGGTCAGGGGCGGGTGAACTTGAGTGCCGTTCAGTGCTGTTGGGCGCTGTTCAACGCCGTCCAGTGCACCCGGTTGCTCCCAACCCGCTCCCGGTCGTCTCAGGACGCGACGCCGGCGGCGGCTGATCGGCAGGCACCGTCTCTTGTCCCGCAGACCCGCGCCTGCAGGGGCCACTTCGGTTGGGCCAAGAGAACTTTTTCGGAAGCCGCAGCTCGCAGATGGCTTATCACGGCCCTCTGGCCCTCTAGGGAAAAGCTGGATTCTGACAATCTACAGCCGCCAGCCGTGGTTGCCTGGCATCGGGTCGCGCCCCACTTCACGAGGTATCAAAAACAATACGCCATCTGGGGGGATTTAGTGACCAGACCATCATTTGCCCGCTTTGCCGGGGCCGCCATGCTGGCCGCCGTGATTGGCCTTGGGTCTGCCGCACCAGCGTGGGGTGGGGGTGGCACGACGATCAAGATCGATCCGGCGGACACCGGCACGACGGCGGCCGCATTCGGCGCTCACAGGTGCGACCCAAACCTCGGTGGTGGCCCCTTCCAGGCCGAGGACGTCTGGGTCTTCGCCCTGCCGGCCGCGCAGCAGGGCAACTTCACCTCACTGACCATCGAGTTCGCCACGGAGGGTGGCCCCGTCACGGAGAACATCACGACCATGCCCGCCGATGACCGCGCGATCGTCGGCAACCGGGCGTGGATCAGGACGCCAGCCGGCCTGTCCTCGACCGGCGAGTTCGTGAATCCGTTCGCCCTCACCAATGCCACGGCGGTGATCACGGGCACCGACGGAACATTCGACCTGGCGCAGACCTGCCCGGCGAGCGGCGGGACACCCAGCCCCAGCCTGCCGGTGACCGGCGCGGCAATCTCCGGACCGACGCTCGGCAAGCTCACTGCCGTGGGCGGTGGTCTCATCATGGTCGGCCTCGTGCTGCTTCGCGCGCAACGGCGTCGTCGCTTCGTCGCCTGACCTGAGCCGGTTCGTCCGTACACGGAGTTCTGCCCCGGCAGGACCGGGTCAGCTATCGCCCATGACTGGATCTGCTGCTGGCCGGTACCCGACATGTCGGGTGCCGGCCAGCAACTGTCGCCCAGGTTTCGCCTACCTTGCCATCTCGGCCCGACAACACGCAGGTCAGGCCGAGGGCAATCCTGGCGAAGTAGGCCTAGGGTGGGGCGGGCTTCCGTACGCTGCGCTGAGTGAAATGGGCACGTTCCTTCGTCGCGCTGGCAGCGACTCTGACGCCGACGGCGTGCGAGGCCGCCCGGACCCCACCGGCCGGTGCGCCCACCCGTTCCGCGCCGGCGGCGTCCCCGTCCCAGCCCGCCAAGATCACCTTGGCGTTCGCAGGCGACGTGCACTTCACCGACCGTACGCGTGATCTGCTGGACGACCCGGCGACCGCGTTCGGGTCGATCTCGTCAACCCTGTCGGCCGCGGACCTGGCGATGGTCAACCTGGAAACGGCGGTCACCACGCGGGGCGCTCCTGAGCCGAAGGAGTTCCACTTCCGGGCGCCGGCAAGCGCGTACAACGCGGTGAAGGCCGCCGGCATCGACGTCGTGTCGATCGCGAACAACCACGCGCTGGACTACGGGCGGACCGGGCTGGCCGACACCGTGGATGCGGCCAGGGCCGCCGGGGTGCCGGCCGTCGGGGCGGGCGCCGACGCTGCGGCGGCCTACCGGCCGTGGATCACCAAGATGCGCGGCACCAGAATCGCCGTACTCGGGTTCAGCCAGGTCGACGAGCTGTGGTCGCAGTGGAGGGCCACAGAAACCCGGGCCGGCATCGCGATGACCAGAGATCTACCCCGCGCCGTCGCCGCAGTTCAGGCCGCCCGACAGCAGGCCGACGTGGTCGTCGTCTACGTTCACTGGGGTACGGAGGGCGACGCGTGTCCACCCGACGAGGCTCGCGCGTTCGCCGGCGAGATGGCCCGGGCGGGCGCCACGATGGTGGTCGGCACCCACGCCCACCTCCTGCTCGGCGACGGGTGGCTCGGCAGGACCTTCGTCCAGTACGGGCTCGGCAACTTCGTGTGGTGGCGCGACGACGCGTACAGCAACGACACGGGGGTGCTACAGGTGACCCTCGACGGATCGGCGGTCTCGAAGACGGAACTGGTGCCCGCGACGATCTCCCGACGCACCGGCCGACCCGAACCCGCCGGCGGGGACGACGCGGCCCGGATCCGCCGAAAGTACGCGGGCCTGCACGCCTGCACCGGACTCGCCGAGAGCCCCGCCCCATAGTCGGGCCAAGCATGGCCGGGCAATGTGGAGCACAGGAGCGTGAGATTCGACCGACGCCGAGACGCGCAGCTAGAGCTGCACGGAACCACCGCTTCCGTAGCACCGTACGACAGCAGAAAGGCCACCTCCCGAACGTGGGTGACCTCTTCGGTGTGAACTCTCGGCGAGCTGGTCGGACCGGGCTCGATGCGAGGTCAAACGGCCTGCTGAGGCGCTTCTCGGCCCGGTTCGGTTGGCACGGTTGCTGTACTTCGCTGCTGTACTGCTGGCATCACGCGAGGCGCTGAATGCGGACCCTCGGACGCTCGTTCCTGAGGTGGCCTTGCTTGTGCTGGCGGACCTGCTCGTCCCAGACCTCCTGGTCGTAGTCCGGGTCGGCTGGGATCCACTTGTGGGAGCCGTCGCTGTAGTGGAACTTCTCGTCGCCGGGTCGCAGGATGCTCATCGGGTCCAGCCGAGGAAGCGGTGGTAAACGTGGCCGGCAGGGACGTGGGCTAGGTCCTGGGCGGCGTCGACGAGCTGAGCGGCCAGGTAGAGGGCCAGCGAGACCGGCGCGCGGTCATACTCGGCTCGCAGCTCCCGCCGCCGGGTCTGGCAGGGCCACTCCCCCGCGCAGCCGCCGCATGTCCACGCCGGCCTGATCGGGAGATGCGCTGTCATCGCCGGCCGTCCTGGCTGGGCCAGTGCCCGCGGTTGATTGGGATGCGGTGACGGCTTCGGCAAGGCAGGGTCGCGCCGCAGCGGCAGACGTGTCGCCAGTGCCGCCACGACCACAGGGGCCGGTGCCGGCGGGCAAGAGTGAGCGCCGCCGCCAGGACGTACTCGTCGTAGGAGACGCGCCGCCGGCTGTTGTCCAGACGCTGGTGGTAGCCGCTATCTCGCGCGGTATCTGCGCTCGGAACGGTTGCATCGTTCGGTCTGGTCATCCCGCCTCCCCGCCGACGCTTGGGTTCCGTGGGCACCCGGTCAGCCATGTCCGGAGACAGGGCACCCACGGCAGGACAACCCGGCCGCCAAGCTGGGTAGCCCCACAAGCAACTTAGGACGCAATGTGCGCAGGGTCAACAGCTACGACACATAGCGTTGTAAGTCGAGCCCGCGATGTGGTCTGCTTGCACCAGCCGCCAAGCTGGGAGCACCACCGATGTCTGAAGCTGCATACCTACAGGTCGCCAGGGATATCCGCGAGCAGGTCCGCTCCGGCCAGTTGAAGCCGGGCGACAAGCTGCCCTCGTTCGCCGCGCTCTGCGAGCACTACAAGGTCAGCAACACCGTCATCCGCGCCGCCATGCTCCTGCTCAAAGCAGAGGGCCTGATCGACGGCCGGCAGGGCAAGGGCGTCTACGTCGCCAACCCGCTTCCTCGGTAAGCCGAGGACGTCTCCAAGTCTCGACCCCTCGCTTGTAAGTTCTGGGCGCTTGGTCCGACGGCGTCCGTCCCCGTCCATGACCTCGGGCGGCTGTCCGTGCTGAACCGCCGGCCGCTGCCCTCGTCTTGACCCGTTGCTGTCGACAGCCAGCCGCGCGCATGACGAGGCCTTAGCGGATCAGGATGAGGCTGCGGCACCAAACTTGAGCGCCTCCTCAACTGCGGGGTAGGGCACTGTTGTCCGAGATATCTCGCCATCGCTTGACGTCTGCCACGCCTGGTTCGTGTGGTCGATGAAGCAAACCGTGACGGTTGCTGGCACTTCGGGGAGCGTCCATGGGCCTGGGGGGAGCGGAACCGCCGGCCTAGAACGCTCACGGATCCGATGTTCTCCACCTGGTCCGATCACCGGAATGCGTCGAAGAACTATGCGGGGTCCCTCATTAGGCAGAGCGGCGACCGCCGCCACATTGCGGATCGCGTTCCCGCCGTAGTTGGCGATAGTGAGGACTACTTCGTCGATGTACTGGTCGCCGGGATGTCCGTGACCGCCGAAGCCAGCCGGGGACACGACCACTGCGCGGGGCACGTTCAGTGCAGCCTCAGCCCGCTCCTCTGCGAGTTGCCGCTCGGCCTCTGCGGCTCGCTGTCGCTCGTGTAGCAGCAGGAACGCTGCGGCGCCTGCAGCGGCCAGGCCGGCAATGACGCCCCCGATGCTGCCCCACGCCTGCATCCAGTCGGTGATCTTCGGAGGTTCCTGCCCTACCGGAACGTCGTACGTTGCTGCCGAGATCGCGGCCAACGACAGGACCAAGGCGGCGACGCTACCCGTCCCAGCCCCCACGAGGACGATCGCGGTCGTTCGGTCGATCTTCACGGTGCCCATCATGGCAACGGCCCGCCAGCCTTTGCCGGGTGACCCGGTGGCTAGGGGAGTTGAAGCGGAACTCAGAGCCGCTGTCCCGCCACCAGCGGGGACGGCCGGTGACACCTGCTCACGGGGCTCTCGGACTGCCATTGTTGGTGGCTGGTTGACGACGTTTGACAGTGCCTTGTGCCCCCTGTGTGCCCCACACCGACAGGAGCGAGGGGGCAGAGGTTCCGACCTACTCGTTACGAGACAGTACGGCCCGCTGGTCGCCGTGGTGCTGGTCCTCGTCGGGCGGCATTCGGTGTTGTCCGTCGTCGTCCGGCGGCTTGGCTGCTCCGTTGGCTGCTCGGCCCTTTGTCCACCCTCCCCGGTCGGCTCCCACACTGCCAGGGGAGACCTCTCCAACCGCCCCTTCCTGCCAGCCCGCAGCTCGATCCGATCTCCTCGAACCAAGTGGGTCCGTGTCCCGCGTCGGACCCAGCGCAGTTCAAGTTCAAGGTCTGTCGGCTTGTCGACTCAACAAATCCGTAGCCCTGGGCAACGTCAGGTCTACCGTCAGTGGTCCGAGGTCGTCATGATGTTGGTCATGGTGGTCCCTCATCAGCCAGGACCGATGGACATCGCCACCCTCGGTCCGAACGGCTGCAAGGCAAGGTTCGGCGTTGCCTATCTTCGGGCGATCTGCAGCCAAGCCGGGGTCGGATTCACCGAGACCTCGATTGATGAGGATGTACTAGCGATTGACGGCAAGGTCGAGTTCGCGGTCGCAGACGCACGAGTGCAGGTGAAGTGCACCGGCAAGTTCCGCATCAACGGTGGCGACACCGCGACTTGGCCAGCAGACGAGCAGTGGTGGAAGAAGTGGCATAACTCCGGCGTACCGGTCTACTTCGTCTTGGTTGTCATGGATCCCGACGATCAGCCGGACTGGCTCGACCATCGAGTGGATGGCACGATGCACCGGACGGCGGCCTTCTGGGTGCGGGTCGACAAGATGTCTCAGGCATCGGGTATTACGGTCCCCAAGAGCCAGCGACTCACGGCGGACACCCTACGCCAGTGGTCCTCCGACGTTGACGCATGCTTCCAGCCCCAACCGCAGGGTGGGTACCGATGACCAGCGAAGCCGCTCAACCGTCGATCGGCGAACTGCGTTCATACCTGCGCTTCAACGGCTGGGTTGAGCAAGCTCCTGGTCCTGCTGGCTCACTGTGGATCCGTGATGGTGCACGAATAGGTGTGCCGGCTGCGGAAGACTCAGACCTAGTCTCAGGTGTCGTTGGAAGACTGGCGGCCGCAGAGCGCAGGACGCCGAAGGAAGTAGTCGCAGCAGCTAAGTACCTCCTCTTTGACGTCACGCACCTGCGTGCGGCGAACGACTCAAGAATCGCCGACGCCATACCACTCGAAACCGGAGTAAAGATACTGGCGTCCGCGAGGGCGATGCTTCGCGCCACCGCCACCACCGCACGATGGGAACGCGCACATATTGCCACAAACTATTCCAAGCTCGGGGATGACGTTGTCCGCCAAGCACTGATGGGACATACGCAGAGGGGCTCGTACGTGATTCCGGTCCTCGTGCCGATACCTGAACCGTCCGAGCCGGATCTCCACCAGCCGACGCTGGATCATGCTCACGAAGAGCTGCATAGAGCTCCCTCTGAGCCCTTTGAAAGACGCGTCGTACGTACGTTCGCGCAGTCCATGCAGGCGGTGCGGGAGATCGTAGTAGACCGTGCGCGGACGCCGACTGCCAACCAAGTCCACGAGTTAGTCTATCGGGGAGTAAGTCGGGAGTTCTGCACGGCGCTGGCTCGAATCCTAGATCAGCGAGCCATTGGGGAGTTCGAGGCAACCGTGGACTGGGCTCCGGCCGTGCCGGCCCCGGAGACAATGCCTCGGAGTATTGCCATCGAGGCAGAGGCGGGCGATCTGGTAAAGCTGGTGGCCGAGAGGCTCCGTCAGCAAAAGGTCGACCCTAGCCGCGTATTCTCAGGAACCATCGTGCAGTTGCGCCATGAGAGCCATGACGATCCATTCGGCGAAATCGCTATCGCTACTGTCCGCCAGGGCCACGCTGCTGAAATCTTGATTAGGCTTCGGATGGACCAGTACCTGGAAGCGTGGAATTGGCACTATCAGGGTCGAGCGGTTTTGGTAGAGGGAACCGTCAGGCGGGCACCTGGCAAGCCTTTGCGGGTGGATAACCCAACACGATGCCATCCTGTAGATGAAATGATGCTTCCACAGCCTATTGTGACACCTCGCCAAAAGCCAACCGCCAAGCGGCGTCGAGTAGAGGGCTAGGCCAAGGCTCTCTCCATCCCGGTGCTCCTACGGACCGCCAGGCCAGACGGCTTGACCCCCAGGTAAACATTACGGGCCTGCTTACCTGCCGCCCTATCGGCTGTGGCTGCGCCTCAGCAGCGCTGTCCTCCGACAGGGTGGCAGTAGGGCGAACATGCCAAGGGCCCAGGGAATCCCTAGAGACGCGGCATAGGCACGCCATCAAGCGGGCAATAACACCCCGCAGCCAATCACAACATTGCCAATAGGAGCATTCCGAATGCCTACTAAATTGTCACCTTCTCATCCTGAGGCACACCAACAAATCCTGCCGGCGGGGAGACGGCTCGAATGAATCTCTCACCGAACGCTGTCCGAGAAACAATGCCCTTCGTGTGTTTAAGTGTCCTGACGCCCAAGACCCTACTAAACATTAGGTATTCAGGCCGCCTTGTAACCCACTCGTAGTGACGTTCTTCGGTAAGATGCGCTTGGTAGCTGACCTCGACGAGGCCAAGCCTCTCCCAGTTGTCAATCCAGACCGGAACGTGCGAGGTGTCGATCGGTGCACCCGTCTCTGCGTCACGAAAGTTGAGAAGATGCGACAGCATTACTCGGTAGCCACCGTTATCAGCCTGGTCATCGAGACGGGCAGCCGGCACATTGGATTTAGATAACACAGCATTGAGGAATACGGTTTCACGAGCGCTTAACTGCTTGATCACTTCCGAAAATGCCGGGTGCGCACTGTCGGAGCGACGATCATCCGTAGCGGTTGTTAATAGGTTTAGGTACAGTTCCCTCAGGTTGACTTCCTCGAAGGTGTAGCTAAGGCCCTGCATGGCGGGTACTGCCACGCTCGCTGGGGGCGTGACCATATGCTCATCAGGAATGTTGGCAGTTCTGGCCGCCATCTCCTCTGGAAAAACGTCCTCGAAGTAGGCTTTGCTGACACCGATCATGCGCGCAAAAGGCTGATATAGCCTTAGCTTGATTCGCTCCTTTACCGCTATCCGCGCCGCAGCCGTGCGGGCTGCCGCTTGAAACTCGGGGGTTCCTTGAGCGGCTGACAGCAACTCATCCCGCGTCTTTTCGTCTTGGCCCAAGGCTTTTTGGCCCACTACTTCAATTGCCTTGCCCACTGCTGCAATCTCGGGTCCGGTCACGCAAGGAAGTTTAGAGCGAGCTACGCCATCCCGTCTGCCGTCAACCCGCCCGCCTGGGGAGCGGGCGGCCGCCTGGCCCGCCATGTCAAGCGGACCTTGACGCAGGTTCGGACGCTGGCGGGTCGGGCGGTGGTCTGCTCGGCTTGCCCGGGTTGAGGGCATACGGGATGGTCTACCGCAACCACCCACGGACCGGGACCCGCCGGCGGAGCCCTGGCCATCCTGGAGCCGGAGCGCCCCCGCCGGAGGCGCAGTAACCGCAGCCCCGCGACCGCCGCCAGTTCGCCGACGCGGCCGGCGTGCGCTCCCCTACGCCGCGCGGGCTCGTGGCCGCGCGGCTCGGCCGGCTGCCGGCCCAACCCCTCACCGGTCAACAGTCTGTTCTGCTGCGGCGGCCCTCCGGGCTTCCCCGCTGTCCGCGCCAGCCGCGGGGCATCAGGTGTGACGGCCGCAGAGCGACAGCGGCAGCGGCCGGCGCGCGCCCTGGCGGCGGCGCGTGCGGCCCGTCTAGGGCCGCCTTGATAGACGTACAGAAAGTCCTCCCACACAAGCCGGCAGCCGGCCCGACCATCGGAGGCGCGACACGCCAGCCGTGTGCCAGCCTGACGGCCATGTACACGGAGACACGGGTGGCCTTGGTCTGCACCTACGACAGCGACGCTGATGCTGCCTACATTTACCTCGATCACCCGCTTCCGGCGGCCGGGGTGCAGCGAGTGGTGCCCTTCGACCCTGCTGACGGCATGTACAACCTCGACCTCAACCCTGAGGGACATGTCGTCGGCCTGGAAATCCTCGACGCTGGCAAGCGGCTACCGCCCACGCTCCTTCGGGCAATCCTCAACCAGACCCAGGACCAGGCAGAGAGCGATTGAGCCTGGCCCAGCCGGGCCATACCCGCCCACAACCCGTGGTGCGCGCCCGTCGAATAGGTCCAACAGGGCACCGAACCAACGCGTTCCCTCAGCCTGCGAGATCGCGGCGGGTTGACGTGTCGGTACCCGGTGTTACTCTGGCGCTCGTCGAGCACGCCAGCGCGGCCTTCCTGCCGGATCGCTGGACTCGACTTCCGAGATGCTGAGCGGCCTTCCTGCCGCTGATACGGCCACGTCCCGCCGGCTCTCGACCGCACCGGCCGCTATGCCGGTCCGCGAATCCGCTGAACGCTCAGCACGGTCTTCCCTGCCGTCCACGATGGCCCGGATTCGCACATCTCCACGGGTGGGGGCAGCCTGCGGCAACCCGCCGGATGCCGATATCCCAGGCTCCCCGCCCGTGCCGGCCCAATCACCAAATTCACGACCGTGAAAGGACATGACCCATCGGCGGGAAGTGGCTCGACCACCTATCCGCCCTCCGGCGTCAGCCGCCCTCTCGGCGGTGCCAGGAGACACGACGAACACCACCAGCGGACATGCGTCCACGGCTGGTGGTGCTTCGTCTCCCGTCCCTGCCACCCCCGCAAGAGGAGACAGTCGTGTCCACCGCCCCGCTCACCATCCACCCGCTCGGTCTCGCCGTCGGCCGCAACGCCCAAGTCCTGCACCGCGCCGCCTCGCCGGAGTTCTCCGGCTGGCTGGAGCACACCCGCCCCGCCGGCGGCTGCTCGCGGCCGATCCGCCTCACCGGCACCATCGCCGCCGTCGACCGCAACACCGGCCGCATCACTGGGCAACGGCACACCGACGAGCTGCCCGACCGGACGCTCTACAAGGCGTGCGGAAACCGCCGCGAATCGGTGTGCCCGGACTGCGCCTGGGTCTACCAGGGCGACGCCTACCAAGTCGTCTGTCGCGGCCTGACCGGCGGCAAGGGCGTCCCCGCCTCGGTCGGCCGACACCCGGTCGTCTTCGCCACCTTCACCGCCCCGTCCTTCGGACCGGTCCACCACCGCCACGTCCCCCGCCACACCTGCCGCAACCGGCAACGCTGCGACTGCCGACCCGCGCCCTGCCGCGCCCGCAACACCGCCGGCACCTGCTCCCACGGGCAGCCCGCGGCGTGCTTCGCCCGCCACGACGCCGACGACCCGCGGCTCGGACAGCCGTTGTGCCTGGACTGCTACGACCACGCCCACCAGGTCGTCTGGAACTACTTCTCCGGCGAGCTGTGGCGGCGCACCAAGCAGGCCATCGAACGCCACCTCGCCGCGCTCAGCCGCCAACGCAGTATCCCCAAGGTCCGCATCGTCACCGCCTCAGGCAAGGTCCGCTGGGTGCCGCCCGTGCGGGTGTCCCACGGCAAGGTCGCCGAGATGCAACGCCGCGCAGCGGTGCACTTCCATGTCCTGCTGCGCCTCGACGGCGTCGACCCCGACGACCCGGACGCCCTCGTGCCGCCACCGGCCGGCATCACCGTCGACGACCTGGACGCCGCCGTCCACTACGCCGCCTCTCGGATCACCGTCACCTCACCTCCGCACCCTGACCAGCCGGATGGCTGGCTGATCGCTTGGGGCGCGCAGGTCGACGTCCGACGAATCAACCGCACCGACGGGGAGCTGACCGAAGACAAGGTCGCCGCCTACCTGGCCAAGTACGCCACCAAGGCCACCGAAGCCACCGGCCACTGCTCCACTCGGCTCACCCCGGCCACGATTGACGACTACGCCGACCCCGAAGGCGATCACACCGCCCGCCTCATCGACGCCTGCTGGCACCTCGGCAGCCCCACCCCCGCCGACACCAGCAGCGGCGCCGCAACCCATGGCGACCGTCAAGACAGCCTTGACACCAAACCCAACATCTACGGCGGCCTGCGCCGCTGGGCGCACATGCTCGGCTTCGGCGGCCACTTCCTCACCAAAGCCCGCCGCTACTCGGTCACCTTCGCCCTGCTCCGCGACACCCGCGCCACCTACCGCCGCGAAGAGGACGACCAACCGACAGACACGATCACCGTCGGCACCCTCACCTACATCGGCTCCGGCTGGCTCTCGGAGGGAGACGCGCTGCTCGCCAACACCGCCGCCCGACAGCGACGCGAAAGCAGACGCATCGGCCGAGAAGAGCTCGCCCACGAAGCCTGGCTCCTCGGAGCCGCCGCATGAGCCATGACCTCACTCCTCGCTGGTACTCGCCGGCTGAGGTCGCCGTGCTGCTCGGCTTCGGCATCTCCAAGGTCAAGATGAAGATCGCCACCGGCGAGCTGCGCTCCATCAAGGACGGCAAGTATCGCCGCATCCTCCCCGAATGGGTCGACGACTACATCCGCCAGCAGGTCGAACGCCAGGAGGCCGCCTGATGCCCGGACGCGCACGAGCCAACGGCGAAGGCTCCATCTTCCCGTACCGGAACGGTTTCGCCGCCTACGTCTGGGTCACCAAGCCCGACGGCAAGCGCACTCGCAAATACGTCTACGGCAAGACCCGCGAAGCCGTCCACGACAAGTGGATCAAGCTGCACCAGCAGGCCAAGGCCGGACCGGTGGCGACCAGCGTCCCGACGGTCGGCAGCTTCCTCACGTGGTGGCTGACCGAGATCATCCAGCCGAACCGAGCACCGCTGACCTACGCCACCTACGAGACGTTCGTCCGCCGCTACATCTCCCCCGGCCTCGGGACCAAGCGGCTCGACCGGATCCAGTCGCGGGACGTTCAGACGTGGATCAACCAGGTGGCTCGCACCTGCCAGTGCTGCGCCCAGGGCAAGGACGCCGCCTGCCGGAAGGACAAACGGCCCTGCTGCGCAGTCGGCCGCTGCTGCCATGCCGTCCCGTCGACGCGGACGGTGAGCGACATCCGGGCCGCGCTGCGGGCCGCCCTCACCCACGCCCAGGCCGAAGACCTCATCACCAAGAACCCTGCCGTGCCGGTCACCCTGGCCACGGTCCGCCGCCGTCGCGGCAAGTCGTGGTCGAGCGACGAGGCGCGGAAGTTCCTGGAGTCCGCGAGAGCCGACGGGGACCCGCTCTACGCCGCCTACGCCCTGGTCCTCGTCACCGGCCTCCGCAAGGGTGAGGCACTCGGCCTCACCTGGGAAGACGTCGACCTCGACACCGGAGAGCTGACCATCGGCCGCCAACTGCAACGCGTACGCGGCCAGCTCCTGCACCGCGACACCAAGACCCAGGCGTCCGACGCCACCCTTCCCCTCCCCGACATCTGCCTGACCGCCTTCAAGCTCAGACAGCAACAACGCGACGAGGCTGAAGCAGCCGCCGGCAAGGCGTGGCACGAAACCGGACTCGTATTCACCACCCGCTATGGCACACCCATCGAGCCGCGCAACTTCCAGCGGTCCTGGCAAACGAGATGCGAGAAGGCCAAGGTCAAGCCGATCACCGTCCACGACGCAAGAAGAACCTGCGCCACGCTCCTGGCAGACCTGGACGTCCATCCGCGAGTCGCCATGCGGGTGCTGAGGCACGCCCGCTTCTCGGTAACGATGGAGATCTACACGCAGGTATCGACCAAGGCGACCAGAGACGCACTCAAACGCCTCGGTGACTCACTCGGCCACTGACGGAACTGCTGTACTTAGCTGCTGTACGGGCAGCAAAAAGGCCATCCCCGATGACCGGGAATGGCCTTTGACCTGCGTGGGCGATACTGGGATCGAACCAGTGACCTCTTCGGTGTGAACGAAGCGCTCTCCCGCTGAGCTAATCGCCCTCAGCGCCGATGACTCTACCTGATCGAGACCGCGGACCAAAAACCGGGCCTCAGTGCGTCGCGAGGTAGTGCAGCGCCCGTGCCACGAGGTCGATTCCCAGGCTGTACTTGAGCGACAGCCACACCACGACCGACACGAACACCAGCCCGGCGGCGCCCAGGGCACAGCGCACGGGCAGTGACCGGCTGGTCGCCCACCGCGTCCAGGCGTTGACGTGCCGGCGGGTGAAGGCGAGCAGCCGTCGCGCCCAGTGGAACTCGACGGCCCAGACGCCGAGGCCGGCGATCACCAGCAGCCAGCCGGGTCCGGGCAGCGGGATGAGGGCGAGGCCGATGGTGACGACGACGGCGCCGAGCAGGCCGATGAAGATCTTGAGGGCCACCCGGCCGGTGGGGTTGGCCCGGATGAGTTCGAGGGTGGTGTGCAGGCGGCCCCGCCATCCCCCGCGGCGCCGCTCGGCGAGAGCGGTCCCGGGACGCCCTTCGACAGGCACCTCGTACCCCCGACTTTTGGCTGCTCGGGCCGCACCTTTCGGTGGGCCGGCCGTGGTCCTCGTTTCCACCGAGGAACCCCTCGTGACCATTTCCACCCCCAGTGTCGCCCGGGACCGTCACCCCTGCTGAGGACTGGACGTTACCGGAGTAAGTCGACGACTGAAGCACCCGTTGCCGGGCGGGATGACGGATCGGGCGGAAGCGGAAATCCTACAAGAATTTTCATGTTCTCGGAGGCTTTCCGACCCCCTTCCCACCACTGGGTGAAGTCAGCGTATGGCGGAGCGTAGCCAGGAGCAGCACCTGAGTATGGGAAAAGCGGGACACGCGCGTTCCGCAGCGGTGCCGGGGGGAGAACGTCCATGAGTGTCATTCGACCGACGACCGTAGAGGTCGAGACGTCGCTAAGGCTCGTCGCGCCTGACGCCACCGCCTTGCCGGTGCGTGCCAGCCTGCGTTACGACCCTGCTGACCCGTATGCGGTCCATGTCCTGTTCCACGCCGAATCCGCCGGCGGCGAGGCGGTGAGCTGGTCGTTCGCGCGCGAACTGCTGGTCACCGGTCTCGACGAGCCAGCCGGCATCGGCGATGTCCGGGTCTGGCCGTGGGCCACCCCGCGCGGCGACTTCGTCGCGCTCGCGCTGTCGTCGCCGGACGGCAACGCCCTCTTCGAGGTCCCGCGCAGCGTGCTCGTGCGCTTCCTGCGCCGGACCTACGTCGTCGTCCCGCGCGGCCGCGAGGCCGAGCACCTGGACGTCGACACCGCGGTGAACCGGCTGCTCGCCGGCCGCTGACACGGCACACCCGGGGCCGCGCGGATCTGCCGAGTCCGTGCGGCCCCGGGCCGTCGAAATCACGGGTGCTCCTCAGCCGTGCGTGGTGATCCCACCGTCGACCGGGATGACCGCGCCGGTCAGGTACGCGCCGGCCCGCGACGACAGGTAGATGGCCGTGCCCGCCATGTCGTCGGGGCGGCCGATCCGGCCCAGCGGGACCTGCTGCTCGATGGCCGACCGGGAGGCCGGGTCGTCCAGCGCGAAGGCCATCATCTTGCTCTCGAACGGCCCCGGCGCGATCGCGTTGACGGTGATCTGCTCGCCGGCGAGCTGGTGGGCGAGGCTGCGGGTGAGCATGTGGACGGCCGCCTTGGTCGCCGAGTAGGCGTACACCTCCATCCACGGCACCCGGATGCCGTCGATCGAGCCGATGTTGATCACGCGGGCCGGGTCGTCGGGGCTCGCCGCCGCGCGCAGCGCGGGCAGCAGCGCGGTGGTGAGCCGGAAGACGGCCTTGACGTTGACCGCCCACAGCTTGTCGAACGCGGCCTCCGGGTACGCCTCCAGCGGCGCGCCCCAGGTGGCGCCGGCGTTGTTGACCAGCACGTCGAGCCGGTCAGTGCGGTCCCGCACGGCCTGCGCCAGCCCGAGTGCGCCGTCGTCGTGGCCGAGGTCGGCGGGGATGGCCTCGCAGTGCCCCTCGGCGGCGAGTTCCTTGGCCACGGTCTCGCAGACGTCGGCCTTGCGCGAGGAGATGATGACCCTGGCGCCGGCCCGCACGAAGCCCCGGGCGATCATCAGGCCGATCCCCCGCGAGCCGCCGGTGACCAGCACCGTCTTGCCTTCGACCGAGAACAGATCCGTCATGCCCATCCCATCGCCGGTGTGCGGGGCCACGGGTCGGTCGGGCGACCCGGGCGCTACCGATCGGTAACCTAACCGTCCCTGGTCAGTGCCGACAAGGCCGGCGGAAACCGTCGAGATGCAACGTGCGCGCCGGGCGGTTACCGTCGGGACGATGGTCACTACCGGTCAGCCCTCCCCGGCCACCCTCCCCGACCTGTCGGTGCCTCCTGTCGAGGCCGACGAGATCGTCACCGGTGCGCTCGCCGACCTGGCGCCCACGCCCGGCTGGTCCCGGCCGGTCCTGCTCGACGTCGACCTGCTGATCCTGGTCACGCACGGTCACGGCACCGCCGAGCTGGACTTCCGCGCGCTGCCCTGCCGGCCGGGCACGCTGCTGCGCGCCCGCCCCGGTCAGGTGCTGCGCTGCCTCGGCCCGCAGCTCGACGCGACGGTGGTGCGGTGGGGTCCGGAGACGCTGCGCGGCCTGGAGGTCGACCCGGACGCGGTGCCGGCGTACCGGCAGCTCGCCGGCGAGGACGAGGACGCGGTGATCAGTGAGGTGACCCAGCTGGCCGTGGACGCCGACCGGCACGCCGGTGTGCCCGCCGCGGCGGCGCTGCTGCGCCACCAGCTCGCCGTGCTGCTGCTGCGACTGAGCCTGCTGCCCGGCGCCGGGCAGGACCGGCCGGCGCCGCGGGCCGAGACGGAGACCTTCCGGCGGCTGTGCCGGGAGGTGGAGCGCGGCTACCGGCACACTCGCCGGGTGGAGGACTACGCCGCCCAGCTCGGCTGCTCGGTGCGTACCCTGACCCGGGCCTGCCTGGCGGTGACCGGCCGCAGCGCCAAGCAGGTGATCGACGAGCGGGTGGCGTTGCAGGCCAGCCGGCTGCTCGCCGCCACCGACGAGCCGATCGCCCGGATCGGCCGGCGGCTCGGCTTTCCCGAGCCGACCAACTTCGGTCGCTTCTTCACCCGGGAGGTGGGGGTGAGTCCGGGCGCCTTCCGGGCCGCCCGGGAGCAACCTCTGCCCGTCCGCATGGTGCGCCCTCGCCGGCCCACCGACTCCCCCGCCCCGGCCGGCCGGGCATGATGGCACTGTGCAGATCTCCGCGCGCGGCGACTACGCGGTCCGGGCCGCTCTGAGCCTGGCCACCGCGTACCCCACCCTGGTGTCCACCCAGGCCATCGCGGCCGAGCAGGACATGCCCCGCAAGTTCCTCGAAGCGGTCCTGGCCGACCTGCGCCGGGCCGGCGTCGTCCGGGCCCAGCGCGGCGCCGAGGGCGGCTACACCCTGGCCCGGCCGCCGCGCGACATCACCATCGGGCAGATCCTGCGCGCCGTCGACGGCCCCCTGGCCGGGGTACGCGGCCTGCGCCCCGAGGAGACGCAGTACGAGGGCGCGGCGGAGAACCTGCCCCGGCTCTGGGTGGCGGTCCGGGCCGCCGTCCGGCAGGTGGTCGACGAGGTGAGCCTGGCCGAGATGGCCAGCGGGAAGCTCCCCGGCCACGTCCGCAAGCTGATCGCCCGCCCCGACGCCTGGGAGCCCCGCTGACGCCTCAGAGGGTGCTGACCACCTCGGCGTAGCCGAGCCGGGGCAGCCGCTCCCGCCAGGCGCCCGGCGCGGGCCGGCCGATGTTCATGAGCAGCAGCACGCGGTGCCGGCCGTCCGGGAAGAACTCCCGCTCCACCCCGGCGGCGTCGAACCCGGCCATCGGGCCGGCGGCCAGCCCGGCGGCGCGTACCCCGACGAGCAGGTAGCCGATCTGGAGCGCGGCGTTGAGCCGGGCCTGGGCCTCCCGGCCGGCCGGGTCGCCGGCGAACCAGTCGCGCGCGCCGGGCCGGTGCGGGAACAGCTCGGGCAGCCGGTCGTGCCAGTCCACGTCGGCGGCGAGCACCACGGTCAGCGGCGCGCCCGCCGTCTTGTCCCGGTTGCCGGAGCTGAGGTACGGCAGCAGCCGGGCCCGGGCCGCCGCCGAGCGCAGCAGCAGCACCCGCAGCGGCTGGGCGTTCATCGCGGTCGGGCCGTTGCGGACCAGGTCGTGGATGGCCCGGACCTGCTCCTCGTCGACCGGTTCGTCGGTGAACGCGTTGGCCGTGCGGGCCGCCCGGAACAGCAGGTCCTGGGCGGCCCGGTCGAGCGCGAGCACCTCGGTGGCCGGTGCGCTCACCACGTCTCCGGCCAGGCGCCGAGGGTGGTGGTGTATCCGCCGCGATGGTGCACGAGCGGGTCGCCGTCCTCCCCGGCACCGAGCGCGAGGGGCTCGGCGAGCACGAGGGTGTGGTCGCCGGCGTCGATCCGGCGGACCACCCGGCACAGCAGCACGGCCAGGGCATCGCCGATCAGCGGCACCCCGAACGGCCCGGTCTCCCAGCCGGGGTGGGCGGCGAACCGGTCGATGCCGCTGGTCGCGAAGATCCTCGCGACCTCCTGCTGGCCGGAGGCGAGCAGGTGCACGGCCACGTGCTCGGCGTGGGCCACGGTCGGCCAGCTCGACGACTCGCGACCGAGGCAGAACGAGACCAGCGGCGGGTCGAGCGACACCGAGGTGAACGAGGTGGCGGTGAAGCCGGCCGGCGGCAGCGACGGCAGGCGCCGGCCGGGTTGCAGGCCGGGGGTGGTGACCACGGTGACCGTGGACGCCTGCCGGCCCAGCAGGCCGCGGAACGTGTCGGTGTCGACCGGACGCAGCTCGACGGTGCCGGCCCCGGGCCGGTCCACGGTGGTCACGCGGTCACCAGCTCACGGTCGGCCCAGGTGCTGGCCGGGCGGGGCAGGCCGTAGTGCTCGCGCAGGGTCCGGCCGGCGTACTCGTGCCGGAACAGGCCGCGCCGGCGCAGCAGCGGTACGACGTGGTCCACGAAGGCCTCCAGTCCGTGGGGCAGCAGGGGTGGCATGACGTTGAAGCCGTCGGCGGCGCCCTGGGTGAACCAGAGCTCGATCTGGTCGGCGATCTGCTCGGGGGTGCCGGCGACGACGCGGTGCCCGCGGCCGCCGCCGAGCCGGCCGATGAGCTGCCGGATGGTGAGCTTCTCCCGCCGGGCCAGGTCGACGACGAGCTGGTAGCGGCTCTGGTGCGACTGCACCGCGGTGACGTCGGGCAGGTCGGGCAGCGGCCCGTCCAGCGGCAGGCCGGTGAGATCGAGACCGGTCATGCCGGAGAGCTGGGCGAGGGCGTGCTCGGGCACGATCAGTGCCTCCAGTTCGTCGGCGAGGGCACGGGCCTCTTCCTCGGTACCCCCGATCACCGGCGCGATACCGGGCAGCACCTTCACCCCGTCGGGGTCGCGGCCGGCCGCGGCGGTCGCCCGCCGCAGCTCGGTGTGGAAGGCCTGCCCGTCGGCGAGGGTCTGCTGGGCGGTGAACACGGCCTCGGCGTAGCGGGCGGCGAACGCGATGCCGTCGGCGGACGAGCCGGCCTGGACCAGCAGCGGCCGGCCCTGCGGCGGGCGGGGGGTGTTCAGCGGCCCGTGCACCCGGAACCGCTCGCCGTCGTGGGCGATCTCGTGCACCCGTTCGGTGTCGGCGAAGACGCCGGCCGCGGTGTCGAGGACCAGCGCGTCGTCCTCCCAGCTGTCCCAGAGCTTGATCGCCACGTCGACGAACTCGGCGGCCCGGCGGTACCGCTCGGCGTGCGCCGGATGGTCGTCGAGGTTGAAGTTGCGCGCCTCCCGGGCCTGCGCGGAGGTGACGATGTTCCAGCCGGCCCGGCCGCCGCTGAGGTGGTCCAGCGAGGCGAACGTGCGGGCCAGGTTGAACGGCTCGTTGTAGGTGGTGGAGGCCGTGGCGATCAGGCCGATGTGCTCGGTGACGGTGGACAGCGCGGCGAGCAGGGTGAGCGGCTCGAACACGGCCTGGATGTTGTGCCGGACGGCCGGGCCGACGGCGAGTGAGTCGGCGAGGAACACCGAGTCGAGGGTGCCGCGCTCGGCGATCCGGGCCAGCTCCTGGAAGTGCGTGACGTCGGCGATCCGGCGCGGGTCGGCGCGCGGGTGCCGCCAGGCCGCCTCGTGGTGGCCGACGCCCATCAGGAACGCGTTGAGGTGCAGGGTTCGGGACATGGGGGGGTCCTCTCAGGCGGTGACGTCGACGCGCCAGGTGGAGAAGCGGCGTTCCCCGGCGACGAGGAGCTGGTTGACGACCAGACCGATGGCGGAGATCGTGATGATCCCGGCGTACATGTCGGGGATGGCGAAGTTGTACTGCGCGTAGTTGATGAGGTAGCCGAGCCCGGCCTTCGCGCCGACCATCTCGGCCGCGACCAGGACGAGGATCGAGTACGCCCCGGCGAGCCGGACGCCGGTGAAGATGGTCGGGACGGCCGCCGGCAGGATCACCTTCTGGAACAGCCGCAGGTGGTTGAGCCCCATCGAGCGGGCCGAGCGGACCAGCAGCGGGTCCACCCCCTTCACCCCGGCGATGGTGTTCAGCAGGATCGGCCAGGAGCAGGCGTAGACCACCAGGGCGATCTTGGAGGTCTCGCCCAGGCCGAGGATGAGCACGAAGACCGGCAGCAGGGCCAGCGCCGCGGTGTTGCGGAACACCTCCAGCAGCGGGCTGAGCAGGTCGGCGAGCGGCCGGTACCAGCCGATCAGCAGGCCGAGCGGGATGGCGGCGGCCACGGCCAGGGCGAGCCCGGTGAGCGAGCGGGTCAGGCTCGCGCCGACGTGGTCGGCGAGCTGCCCGGTGCGCAGCAGCGCCCACCAGGCAGTGAGCACCTCGGACAGCGGGGGCAGGAAGACCCGGTCGACCAGCCCGGCCCGGGGCGCGGTCTCCCAGACGGCGGCCAGGGCCAGCAGCGCGACGCTGCGGTGCAGGGCCCGACCGCCGAGCCCGAGCAGCCGCCCGGGCAGGGTGGGCGCGACGGTCGGGGCCGCCGGGGTCGCGGCGGGCCCGCCCGCCGGTGCTGGTGGCGCAGCGGGTCGGCCCGCCGCGCCTGCGGGTCGTTCGGCGACGTCAACCAACGCGGGCCTCCTCTCGTACGGCGGACTGGGCGGCGCGCACCTCGTCGCGCAGCAGCGTCCAGATCTGGTGCCGGTGGTGCCGGAAGGCGTCCGAGGAGCGCAGGTCCTCCTCCGCCTCCCGGTCGCCCAGTTCGATGTCGATGACCTCCTTGATCCGCCCGGGGCGGGAGGTCATCACGGCGACCCGCTGGCCGAGGTGGACGGCCTCGTCGATGCCGTGGGTGATGAAGACGATCGTCTTGCCGGTGGCCTGCCAGATCCGGACCAGCTCGTCCTGGAGCAAGTCGCGGGTCTGCGCGTCGAGGGCCGCGAACGGCTCGTCCATGAGCAGCACGTCGGGGTCGTACGCGAGGCTGCGGGCGATGGCCACCCGCTGCTTCATGCCGCCGGACAGCTCGTGCGGGTAGCGGTCGGCGAACCCGGTGAGGCCGACCAGGTCGAGGTGGTGGGCGATGAGCTCGGCGCGTCGGGCGCGCGGCACGCCCTTGGCCTCCAGTCCGAACGCGACGTTGCCCGCGGCGGTGCGCCAGGGCAGCAGCGCGTACTGCTGGAAGACGATGCCCCGGTCCAGGCCGGGCCCGCTGACCGGGCGGCCGTCGACCAGCACCTGCCCGCCGGAGGGGGCGGAGAGCCCACCGAGCAGGTCGAGCAGGGTGGACTTGCCGCAGCCGCTGGGGCCGACGACGACCAGGAACTCGCCGGGGCGTACGCCGAGGGTGAGGTCGTCGAGCGCGGTGACCGCGCCGCCGCTGCCCCGCCGGCCCGGGAAGACCTTCGTCACCCGGTCGAAGAGGATCTTGTCGGTGCTCACGCGCCACCCCCACCGGAGGCGAACTCGTTGAACCGGTTCGTGTAGAGGTCGGCGGGCTTCGGCCGGTCGCCCTTCAGCTCGCCGGAGCCGGCCAGCCAGTCGATCCAGGTGGTGAACTCGCGGTCGCTGATCAGGCCGCCCTTGCCGGCGACGCCGCTGGACTTCCAGTACCGCACCAGGGACGGGTCCTCGTTGCGGCCGCGCTTGGCGATGATGGCCTCCAGCCGGGCCACGACGGTCTCCCGGGGCTGGGTGCGGGCCCACTCGATGGCCTTGCCCACCCCGCTGACGAACGCCCGGACGGTCTCCGGGTTGCGCGTGATGAAGTCGTCCCGGAAGACGTAGCTGCCCCCGCTGAACGCGCCGAGCAGCTCGTAGTCGGTGAAGACGGTGCGGACGCCGCCGGCGGCGACGGCCTTGTCGAGGATGACGCCGCCGAGCACCGCCACGTCGATCTGGTGCTGCCGCAGCGACTGCTCGATGTTGACCGGGGGCAGCGCGACCGGTTCGACCTCGGCGATCTCGGCGGGGGTGAGCCCGCCCTGGGCCAGCCAGGTCTTGAGCACCGCCTCGGCGTGCGCGCCGAGCGTGTTCATGCCGACCTTCTTCCCGATGAGGTCGCGGGGGCCGCGGATCGGGCTGTCCTGCAGGACGTAGTAGCCCTGGAAGGTCTGCGCGTCGGAGCCGTAGTAGGCGACCACGGCGGTGATCGGGGCGTTCGCGGCCTGGAGCTTGACGATGGCGCCGTTGAAGGCGCCGCCGAAGTCGGTCTGCCCGGTGGCGGTGGCCTGGATGTCGGCGGGGCCGCCGGTGACGTTGCCGATCCAGTTGAGCTTCACGTCGCCGAGGTAGCCGAGGTCGGCGGCGAGTTCGGGGAGGGTCACCTGGCCGACCGAGCCCTGGTAGCGGAGCTGGGTGGCCTGCCGGCCGCCGGCGTCGGCGCCGCAGCCCGCGGCGGCGGTGAGGGCGAGCAGGGTGACGGCGGCGGCGAGGGTACGCCGCGGCGACTGACGGGTCGAGGGCATGGAGAGGACTCCTGATCTGTCCACGATGCGCTGGCGAGGGCCCGCGAGGGGCGCGAGAGCACGCCGCTGCCGGCCGGGCCACGATGCGCCGGCGACGGGAGCGGACGAGCGGAGGGGATGCGACGACCGGAAGCGGTCAGCTCAACAGAGCGCGCTCGCGTGCCGGACCAGGTCGACGTGCACGCGAGCGGTGAGGAGAAGCTCGTCCCGCTGCGACATGACCTCATGCTGCCGACCGTTCTCCGCGCCGGTCAATGCCCTTCCACGGATTGAGACTTGCGTCGCTGGCTTTGTTACGACCCGTCGCCACCAGCATTTACCGCCCCTTAACACCTACCCGTTGGATAGAGATTCTGACGGGTGGGAAGGGCACCGTCCAGACCGGATCGGACCGGGTTTCGCGAACCGCCGTTTCGGGCATGTTCGATGCCGCAGACGCAGGGAGGACGACGAGAGGAGCCCACGATGGGCATCGTGTTCCGCAAGCGGCAGAAGTACGGCCCGCTGATCTTGAACTTCACCGAGAACGGCTTCTCCTCCTGGAGCATCAAGATCGGCCGTTGGTCGTGGAACTCGCGGTCCCGCGCCCACCGCGTGGACCTCCCGGGGCCGCTCTCCTGGAAGCAGGACAAGACCCGGGCGTGACGTCCCGAGGTCGCGCGGGGTGCCGGTGGTTCACCGGCACCCCGCTCGGCGTGTTGGCGGGCTTCCCCGTTCGGCCGACGGGAACCCCGCCGCGACGGAGAATCGCGGCGTGGCGGACCAGTCCTTCCGGCGGGAGCGGCGGCGGGCCGCGGCGGCCGTCGCGCTGCTGCTGCTCGCCTATTTCGTGGTCCCCGTCGAGGCCGACCCGAACGGCCTGCGGCTGGCCCTGCGCTCCGCCGGCACCCTGGCCCTGGTGCTCGTGGTCGCGTTCCTGGTCACCGGCCAGGTACGCCGCCAGCTCGCCGCCACCCAACCCACCGGCGACGCGGAGACCCGGGCGCTCATCCGGCTCGCCGTCGCGCTGATCGCCGGGCTGCTGGTCTTCGCCCTGGCCGACTACGTGGTGGCGAACAGCCGTCCGGCCGAGTTCACCGGCCTGCGCACCCGGATCGACGCGCTCTACTTCGCGCTGGCCACGCTCACCACGGTCGGCTACGGCGACGTCAACGCCGAGGGGCAGATCGCCCGGGTGGTGGTCAGCGCGCAGATGGTGTTCAGCATCGGGGTGATCGCCACCGGCGCGTCCATCGTGGTCAAGCAGATGAGCCAGCGCCCGGGCCGGCGCTGATCAGCACGTCGCCGCCGAGCCGGCCGTGCTCCGGATCGCGGGTCACCGTGCCGGCGGCGAGCAGCGAGGCGAGCGCCCGGTTGGCGTCGGCGGCCCGGTAGACCGTCGAGGTGGCGGCGAAGCGGCGCAGCTCGGTCACCGTACGCGGGCCGGAGCGGGCGAGCTCGGCCAGCAGCTCCCGGCGCAGCGGGCCGGGTTCCGGGTCGAGGCTGATGTCGAGCAGCCGCCCCGCCGGATCGGCCGGGTCCCGGTAGCGCACCCCCGCGAACTCGTCGACCGCCCAGAGCGCGTCCTTGACCGCCTCCAGGCCGCGGTCGGAGCCGGTCGCGTAGGCGAACAGGCGGGCCTGCCCGCCGTCGGCCGGCACCAGCTCGACCTCGGTGACCAGCGGGAAACCGGCCCCGGTCAGCGCCGGGCGCAGCGACCGGCCGGGCGCGGTGACCAGGAGCACCTCGGCGGGCCGGCCGGACGCGGCGGCGGCCAGCAGGGCCGGGTCGGGCTCGCCGCCGTCCACCACGGTGAACAGCGGGGCGCCCGCCGCGCCGGCCGCCTTGAGCGCCACCGGCAGCCGGTCCGGCCGGCCCGGCACCACATGCACGGCGACGTCCGCCGGCAGGGCGGCCTCGGCCGCGCCCAGCCGGGCCGGCAGCTCCGCGCCGCCCTCGGCGAGCACCAGCACGGTCAGCCGCCGGCCGCGCAGCCGGTCGGCGAACTCGGCCACCACCCGCAGCGCGGCCTCCGCGCCACCGACGTCGCTCCCGGCGTACGCGAGGGCCAGGGTGGCCCGCCGCGAACGGTGCAGCGCGGCGGGCAACCAGTGGTCGAGTTGCCGGACGAGCAGCTCGCGCAGGACAGCGTCGGTCGACATGCTGCCGTTCTACCTCATGCGCCGTCAGACGGGAACGGAGATGCCCACCCCGCCGCGGGTCTGGCCGCCGTAGCGCTGCCGCTCGCGGTCCAGGTCGAGCCGGCCGATCCGCGTGCGGGCGGCGCGGGCCGCGTCGTCGAGCAGGGCGGCGGGGACGATCCAGACGATCTCGAACTCCAGCCCGTCGGGGTCGCGGCCGTAGAGGCTCTTGGTGGTCCCGTGGTCCGAGGCGCCCACCAGGGCGTCGGCGGCGGCCAGCCGCTCGGCCGTGGCGCCCAGCTCGTCCAGGGTGTCGAGCTCCCAGGCGAGGTGGTAGAGGCCGACGGTGGTCCGCCCGGCCGGGGAGGGCCCGGCGGCCGCGCCGATCTCGAACAGCCCGAGGTCGTGGTCGTTGGTGGAGTCCGGCGCCTGGAGGAACGCGGCGCCGCGGAAGCCGTCCGGCGTCATCGGCACCGGGCGGAAGCCGAGCACGTCGCGGTAGAAGGCGACGCTGCGGTCGAGGTCACGGACGTAGAGGACGGCGTGGTTGAGCCGGTGGATTCCCATGACACCCACGGTAGCGCGGTTTGGTTGAGCGTTCAACAACCCGCGCTATGATGGCCGTCATGACCCGGTGGCTGGACCCCGACGAGCAGCGGACCTGGCGGGCGTTCCTCACCGCCTCCCGCGCGCTGATGGACACCCTCGACCGCGAGCTGCAACGCGACGCCGGGATGCCGCACGCGTACTACGAGATCCTGGTCCGGCTCTCCGAGGCCCCCGACCGGCGGCTGCGGATGAGCGACCTGGCCGACGCCACCGGCTCCTCCCGCAGCCGCCTCTCGCACGCCGCGGCCCGCCTGGAGGCCGCCGGGTGGATCCGCCGGGAGGAGTGCGCCACCGACCGGCGCGGCCAGCTCGCCGTCCTCACCGACGCCGGCTTCGCCACCCTGGCCGCCGCCGCGCCCGGCCACGTCGCCGGGGTACGCCGGCACCTGTTCGACGCGCTCAGCCCGGCCCAGGTGGACCAGCTCCGGCGGATCAGCGAGGCCCTCGCCGACCACCTGACCGGATCGCGACCAAACTGATCCACAGCGGGGGTTGTACTTACCGTCGTCAAATGAGCACGATGGGGCGTGTCCTCCGGCTTCGCTGACCTGACCGTCCAGGCGCACTACCTGGTCTCCGAAGGCGACCTCACCGGTGCCCAGCGACTGCTCGCCGACGCGCTGAGCGACGCCGATCCCCGTCCCGCCAACGCCTCCGCCGAGCTGGCCGAGGCCGCCGGCCTCCAGGCCCGGGTCCTCGTGGCGCTCGGCGAGCCGCACTCCGCCCGCGGCTGGGCCGCGTTCGCGTACGCGGCGACCACCCGGCTGTTCGGCCGCTCCGACGAGCGCACCGTCACCGCCGCCGCGACCCTGGCCGCGGTGCTGCACCGGGTCGGCAGCGACGCCCGCGCCGCCCGGCTCTACTCCGACGTCATCATCGAGCTGACCGCCCGCGACGGGCCGGAGTCGCAGCGGGTCCTGGCCGCGCACGCCGACCTGGCCACCGTGGAATACGCCCGCGGCCAGTGCGACGTGGCCCGCGACCGGTTGCTGGACGCCTGGGAGCTGCACCGCGAGGTCTACGGCGACGGCCACCCCAGCGGCATCAAGATGCTGGCCAAGCTCGGCGCCATGGAACGCGACTGCGGCCGCTACGCCGAGTCCCACGAGCACCTGACGCTCGCCGAGGAGCTGTGCCGGGAGCACCTGGCCGCCGACGACCCCCTCGCCGCCCAGGTCGCCGGGCTGGCCCGGGCCGCCGCCGACCCGGACCACGTCTGCGGCGCGGCGGAGCCACCGGCCCGGGAGACGCCGGTGGTGCCGGCGGCCCGCGTCCCCCCGCCCGCCGAAGGGCCGCCCGACCTGCCGCCCTACCAGCCACCGACGCTCGACGACCCGGTCGAGACGCCGCTCTACCGGCCGCCGGACCGGGCCGAGGTCCCGCACGTGCCGACGCCCCGCACCCCGCCCGAGGCGGACGACGAGGCGTTCGCCGACTACCCGTGGCCGCCGGACGAGCCGGCCGACGAGCCCTGGCGGCCCGGGGAGAGCGCGCTGCCGCCGACCGTGGTCGGGCTGACCGACTCGGAGCCGGAGGGCGTACGCCGGGTGCCCCGGGCCGCCGAGCCCGAACCGCCGTCGCGCCACCTGCCGGTGCACGTGCCCCGGCCGCCCGCCGCCGAGCGCCGCAACACGCCGTGGCTGCCGCTCGTGGTGGCCGGGGTGGTGGTGGCGCTGCTGCTCGGCACCATCGCGGTCATCGCCGGGGTGTCCCGGGTGGACGACGGGCGGGACGCCCCGGCGCCCGCGCCGACCGGGCGCGCCTCGTCGGCCGGTCCGACCGCCGGCACGCCGAGCGCCGCACCGGCCGCCTCCCCCGGCACCCCGCCCGGGCGCCTCACCCTGGCCGACCGGCGGGACAGCATCGTGCTGAGCTGGACCTACCCGGCCGGGGCCGAGGGGCCCGTGGTGGTCGCCGGCGGCCGCTCCGGGCAGCCCCAGCGCACCTTCCTGACCCTGCCCGCCGGCTCCGTCGACTACATCGCCTACGGCCTCGACCGCACCACCGACTACTGCTTCACGGTCGCGCTGGTCTGGTCCACCGACAGCGTCGCCCGGACCGGCCCGGTCTGCACGAAACGACGCCGCTGACCGTCGGCCGTCCGCGGTTTGGGCCGTATCGGCGGTGGGCCCGCCGCGGGTCTGTGACCCTGTCGGCGTGGGCACAACACCGGAGGGCGAAACCGTCGAGTTGCGGGTGCACGGGGTGTCCGGCGGGACCGCGGAGAAGATCCTCGACCATCCGATCGTGGACCGGGTCGCCGGGGACAGCCACGCGGGGTTCTACCGGCCCCGGCCGGGGGCCGGGCCGGCGGGCGGGGCCAGCGCCGGGATCGCCGTCGAGGCGTACCGCTGGGGTGCGCTGACGGCCGGCACCGCGGTGCGGACGGCGTCCATGCTGTTGCTTGGGTCCCCGTTGAGCCGGCTCTACACCCGCCTCTATCCCGCCTACCTCGGCGGGCAGACGCTGGGCGACCTGGGCGACCGGCTCGACTGGCGGTGGCGCAACCTGTGGCGGGACACGGACCCGGTAGGCGGGCCCATCTTCGACCGGCCGGAGGGCGGGCCTGCGGCCTGCGACGCGCCGGAGACCCGGTCCGTCGACGTCCGGCTCCGCGATCCCAGCAGCCTCACCGTCGGCCCGGAGGACACCGTGCCACCGCCGCTCGAACGGCACTGGCCGTACCACACCCGGACGGCGTACCAGAGCGGCGTACGCGACCTCGCCGCCCGGATCGGCTGACGCCCGGGGCGGTCAGTCCACCTCCGGGTCGGCCAGCGCCGGCAGCCGTACCGTCACCCGCAGCCCCGGGGCGGCCGCCGCCGGCACGGCGTCGGCCAGCTCGACGGCGCCACCGGCCCGGCGGACCAGCTCCCGCACGATGGCCAGGCCCAGGCCGGCGCCGCCGGCGTCGCGCGCCCGGGCGTCGTCCAGCCGGGTGAAGCGGGCGAAGACCCGCTCCCGGTCCGCCGCCGGGATGCCCGGCCCGTCGTCGGTCACCGTGACCAGGTGGTACGCCGAACCGCCCCGCTGCCGGGGCACCGGCGGATCGGTGTGCGGGCCGGTGACGGCGAGCCGGACCTCGCCGTGCGCGTGCCGCAGCGCGTTCTCCACCAGGTTGACCAGCACCCGGCGCAGCTCCCCCGGGTCCCCCTCGGTCCAGAGCGGGCCGGGCGGCGGCGTGTGACGCAGCGGCGGGGACGGGTACCGCTCGGCCACCCCGCGCAGCAGCTCCCCCAGCTCCACCGGGCCGACGGCGTGCGGCGCGGGACGGTCCGGTCGGGCGGCCTGCTCGTCGAGGCGGGCCAGCAGCAGCAGGTCGTCGACGAGCCGGCTGAGCCGCTCGGTGTCGGCCAGCAGGTTCTCCGCCACCGCCGGCCAGTCGGTGCCGTCGCCCAGCCGCCGGGCCACCTCCAGCTCGGTGCGCATGTTCGTGACCGGGCTGCGCAGCTCGTGCGCGGCGTCGGCCACGAACGCCCGCTGCCGGTCCCGGGACGCGGCCAGCCGGTCCAGCATGTCGTTGAGGGTGACCGCCAGCCGCTGGATCTCGTCCCGCCCGGCCGGTACGGGCAGCCGCTCGGCCCCGGCCCGGCCGGTGATCTCGGCGGCCCCGCTGCGCAGCGCCTCCACCGGGCGCAGGGTCGCTCCCACCACCCGCCAGGCCACCACGGCCAGCCCGGCCACCAGCAGCGGGAAGCCGACCAGCAGCAGGTTCCGGACCACGTGCAGGCTGTGCTGGACGTCGGACATCGACTTGGCCACCAGCACGGTGAGCGGCTCGTCCGGGGTGCCCGCGGGCACGGTGACCACCCGGACCGGCCCGGTCAGGCCGACCCGCCGCCCGTCCACCACCAGCCGCTGGCGCTGCCCGGCGCGCAGCTGGTCGGCGCCGAGCATCGGCACCAGGCGGTCGGCGTCGATGGAGGCGGCCCGGATCCGGCCCTGGCCGTCGATCACCTGGACGCGGAGCTGCCCGCCGGCCACCGGCAGCGGGTCGGGCAGCGCGTCCTCGGCGGCCAGCAGCGCGACGGCGTCCGCGGTGCGGAGCGTCTCGGCGTCGACGGAGCGCTGCAACGTCCAGCCGAGCGCGCCGAGCAGCAGCGCACCGCCGAGCGCGAACCCGAGGACGAGCCCGAGCACTCCGAGCGCGAGCAGCCGGGACCGCAGCCCGAGATCCGGCAGGAGCGCGCTGAGCCGGCTCATGTGGCCAGCCGGTAGCCGGCGCCGCGGACCGTCTCCAGCCGGTCCCGGCCGATCTTGCGGCGCAGGTAGCCGACGTAGACCTCGACCGCGTTCGGGGCGGTCTCCACCGAGGCGTCCCACACGTGGTCCAGCAGCTCGGTCTTGGAGACCACCTCGCCGGGGCGGCGCATCAGGTAGGCGAGCAGGGCGTACTCGCGGGCGGTCAGGGCCACCTCGGCGTCGGACCGGGTCACCCGCCGCCGCGCCGGATCCAACCGCAGGTCGCCGACCGCGAGCACGGCCGGGCGCTCCGGCGCGCCGCGGCGCAGCAGCGCACGCAGCCGGGCCAGCAGCACCACGTACGAGAAGGGCTTCGTGAGGTAGTCGTCGGCCCCGCAGTCCAGACCGTCGGCCTGGTCGTACTCGCCGTCCTTGGCCGAGAGCATGAGCACCGGCAGCCAGCGCTCCTCGGCGCGCAGCCGGCGCACCACCTCGTAGCCGGAGAGGCCGGGAAGCATCACGTCGAGGATCATGGCGTCGTAGTCGCCGTGCCGGGCGGCGTCCAGCCCGCCGGCGCCGGTCGCCTCGACGTCCACGACGAAGCCCTCCGCCTGCAGGCCCCGCCGCAGCGACGCGGCCAGCCGCGTCTCGTCCTCCACCACCAGCACACGCACACCTCAAGGGTGCCATCCGGTGACACCCCCTAGGGAATCTCCTCAGCGCTCTCACAGCGACCCTGGTGCAGCATCTACCGTCAGGAGGTGCACATCATGTCCGTACTGAAGAACCGCGCCGTGCTCCGCTGGCTGGTCCCGGTGACCGCGGGGGTCGCCGTGATCGGGGGCGGCGCGGCCGTCGGCACGTTCGCGGCCGGGGCCGACCCGGCGCTGCCGCCGCGTACCGCCGCCCAGCTCCTGGAGGACCTGCGGACGTCCCGCCTCGACGGGCTCTCCGGCACCGTCGTGCAGCGCGCCGACCTCGGGCTGCCGCCGATCGCCGGGCTGGTGGGGCAGGCCGCCGGGAACGACCTGGCCGCCCTGGTCAGCGGCACGCACACGCTGCGCGTCTGGTATGCCGGCCCCGAGCGGCAGCGGCTCGCCCTGGTCGACACGCTGGGCGAGCGGGACGTGCTGCGCGACGGGCGCGACGTCTGGACCTGGGACAGCCGGGCCAACACCGCGTCCCACCGGAAGCTGCCGGCCGACGCGAAGAACCTGGAGACGGCCCCGGCCACGCCGGCCGACGCCGCCGACCGGGCCCTCGACGCGATCGACCCGAGCACCGCGGTCACCGTCGGCCGCTCCGCCACCGTCGCTGGGCGCAGCGTGTACGAGCTGGTGCTGACCCCGCGCGACCGGGACTCCCTGGTGCACCAGGTACGGATCGCGCTGGACGCGAAGGAGCACGTGCCGCTGCGCTTCGAGGTGCTCGCCGACGGGAAGGACGAGCCGGCCTTCGAGGTGGCGTTCACCCAGGTCGACTTCCGCACCCCGGACGCCGACCAGTTCCGGTTCAACCCGCCGCCCGGCGTGACGGTCAAGGAGGAGCAGGCGGGCGACGCCCGTGGGCCGGGCGACAAGCAGCGCCCCGGGCGCGGCGAGGACGGGCCGGACGTGAGTGCGGTCGGGACCGGCTGGACCACCGTGCTGGTCGCGAAGCTCGACGCCGCCGGTGCCGCGGGAGCGGCCGGCGCCAAGCCCGGCGAGGCGGCCGGCGCGAAGCCGGGCGAGGCGGCCGGACCGGACGCCGACATGCTGGCGAAGGTGCTCGGCGGGCTGGAGCGGGTGAGCGGCGACTGGGGCAGCGGCCGGCTGCTCACCGGGAAGCTGTTCAGCGTGCTGCTCACCGACGACGGCCGGGTGCTGGCCGGTCTCGTGCGGCCGGAGCGGCTGTACCAGGCGGCGAAGGGCTGAGATCCGCAAGCGGACCCGTCGGGGCCCGGTCGGCGTGTGCCGGCCGGGCCCCGCTGTCGTGTGCGAACCTGCGGTGTGACGTGGTCACGGACGGTCGGTGAGGCTTGGTCCGGCGGCCTGCCGCGCGGTATCTTTCTCAGTTCAAACACAAAAAGGAATGGCTCGTTGAGCCATTCCTGCCGCAATTCTAAGCGATGAGGAGCCGGCTTGTCAACGCACTCCGACGTGTCGGGTGAGCTGCACGAGGACGACGAGATCGGTCACGAGCAGAAGTACGTCACGATGCTCTACGACCGGCTGGACGGCATGCGGGACCAGGCCGCCCGGCGGCTCACCGAGGAGCTGCGCGCCACCGGCGGCACGCAGCAGGCCCGGTCGCAGCGCGACCACACCGTGCGGATGTACGCCGACCAGGTCGAGCAGTTCTCCGCAGTGGAGAACGGTCTCTGCTTCGGCCGCCTCGACGGCGACGACGACTCGTGCCGCTACATCGGCCGGATCGGCATCTTCGACACCTCGGGCGACTACGACCCGCTGCTGATCGACTGGCGTGCCCCGGCCGCCCGCGCCTTCTACCTGGCGACCGCCGCCAATCCGCAGGGGGTGCGCCGGCGCCGGCACCTGCGTACCCGGGAGCGGAAGGTCACCGGGCTCAACGACGAGGTGCTGGACATCGCCGCCGCCTCCCCCACCGCCCACGAGGAGGTGACGGGCGAGGCGTCGCTGCTCGCCGCGCTGAACGCCGGGCGTACCGGGCGGATGCGCGACATCGTCGAGACCATCCAGGCCGAGCAGGACCGGATCATCCGGGCCGACCTGCCGGGCGTCATGGTGGTGCAGGGCGGGCCGGGCACCGGCAAGACCGCGGTGGCGCTGCACCGCGCCGCGTACCTGCTCTACACCCACCGCGAGCAGCTCTCCACCCGGGGCGTGCTGCTCGTCGGCCCGAACCCCACCTTCCTGCGCTACATCTCCCAGGTGCTGCCGGCGCTCGCCGAGACGGGGGTGCTGCTGCGCACGCAGGCCGACCTCTTCCCCGGCGTGCACGCCCGGCGCACCGAGCCGGCGGCGACCGCGGCGCTGAAGGGCCGCGCCGTGCTCGCGGAGGTGCTGGCCAACGCGGTGCGGGACCGGCAGTGGGTGCCGGACGAGCCGCTGGAGATCGAACTGCCCCAGCGGGAGGTCCTCACCCTCGATCCGGAGACCGTGCGCCAGGCGCGGGACCGGGTCCGCCGCGCCGAGCGCCCGCACAACCTGGCCCGGGCGCTGTTCGACCTCGAGATCGTGCACGCGCTCGCCGACCAGGTGGCCGAGCGGATCGGGGCCGACCCGCTCGGCGGGGAGAACCTGCTCTCCGAGGCCGACCGGGCGGAGATCCGCCGGGAGCTGCGCGACGAGCCGGAGATCCGGGCCGCGGTGGACGAGCTGTGGCCGGTGCTCACCCCGCAGCGGCTGCTCGCCGACCTGTTCGAGTCGCCGGAGCGGATCGCCGCCGCCGCGCCGATGCTCACCGACCAGGAGCGGGCCGCGCTGCACCGGGAGCCGGGCGACTGGACGCCGGCCGACGTGCCGCTGCTGGACGAGGCGGCCGAGCTGCTCGGCGAGGACCAGCGCGCCGCCGCCGCCCGCCGGGAACGGATCCGCGCCCTGGAGCGCGAGTACGCCGAGGGCGTGCTGGAGATCTGGCGCGGTTCCCGTTCCATCGACGTGGAGGACGAGGCCGACGGCGGCGAGATCCTGGGCGTCACCGACCTCATCGACGCCGACCGGCTCTCCGAGCGGCAGGAGGAGACCGACAACCTCACCACCGCGCAGCGCGCTGCCGCGGACCGCACCTGGGCCTTCGGGCACGTGATCATCGACGAGGCGCAGGAGCTGTCGCCGATGGCCTGGCGGCTGCTGATGCGCCGGTGCCCGAGCCGGTCGATGACGATCGTCGGGGACGTGGCGCAGACCGGCGCGCTCGCCGGCACGCCGTCGTGGCAGGAGGCGCTGGCGCCGTACGTGGCGAACCGGTGGCGGCTGGAGGAGCTGACCGTCAGCTACCGCACCCCCGCCGAGATCATGGCGGTCGCGGCCGAGGTGCTGGCCGAGATCGACCCGGCGCTGCGCCCACCCCGCTCCGTACGCGCCAGCGGCGTGCCGCCCTGGGACCGCACGGTGCCGGCGGACCGGCTCGCGGCCGAGCTGGTCGAGGCGACCGCGCGGGAGGCGGCCGGGCTGGCCGACGGCCGGCTCGGGGTGATCGTGCCGGCCGGCCGGGTGGACGAGCTGGGGACGGCGGTCGTCGCCGCGCTGCCGGAGGCGACCGTCGGCGAGCAGCCGGAGCTGGCGAACCGGGTGGTGGTGCTCACCACCGAGCAGGCCAAGGGCCTGGAGTTCGACTCGGTGCTGGTGGTGGACCCGGAGAGGATCGTCGCCGGGTCCCCGCGCGGCCACAGCGACCTCTACGTCGCGCTCACCCGCGCCACCCAACGGCTGGGCATCCTCCGCACCACGTGAGACGGCGGAGGGGGCGGCTCAGCCGCCCCCTCCGTTCGCGTGCCCGGTGTCAGCCGGGGTTCGCCTGGTCGTTCGTGAAGTTGCCGACCTGGCTGCCGGACGACGAGGCGTCGCTCGTGGACCCGCCGGCCGGGGTGCTCAGGCCGCCGGTGGTGGCGTCGCCCGTGGTCGTGGGCGCCACCGTGCCCCGGTGCTGCTCCGGTTGGCGGGCCACCCGCCGGACGCTGGCCGGGCCGGCGGTGCCGCCGGTCGTGGTGACCGCGCCCTGGCCCCGGGTGGGGCCGCCGTCGCGCAACACGTTCGGGTCGATCGGCGCGTCCGCCGGGTCGTCCGGATCCTCCTCCTGGATGACCCGCAGCACGTCGGTCTGCGGCACGGTGACCTCGTCCAGCGCGCCCTCGCCGTAGACGCCGCCGGCGATCCGGTCCTCGGCCCGCCGGGCGGCCTGCTGCCGCATGTCGTCCTCACGCACGTGAACCACCTCGCAGGTTTCTCGGGATCCTCCTTGCGTGCCCGAGGGCCGGAGGCTGAAACCGCCCGACCCGGCCGGCCCTCGGCGACGCCGGTTACCTGCCCTGATGTCCGATTCCCGGTCCGGCCGCCGGCGGTCCCGCGCGGTGCTCCTATTCCATGGCAAGGTGGCGTTACCTTCGCCGAGGCCAGGGGTAGACGGAGGGTGCCCCCGCCAAGTGCGCGAACCGTGCCGTGGCCGACCTGCGGCAGCGGGGCGGGAGGTTGCAGAGAACGACTCATCGCATCCTGAGGAGGACCAGATGAGCACGCAGGCTGCATCCGCCAGGCCGATGAACCGGCCGGCACAGGACATGTCCAACCGGGCCGGTATGCAGGAGACGCCCACGCGCCCGATGCCGATGATGCAGGACGGACATCGGCAGGCGATGACGGCGCCCGGCACCGAGACCAAGCCGTCGCTCCGGACGACCGAATTCTGGGTCTACCTGGCGTCCGTCGCGGCCGTACTGGTGGCCTCGTACCTGGTCGGCAAGAACTCGGTCGGCGTGGACATCTTCCGCGCACCGCAGGCCTGGTTCTTCATCACGCTGCTGACCATCGGTTACCTCGGTAGCCGCGGTCTGGCCAAGGCCGGAAGCAACTTCCGCAGCAGTGAGGAGCGCACCGCCCGGCACTGACCGGAGCCACTCCTGAGACGACGATGCCCCCGGGGAGTTCCCCCGGGGGCATCGTCGCGTGTGGTCACTCCCCGCCGAAGTCGCCGAAGTCCCCCTCGAAGGCGTCCTCGATCAGCTCACCGGCGACCAGGCCGCCCGCCACGCCGAGCGCCGCGCCCGCCACCATGCCGCCCATGCCCGGGCCGCGGTGGCCGTGGTGCCCGCGCGGCGCGCCGAAGCCGTGCGCGCGCAGGTTGCCGTAGCGCGAGGTGGTCTCCCGCAGCCAGCCGTCGACCACCTGGACCCAGTCGGAGCGGCCCGCGTCGCTGTGCGGGACGGCGTAGCGGCCGAAGGCGTCGTGCCCGGGGGTGAGGAAGCCGCCGCGCTTGTCGCACTCCAGGATCACCTCGACGCCGTGCTGGCTGGTGACGAAGGTCAGCTCGACCTCGTTGGTCACCTGGGCGTACTGGGGCGCGGCGAAGAACTCGATCTCCTGGTAGAAGGGGAGCGTCTGCTGCACTCCACGGATGTGGCCGCGCTCCAGGTCGGCGTGCTTGAAGCGGAAGCCGAGCGCCTGGAACGCGTCGAGGATGCTCTCGTGGATGGGCAGCGGGTGCACCGCCACCTGGTCCAGGTCGGACTTGTCCACGGCCCGGGCCACCGCCAGCTCGGTGCGCAGGCCCATGGTCATGCCGTGCAGCCGCTGGCCGTACACGTCGGTGACCGGGGTCTCCCACGGCACCGGGAGCTGGAACGGGATGGACAGCTGCTGCTTCGGGGCCAGGTGCAGCGGGCCGCTCACCGACATCCGGTGGAACTCCATGACGCCGGCGTACTCGGTGTCGCCGCTCTCGATCTCGACCCGGGTGACCAGGCCGACGGTGATCTGCTCGATGCTCGCCGGCGCGTCGCCGCCGACCAGGTTGACGTGCCCGTCCAGGGCCAGGCCGGGCCGGGTGTTGGGGTTGGTCAGCACGGTGTCGACGCTCGGACCGCCCACGCCGAACGCGCTCAACATCTTCTTGAAGACCATCGCCACTCCGCTTCCACCGTCGGCGCGCTCCACCCTGGAGCGCACGGGGCCACCGAAGGGGACCCTAACCTGGGCGGCTGTGAAGTGCCTGAAAGCCGGGCCGGTCAGTCGACGTCGACCACGACGAGCTCACCGACCTGCTCGCCGATCTGCCGGCGCCCGTCCGGCGGCAGCCCGCCGTCGGTGATCAGCAGGTCGGCCTCCTCCAGCGGGGCGATGGTGGCGATGCCGATGGTCTCCCACTTGGTGTGGTCGGCGAGCACCACGAGCCGCCGGGCCGCGCCGATCAGCCGCCGGTTGACGGCCGCCTCCAGCAGGTTGGGGGTGGTGAACCCGGTGCGCGGGCTCATCCCGTGCACGCCGAGGAAGAGCAGGTCGACGTTGAGCGCGGCGATGGCCGCCTCGGCCACCGGCCCGGTCAGCGCGTCCGAGGGGGTGCGGATGCCGCCGGTGAGCACGACGGTCTGGTCGGCACGCGGGTTCTGGTAGAGGGCGTCGGCGACCGGGATCGAGTTGGTGACCACGGTCAGCCCCCGGACGTCGGCGAGCCGGGCGGCCAGGGCGGCGGTGGTGGTGCCGGCGGAGAGCGCGACGGCCATGCCGGGCTCGACCAGGCCGGCGGCCCGCTCGACGATGGCCCGCTTCTCGGCCTGCTGCCGGATCGACTTGGCCGCGAAGCCGGGCTCCTCGGCCGAGCCGGGGCCGGCCAGCGTCGCTCCCCCGTGGACCTTGTCGACCAGGCCCCGCTCGGCGAGCACCTCCAGGTCCCGCCGGATGGTCATGTCCGACACCCCGAAGCGGCTGACCAGGTGGCTGACCCGGACGCCACCGCGCTGGCGGATCAGCTCCAGGATGGCGCTCTGCCGTTGCTGGGCGAGCATCGGACCTCCTTCAGGCGCGCGGCACAGGTACGCGGGATCAGGCGACCTCGGGGCGGGCCGGTGCTTCCTCGCGGACGACCGCCACCTCCCCCGCAGGGACCGCCAGTTCGCCGTCGCACCGGCCGCCGCCGAGCAGTTCAACCCCGGTGACCGCCAGCCGGGCCTCGGCGTCGGTGTGGTTGAGGACGAACAGCCAGGTCCGGTCGCCGGATCGGCGGCGGACCACCTCCACCCCCTCCGGCGCGCTCACCGCGGGGCGGGCGCCGGTCTCGGCGAGCAGGCGGGCGACCAGCCGGTCGGTGGCCGCCTGGTCGAGCCGGGTGCCGAGATACCAGGCCGCGCCCGCGCCGACCGCGTGCCGGGTCAGCGCCGGCACGCCCGACAGCGGCCCGTCGGCGTACGCGGCGAGCACCTCGGCGCCCTCGGCGTGCAGCCACTCGGTCCACACGTCGGCGGTCGTGCCGTCGTCGAGACGGACCGACTCGCCGGCCCGGAGCGGGAAGAACTCCTCGGTGCGGACGCCGAGCAGGTCGCGGAACGCCCCCGGGTAGCCGCCGAGCCGGATGTGGTCGTGCTCGTCGACGATGCCGCTGAAGTAGGTGACCAGCGCGGTCCCGCCCGCCTCGACGTAGCGGCGCAGCGCGTCGGCGTCGGCGTCGCGGACCAGGTAGAGCGCGGGGACCAGGACGAGCCGGTAGCGGGACAGGTCGGTGGACGGGTGCACCACGTCGGCGGTGACACCGGCCCGCCAGAGCGCGCCGTGCAGCGCGGTGAGCCGGTCGGCGTAGGTGACGTCGACGCTGGGGTGGGAGTCGAGTTCGGCGCCCCACCAGGCCTCGTAGTCGAAGAGGATGGCCACCTCGGCGTCGACCCGGCTGCCGCGTACCTCGGCGAGCGCCTTCAGGTCGGCGCCGAGCCGGCACACCTCGCGGAACACCTTGGTGTCCGGGCCGGCGTGCGGCACCAGCGCGGAGTGGAACTTCTCCGCGCCCGCCCGGGACGCCCGCCACTGGAAGAACAGCACCCCGTCGGCGCCGCGCGCCACGTGGGCGAGGCTGTTGCGGCGCAGCTGGCCGGGGGTCTTGGCGACGTTGCGCGGCTGCCAGTTCACGGCGCTGGTGGAGTGCTCCATGAGCAGCCACGGGTCGCCGCCGGCGACGCCCCGGGTGTGGTCGGCGGCCAGCGCGAGGTCGACCTGCGGCTGCGGGTCGGCGGCGGTGAGGTAGTGGTCGTTGGCGACCAGGTCCACGTCGGCGGCCCAGGAGTGGTAGTCCAGGTACTTGATGCCGGCGCCGATCATGAAGTTCGTGGTGACCGGCTGGGTGGTGAGCCGGGTCAGCAGCTCCCGCTCGGCGCGCAGTTGGGCGCGCTGCTCGTCCGAGGAGAAGCGCAGGAAGTCCAGCTGCTGCGTGGGGTTGGCGAAGGTGGGGGCACTCCGCGGCGGGTTGACCTCGGCCCAGTCGTGGTAGCGCTGGCTCCAGAACGCGGTGCCCCAGGCGGCGTTGAGGGCGTCGAGGTCGCCGTAGCGCTCGCGCAGCCAGGTGCGGAACGCCCCGGCGCTGACGTCGCAGTAGCAGTGCACGTTGTGGCAGCCCAGCTCGTTGGAGACGTGCCACATGACGACGGCCGGGTGCTCGGCGTACCGGGCGGCGACGGCCTCGACCAGGGCGAGCGAGCGCTCCCGGAACACCGGCGAGCTGGGGCAGTACGCCTGCCGCCCGCCGGGCCAGAGGATCGTGCCGTCGGCGCGGCGGGGCAGCGTCTCGGGGTGCCGGTGCGCCAGCCAGGGCGGCGGGCTGGCCGTGGCGGTGGCCAGGTCGACGCTGATCCCGCCGGCGTGCAGCAGGTCGAGCGCCCGGTCCAGCCAGCCGAACTCGAAGCGGCCGGGAGCGGGTTCCAGCAGGGCCCAGGAGAAGATCCCGACCGAGACGAGGTTGACCCTGGCGCGGCGCATCAGCTCGACGTCCTCGGCCCAGGTCTCCTCGGGCCACTGCTCGGGGTTGTAGTCCGCGCCGTACCAGATCTGCTCGCCGTGCCAGTTCCGCATGACAGCAGAGAGTGCCGCCGAACGTCACCCAAGTCAACACTTTCCAACATCGACAGAAATTCCAACGTTTACCTTGTCCCGCCGTTGTCACAACTGGGTTGTCGCTGTCCTTCTGGCCTCTTGACAGCGCCGAAGCAAGGGGTAGCTTCAACCGCCACCGGCTGTTTGTGTTCGGACGTGTGGATTCACGGTGGATCTACGCCGGCCGGCATGAACACCTATCCCCGCCACCCATCACGGCCCTTGGGCGCAGCGCACCTCTTCCACGCAGGAGGCACAATGTCCCGTCCCCGTACCGAAGCCGAGTACCTCGCCCGACTCGTACCCCCGTCCGTCGCCGGCCTGAACCGCCGCTCGCTGCTCGCCGGCGCGGCCGGCGCGGGCACGCTGCTGGGCACGGGACTGCTCGCCGGCTGCGGCTCCGACTCCGACTCCGGCGCGGACTCGAAGACCGTGTCGATCGGCTCGAACGCCTCGGACCCCACGCCGAAGGACGTCCTCGCCAAGCTGGCGGCCGGCTTCCAGAGCAAGTCCGGGGTCACCGCCAGCATCAACACGGTCGACCACAACACGTTCCAGGAGAACATCAACAACTACCTGCAGGGCAAGCCGGACGACGTGTTCACCTGGTTCGCCGGCTACCGGATGCGGTTCTTCGCCGCCAAGGGCCTGGCCGGCGACGTCAGCGACGTCTGGGGCAAGCTCTCCGGGTTCTCCGACGCGTTCAAGAAGGCGTCCACCGGCGACGACGGCAAGCAGTACTTCGTGCCGGCGTCCTACTACCCGTGGGCCGTCTTCTACCGCAAGTCGGTGTGGCAGCAGCGCGGCTACCAGGTGCCGAAGACGCTCGACGAGTTCAACACGCTCGGCGCGCAGATGAAGAAGGACGGCTTGAACCCGATCGCCTTCGCCGACAAGGACGGCTGGCCGGCGATGGGCACCTTCGACATCCTCAACCTGCGGATCAACGGCTACCAGTTCCACGTCGACCTGATGGCCGGCAAGGAGGCGTGGACCTCCGACAAGGTGAAGAAGGTCTTCGACACCTGGGCGGGGCTGCTGCCGCTGCACCAGCCGGACGCCCTGGGCCGGACCTGGCAGGAGGCGGCCCAGTCGCTGCAGCAGAAGAAGAGCGGCATGTACCTGCTCGGCCTCTTCGTCGCCCAGCAGTTCAACGAGAACGAGCAGGACGACATCGACTTCTTCACCTTCCCGGAGATCGACTCCACGATCGGGGCCAAGGCCCTGGACGCGCCGATCGACGGCTACATGATGGCCCGCAAGCCGAAGTCCGAGACCAACGCCAAGAAGCTGCTGGAGTACATCGGCGGCGCCGAGGCCGCGAACATCATGGTGAAGGGCGACCCCGGCACCCTGGTCGCCAACACCGGCGGGGACACCAGCGGCTACACCGCGCTGAAGAAGAAGGCCGCCGAACTGGTCGGCTCCGCCACCGAGATCGCCCAGTTCCTCGACCGGGACACCCGGCCGGACTTCGCCTCGACCGTGATGATCCCGGCGTTGCAGCAGTTCATCAAGGACCCGAAGGACATCAGCGGGCTGCTCACCAGCATCGAGAACCAGAAGAAGTCGATCTTCACCAGCTGACGGCGGAAAGGGGGAGGACAGCCATGTCCGACCTGCCCCTGATCCAAGCGGATCGCGCCGTGCCGCCGCCGGCCGCGACCACCACCACGCGTGGTCGCGGCCGCCGGCTACGGCTCCTGTCCGGCACCGACCGCGTGGTGATCACGCTGATGGTGCTGGTGCCCCTGCTGCTCGTCGTCGGCCTGGTCTGGCTGCCGGCGGGAGCGACCGTGCTGCTCTCCGGCACCAACTGGGACGGCATCGGCCCGCTGGGCGAGATCGACTGGGTCGGTCTGAAGAACTACGACGACGTGGTCAACATCTACCCGCCGTTCGTGCCGGCCGTGCAGAACAACCTGCTCTGGCTGGCCGCGCTGTTCGTGGTGGCCACCCCGTTCGGGATGTTCCTCGCCGTGCTGCTCGACAAGGAACTGCGCGGCAGCCGGTTCTACCAGACCGCGCTCTACCTGCCGGTGGTGCTCTCGCTGGCACTGATCGGCTTCGTCTGGCAGCTCATCTACAGCCGCGACCAGGGCCTGCTCAACGCCCTGCTCGGCAGCCAGACCGACTGGTACGGCGACCCGAACGTCAACATCTGGGCGGTGCTGTTCGCCGCCGGCTGGCGGCACGTCGGCTACATCATGCTGCTCTACCTGGCCGGCCTGAAGGGCGTCGACCCGTCGTTGCGCGAGGCCGCCGCCGTGGACGGCTCCTCGGAGGCCAGCACCTTCTTCCGCGTCGTGTTCCCGGTGATGCGACCCATCAACATCATCGTGCTGGTGGTGACGGTGATCGAGTCACTGCGCGCCTTCGACCTGGTCTGGGTCATCAACAAGGGCCGCAACGGCCTGGAGCTGATCTCCGCCCTGGTCACCCAGAACGTGGTGGGCGAGGCCAGCCGGATCGGCTTCGGCTCGGCGCTGGCGACCATCATGCTGGTCGTCTCCCTGGTCTTCATCACCCTCTACCTGTTCACCGTGATGCGGGAGGACCGCCGATGAGCAGCGCGACCCTGACCCGTGACCCCGAGACCGCCGCGCCGCCGGCCCGCCGCCGGCCGCTGCGGCCGGCCCGGGTGGTCCTGCACGTCTTCCTCGCCGCGGTGGCGGTCGGCTGGCTCTTCCCGATCCTCTGGGCGGTGCTGACGTCCCTGCGCTCGTACGAGTACACCGCCACCCACGGCTACGTCTCGCTCGGCGGCTGGACCCTCGACAACTACGTCACCGTGTGGCGGACCGCCGAGTTCGGCAAGCACTTCCTCAACTCGGTCTACATCACCGTCCCGGCGGTGCTGCTGACCCTGTTCCTCGCCTCCTGCGTGGCGTTCGTGATCGCCCGGTTCAGCTGGAAGTTCAACATCGCGCTGCTCGGCCTCTTCACGGCGGCGAACCTCCTGCCGCAGCAGGCCCTGCTCATCCCGCTGTTCCGGATGTTCACCGAGATCCCGCTGCCGGCCTTCATGAGCGACTCGGAGCTGCTCTACGACAGCTACTGGGGGCTGATCCTGGTCAACGTCGCCTTCCAGTGCGGCTTCTGCGTCTTCGTGCTGAGCAACTACATGAAGGCCCTGCCACACGAGCTGTACGAGGCGGCCATGGTGGACGGCGCCAGCGTCTGGCGGCAGTACTGGCAGGTGACCATGCCGCTGTGCCGGCCGGCCCTGGCCGCGCTGGCGACGCTGGAGGTGACCTGGATCTACAACGAGTTCTTCTGGGCCACCGTGCTCATGCGCACCGGCGACAAGTTCCCCGTGACCAGCTCGCTGAACAACCTGCGCGGCGAGTTCTTCACCGACAACAACCTCGTCTCGGCCGGCTCGGTGCTGGTCGCCATCCCCACCCTGGTGATCTTCTTCCTGTTGCAGAAGCAGTTCGTCCGGGGCCTCACCTTGGGAGCCAGCAAGGGATGACCATCGTTCACCTGCGCCGCGCGCGGACCAGCCTGGTGCTCGACGCGCGCGGCCCCGGCCTGCCCCGGATCGTGCACTGGGGAGCCGACCTCGGTCCGCTGCCCGCCACCGACCTGCCCGCGCTGGTCGACGCCACCATCCCACCGGTGGTGCCGAGCAGCTTCGACGCGCCGACCGTGCTGTCGCTGCTGCCCGAGCCGAGCGCCGGCTGGAGCGGCCGGCCCGGCCTGGCCGGGCACCGGGACGGCCGGGACTGGTCGACCGCGTTCCGCCTCGACACGATCGACGTGGACGACCCGCCTGGCGGCGGCGGGGACGCGGTGCGCGTACCCGAGGAGGAGCGGGAGCACGGCGGAGCCGGGGCCGCGCGGGTGACCGTGCGGGCCGCGGACGCGGGCGCCGGGCTGTCGCTGACCGTCGAGATCACCCTGACCACCGCGGGGCTGCTCACCGTGCGGCACCGGCTGCGCAACGACGGCGACCGGCCCTACGAGGTACGCGAGCTGACGCCCGTGCTGCCGGTCCCGGCGGTCGCCACCGAACTGCTCGACCTCACCGGCCGCTGGTGCCGGGAGCGCGCGCCGCAGCGGCACCCGTGGCCGATGGGCGCCTGGGTGCGCGAGGGGCGGCACGGCCGGACCGGGCACGACGCCACCCTGCTGCTGGTCGCCGGCACCGCCGGGTTCGGCTTCGGGCACGGCGAGGTGTGGGCGGTACACACGGCGTGGAGCGGCGACCACGTCACGGTCGCCGAACGCCGGCCGACCGGCGAGGCCACCCTGGGCGGCGGTGAGCTGCTCGCCGCCGGCGAGATCGTGCTCGGGCCGGGCGAGGAGTACGCCACTCCCCTGCTCCACGCGGTGCACTCCGCCGACGGGCTGGACGGGCTCAGCGACGTGCTGCACACCCACCTGCGGGCCCGCCCGGAGCACCCGCGCGGCCCGCGCCCGGTGACCTTGAACGTGTGGGAGGCGGTCTACTTCGACCACGACCTGGACCGGCTGAAGGGCCTCGCCGACCGGGCCGCCGAGGTGGGCGTGGAACGCTTCGTGCTGGACGACGGCTGGTTCCGCGGCCGGCGGCACGACCGGGCCGGGCTCGGTGACTGGTGGGTGGACGACGAGGTCTGGCCGGGCGGGCTGCAACCGCTCGTCGACCACGTCCGCAAGCACGGCATGCAGTTCGGGCTCTGGGTCGAGCCGGAGATGGTCAACCCGGACTCGGACCTGTTCCGGGCCCACCCGGACTGGGTGCTCCAGGCCCCCGGCCGGCTGCCGCTCCAGTGGCGGCACCAGCAGGTGCTCGACCTGGCGCACCCGGACGCGTACGCCCACCTGCTCGGCCGGCTGGACGCCGTGCTGAGCGAGCACGACGGCATCGCGTACCTGAAGTGGGACCACAACCGGGACCTCACCGAGGCCGGGCACGCTGGCCGGCCGGGCGTGCACGCGCAGACCGTCGCCGTCTACCGGCTCCTCGACGACCTGCGCGCCCGGCACCCCGGCGTGGAGATCGAGAGCTGCTCCTCCGGCGGCGCCCGGGTCGACCTGGAGATCCTGCGCCGCACCGACCGGGTCTGGGCGAGCGACTGCAACGACGCGCTGGAGCGGCTGTCGATCCAGCGCTGGACCGGCCTGCTGCTGCCGCCCGAGCTGATCGGCACCCACATCGGACCGGAGCGCTCGCACACCACCCACCGGGTGCACGACCTGGGCTTCCGGGCGATCACCGCGCTCTTCGGCCACCACGGCATCGAGTGGGACATCAGCGGGATCGGCGCGGCCGAGCGGGCCGAACTCGCCGCCTGGGTGGCGCTGCACAAGCGGCTCCGCCCCCTGCTGCACGGCGGCCGCGTGGTCCGGGTCGACCACCCGGACCCGGCCATCCAGGCCCACGGCGTGGTCGCCCACGACGGCTCCCACGCGGTGTACGCGGTCTCCCGGTTGGCCACCTCGGCGGCGCAGGTGCCCGGCATGGTGCGGCTGCCGGGGCTGGACCCGGCACGGCGCTACCGGGTCCGGCCGCCCGCCGGGGTGCCGGAGCCGGCACTGCTGGAACTGGCCCCGCCGGCCTGGCTGGCCACGGGCGGCGGGGTGACGCTGAGCGGGTCGGTGCTGGGTTCCGTGGGACTTCAGCTGCCCGCCCTGCACCCGGAGCAGGCGCTGCTGCTGGAGGTCGACGCGGCCGGCTGAGGACGGCTCCGGCGAGCGATCGGAACAGGCTCGAAACTTCCGGACTGGCGGTCCGGTGCGAGCGTGGGACGGTCACCGCCTGTCGCGGCTCGGACGGCGCGTGGGACTTCCGGAAATTCTTGACTCCGCATCGACGGCGGGCCAATACTGGCGCCGCCGACAGACCTCGACAAGCATCGATACGAGGACCGGCAACCCGCCACCACGAGGAGGGGGCCCAGCCGCATGTGGAGCAGAACACCGTCGAAACGATCCCTGGCCGCGGGATTCGCCGCGGCCGCGCTGGTCGCGGCGAGCAGCCTGGCCGTCACGCTCACCGTGGCGGCCGCCCCGGCCCGGGCTGCCGCCTGCAACGGGTACGTCGGGCTCACGTTCGACGACGGCCCGTCCAACGACCACACCCCCGCCCTGCTCAACGCGCTGCGACAGAACGGGCTGCGGGCCACGATGTTCAACGAGGGCCAGTACGCGGCCGCCTACCCCGCCCAGGTGCGGGCGCAGGTCAGCGCCGGCATGTGGGTCGGTAACCACAGCTACACGCATCCGCACCTGATCCAGCAGAGCCAGTCGCAGATCGACTCCGAGGTCTCCCGGACCCAGCAGGCCATCGCCAATGCCGGCGGCGGCACACCCCGGCTGTTCCGTCCACCGTACGGCGAGACCAACTCGACCCTGCAGTCGGTCCTGGCGAGGTACGGCCTGACCCAGATCATCTGGGATGTCGACTCGCAGGACTGGAACGGGGCGAGCGTCGACGCGATCGTGCAGGCCAACGCCCGGCTGACCAACGGCCAGATCATCCTCATGCACGAGTGGTCCGCCAACACGCTGGCGGCGATCCCCCGTATCGCGCAGGGGCTGGCCAGTCGCGGCCTGTGCGCCGGCATGATCTCCCCGCAGACCGGCCGCGCCGTGGCGCCCGACGGCGGCGGTGGCGGCGGTGGCGGTGGCGGTGGGGGCAGTTGCACCGCGACGCTCTCGGCCGGGCAGCAGTGGAGCGACCGCTACAACCTCACCGTCTCGGTGTCCGGCTCCAACACCTGGGCGGTCACCATGACCATCCCCACCCCCGCGAAGGTCATCGCCACCTGGAACGTCAACGCCACCTGGCCCAGCGCCCAGACGATGGTCGGCCGGCCGAACGGCAGCGGCAACACCTTCGGGGTCACCATCCAGCACAACGGCAACCGGACCTGGCCGACCGTCTCCTGCGCGGCCGGCTGACGCCGGAAACTTCTTCTGGACGGATGTCGAGGAGCGGGGTGGCAGCTTCTACCGGAGGGTGGAAGCACCGACAATCGGTGCTCGGGCGTGAGGAGCGAATCGTGAAGTACATGCTGCTGATGCAGTTCAGCGCCGCCGGGACCGACTTCCCCTCGATCGACACCTGGACGCCGGAGGAGATCCGGGCGCACATCGGGTTCATGGGCGACGTCAACGCGAAGCTCGTCGCCGACGGGGAGTTCGTGCAGGCCGAGGGCCTGGGCGGGCCGCAGCAGGCGCGGATCGTCCGGGCCGGCGAGAACGGCGCGCCGGTGGTCACCGAGGGGCCGTTCGCCGAGACCAAGGAGTTCCTCGCCGGGTGGTGGATCGTGGACTGCGAGACGCCGCAGCGGGCCGTCGAGATCGCCGCGCACATCTCCACCGCGCCCGGGCCGGGCGGCCGTCCCCTCGGCATGCCCGTCGAGGTGCACCCCGTCATGTCGGCGCCAGCGCAGGAGCTGTGACCCCTGGGCGTCCCGGACCACACCGTCGAGGACCTGCTGCGCGAGCTGGCGCCGCAGGTCCTCGGCGTGCTCGCCCGCCGGTTCGGTGACTTCGCCACGGCCGAGGACGCCGTGCAGGAGGCGCTGCTGGCCGCGGCCACGCAGTGGCCCGTCGAGGGGCTGCCCGACCATCCGCGCGGCTGGCTGGTGCAGGTCGCGTACCGCCGGATGATCGAGCTGGTCCGCGGTGAGGCGGCCCGCCGGGACCGGGAGGACCGGGCCGCCCGGCGCGGCGGTGACGACCGGCGGACCGCGCCGGCCGCCGACGAGCCGCTGACCGCGGAGCGGGATGACACCCTGGTGCTGCTCTTCCTCTGCTGCCACCCGGCGCTCTCCACGGCGTCGGCGATCGCGCTGACCCTGCGCGCGGTCGGCGGGCTCAGCACCGCCGAGATCGCCCGCGCGTTCCTCGTCCCCGAGGCCACGATGGCGCAGCGGATCAGCCGGGCCAAGCAGCGCATCAGATCCTCCGGCCTGCCGTTCCGGATGCCGGCGGAGGAGGAACGGCAGGCCCGGCTCGCCGCCGTGCTGCACGTGCTCTACCTGATCTTCACCGAGGGGCACACCGCGAGCCTCGGCGACGACCTGCGCCGGGTCGACCTCTCCGAGGAGGCGATCCGGCTGACCCGCGCCATGCACGCGCTGCTGCCCGACGACAGTGAGGTGGCCGGGCTGCTCGCCCTCATGCTGCTCACCGAGGCCCGGGCCACCGCCCGCACCGGCCCGTCCGGCGAGCTGATCTCCCTGGCCGAACAGGACCGCTCCCGGTGGGACGCCGCCGCGATCGCCGAGGGGACCGCGCTGGTCACCCGCGCCATGGCCCGGGGACCGGTCGGGCCGTACCAGATCCAGGCGGCCATCGCGGCTCTGCACGACGAGGCGCCGACCGCCGTGCGGACCGACTGGCCGCAGATCCTCGCCCTCTACCAGGTGCTGGAGCGGCTGGCGGAGAGCCCGGTGGTGGCGCTCAACCGGGCGGTGGCGACCGCCATGGTGCACGGCCCGGCCGCCGGGCTGGCGGCCCTCGCGGCGCTGGCCGCCGACCCCCGGCTCACCGAGCACCACCGGCTCGACGCGGCCCGGGCCCACTTGCACGAGATGGCCGGCGACCGGGACGCGGCGGTGGCGCACTACCGGGCCGCCGCCGGCCGCACCACCAGCCGCCCCGAACAGGAGTACCTCCGGATGCGGGCGGCGCGGCTGGCCACCACCCGTCCATGTGGCGGCGCGCAGTCCGGCCCACTCCAGGGCTCAACGTCACACCAGCGGGACGCGGGTACGACAAATGGTCCCTCTGGTGCAGAAGGACCGTAAGACGATGTGATCGGGCCAGCGTCCGCTTGCCGTTACCGCTGGTTGTTCTGGTTGTGCCGGAGGGCTTCTTCGAGCTGGTCCTCGAGAATGATGATCCGGCAGGCGGCTTCCAGAGCGGTGCCCTGGTCGACCATCTCCCGGGCCCGCGCGGCAAGGCGGAGCTGGTAACGGGAGTATCGGCGATGGCCACCGGCCGACCGGACCGGGGTGATCAACTTTGCCTCGTCGAGGCGACGCAGAAAGTCCTGCGATGCGCCGGTGATTTCCGCGGCGCGACCCATCGTGTACGCGGGGTAGTCGTCGTCACCGAACATGTCGTCGGGTTGGGCCATACACGCACCTCTCCATGACGAGGGCCCCGGCGCTTTTCAGCACCGGGGCCCGGGTTACGGGTCGAAACACCATCTACCGGCAAATTCGTCGGGTTGTCGTATCCGCACCTACCGCCGTCGGCGGCTTGGGGTGCGAGGATCGCATAAGCGTGACCGGAGACCACCTCTCGTTCGATGGAAACTGCGGTGTCCGACTCCAGAGTTGAACTGCCTTCCGGAGCGGGCGATCCAACGGTGTTCGGGCCCTCCCTTTCCTCTGCTTCCGATTTCTGTGGTGCTTGTCGTGCTGCCCGCCGGCGCCGGAGCCCCACTCGACTTCATGGCCCCGTGCACGTGCGGCGGACTGTCCTACCAGGCGAGCCCTGAACCAGCATCGGCCCACCTGCCTGCCCTGACCTGGAATGACGTCAGGGTCTTCACTGCTTCGTCCGCGTCTTCAACGATCTCTGCTGTCAACGACAGGAACACTAGCCAGGTGCGGCGAGAATGTCTAGCGCTTCGAACCTAGATTTTCTGGACCGCCCCCTGCTTTCGGTGGCTGGCACGACAGGGTGGTGGCCGGGTCCGCGCGGACCCGGCCACCGGTGGTGCCTCAGCTCGCGGCGCAGGTCACCGCGGGGATCGGGTTGCTGCCGTTCCAGCTGCCGATGAAGCCGAACGAGGTGCTGGCCCCGGCGCCGAGCCGGCCGTTCCAGTCGACGTTGCGGGCGGTGTACGCCGAGCCGCTGCCGCTGACCGTGGCGTTCCACGACTGGCTGACGGTCTGGCCGTTGGCGAACGTCCACTTCGCCGTCCAGCCGGTGATCGCCGCCGCGCCCGCGGTCACCCTGACCTCACCCTGGAAGCCGCCCTGCCAGGAGTTGACGATCGTGTAGCTGGCGGTGCAGCCACCGGGCGGCGGCGCGGTCGTCGGGCTGGTGGTCGGGCTCGGGCTGGTGGTCGGGCTCGTCGTGGGGCTCGTGGTCGGGCTCGGCGAGCTGCCGGCGTAGACCGAGGCCTCCCGGGCGGTGGCCCGGATGCCGTTCGCCCCGTTGAAGATCCGCTGGCCCCAGGTGGTCAGCTGGTTCGGGTCGAAGTTGGTGACCATGTCGAGGTACTCGACGCCGCCGCCGTTGCCGCTCCACGACCAGCCGAGGTAGCCGATCCCGTTGGCCTGGCTGTAGGCCAGGATGGTGTCCTCGTCGGGGTTGCCGTCGGAGTGGTTGAAGCCGAACTCGCCGACCACGATCGGCAGGCCGGCGGTGCGGAAGCGGCCCAGGTAGTCGGTGATCTCGGCGGCGGTGTCGAAGACGCCGTACATGTGGATCGAGAAGACCGTGTTCTTCTGTGGGTCGGCGGCGAAGACCGGGGCGGCGTTGTCGCGCATGGTGAACGACCAGTCCTGGCCCCAGTTCGGGGCGTCCACCATGATCGTGTGGGTCAGGCCGCCGGCGCGCAGCCGCTTCACGGCGTTGGCCGTGTCGGTGGCCCAGGTGGCATAGCCCTGGTTGCCGTACGGCTCGTTGCCGATGTTGACGATGACGTACTTCTCCTGGCCCTGGAGGGCGCCGGCGATGCCGAGCCAGTAGTCGACCGCCCGGTCCAGCGTGATCGCACCGCTCTGCTCGCCGTACCCGGTGGTGTCGTGCACCTCCAGGACGCAGATGAGCCGGTTCGCCTTGCAGAGCGAGATGACGTTGGTGACGTCGGCGGCGCTGTTCTTCGGCCAGCGGTCGCCGCTGGCCAGCACGACCCGCACGGTGTTCGCGCCGAGCGCCTTGATGTTGGCGAACGAGGAGGTCTGCTGCGGGTACCAGGTGTGCGCGTGGTTGACCCCGCGCATGACGAACTCGGTGCCGTTGGCGTCGTAGAGCCGGCCGTTCGCGACGGAGAAGCCGGCGGCGGCGTGGGCCGGCTGCCCGAAGGCGAAGACGGCGGCGAGGACCGTCAGCAGGGCGACGCCCGCGACGGAGAGCAACTTCTTCATGGCTGTCCTCAGGGAGGTCTCCCCCGTGCCCAGGTGGGGGTGCGGCGATAACGAGGGCGTGGCGGCTGAGCCCGGCAGCCGCCGCCCGACTCCGGCGGACGCACGCATCAGCGTAGGGCGATGGAACGGCGAAGGCAACCGGTTAAGCAGATCGGCCGTACGGCCCGGAAGCCTGCGGCGGCCCATGTCGCCACGGGCCACCGCAGGGGCGGTCATCCCCACCACAGGATGGTGCGCCACCGGAGTCTGAACCGGTTAAGCCGGATTGTCGGCAGCGTCCTCACCGGCGTCAAGACGGCCGGCCGACGAAGCGGACACCAGGGTTGACCGTCGCTGCGCGGGGTATCCGGTGACGATCCGCCCCGGAAGGAGAGGTGTCATGGTCAAGGTCGGCTACACCCTCATGTGCGAACAGGCCGGACCCAAGCAGCTGGTCGACCACGCCGTCCGCGCCGAGGCCGCCGGCTTCGACCACCTCGTCATGTCCGACCACTACTACCCCTGGCTCGACTCGCAGGGCCACTCCCCGTACGCCTGGTCAGTGCTGGGCGCGGTCGCCCACGCCACCAGCCGGGCCGAGCTGCTGTCCTTCGTGACCTGCCCGATCCGGCGCTACCACCCGGCGGTCGTGGCGCAGAAGGCCAGCACCATCGGGGTCCTGTCGGACGGGCGGTTCACCCTCGGCCTCGGCGCCGGGGAGAACCTCAACGAGCACGTGGTGGGCGGCTGGCCGCACGTGCAGCAGCGGCACGAGATGTTCGAGGAGGCGCTCCAGATCATCCGCCCGCTGCTCAACGGCGAGACGCTGACCTTCTCCGGCAACCACTTCGACGTGCCCGACGCCTACGTCTGGGACCGGCCGGAACGCCCGGTGCCGATGGCCGTGGCCGCCTCGGGCCGGCAGTCCGCCACCCTCGCCGCCGACTACGCCGACGCCATGATCGCCACCGACCCGCTGCCGCACCTGGTCGAGATGTACGAGGAGGCCGGCGGCGCGGGCCGCCCCCGCTACGGGCAGGTGGCCATCTGCTACGGCCCGGACGAGGCCGAGTGCCGCAAGATCGCGCACGACCAGTTCCGCTGGTTCGGCATGGGCTGGAAGGTCAACGCCGACCTGCCCGGGCCGGACGCCTTCGCGGCGGCCACCCAGTTCGTCCGCGAGGAGGACGTGGCCGAGGGCATCTCCTGCGGGCCGGACGTGGACCGGCACGTGGAGGCGTTCAAGAAGTTCGTCGACGCGGGATTCACCCACGTGGCGCTGCTCCAGGTCGGCGGGGACAGCCAGCCGATGTTCCTGGACTGGGCGCAGGAGGAGCTGCTGCCCCGGCTCCGCGAGCTGTGACCGGCCGGGAGGTCCGGCTCTCGCCACCGGGACGCTTCGGGCCGGCGGAGCTGCGGCTGGCCCTGGCCGCGCCCCGGCCGGCCGCGGGCCTGACCAGCGAGTTCCGGCTGGTCGACGGCCTGCGTACGCACACCCGCCGGTCGGCCGGCCCGGGCGGCGACGGGCCACCCGTCGTGCTGGTGCACGGCCTGGCCGTCTCGCACCGCTACCTCACCCCGCTGGCGGTGGCCCTGTCGGCCACCCATCCCGTGTACGTGCCGGACCTGCCCGGCTTCGGGCTGACCGAGCGCCCCGGCACGGCGTACGACGTGCCCCGGCACGCCGCGTTCCTGGCGGACTGGCTGGCCGCGTACCGGCTGGGGCCGGTCTGCCTGCTCGGCCACTCGTTCGGCGCGGAGGTGGTCGCGGCGCTCGCCGCCCGCCGCCCCGACCTGGTGAGCGCGCTGGTGCTGGCCGGGCCGACCAGCGACCCGGCCGCCCGTTCCCGGCGCGGCCAGGTCGGGCGGTGGCTGCTGGGCACCCTGTGGGAGGCGAAGTGGCAGGCGCCGATCCTGCTGCGCGACGTCCTCGACGCCCGCCCGTGGCGGGTGTTCGCCACCCTGTCCCACTCGGTGCGCAACCCGATCGAGGCGGACCTGGTCCGGGTCACCGCGCCGACGCTGGTGCTGACCGGCACCCGGGACCCGGTCGTCCCGGCCGGCTGGCGCGTGGAGGCGGCCCGCCTGGTGCCGGGCGGCCGGACCGCCGCCGTGCCGGGGGCCGCGCACAACGTCGTCACCACCGCCCCCGGCCAGGTCGCCGACGCGATCCGCGACCTGCTGGCCCCCGTCCTGCGAAGGTGAGTCCATGCGCATCGGAAACACGGAGATCCGGCCCCTCGGCGGCGGTCTCGGTTGCCTGCTGATGATCCTCTTCTCGATCGTCGCCTCGGTCGTGCTGACCGTGCTGCTGAACCTGCTCGTCTGAACCGGCCCCGCGCCCCGACGGCCATGCCCACCGACGAGGCCATCATGGCGTCGGTGGCGGGCAGCCTGGCCGGGCACGACCGGCCCTGGTGGCACCTGCTGCCGTTCCTGCTGCTCACCGTCCTGCTGCTGGCCCTGCCCCTGCTGGCGCTGCTGCTGCTCGGCGACCGGGCCACCGCCGCGCTACCCCGGGTGCGCGACTGGGCCAACGCGCACTCCTGGGTGGTCAGCGAGCTGGTCACGCTCATCTTCGTCGCGATCGTCGCCGCGGACCTGGCGAGCTAGGGCCGTTCGGTCAGCCGGGCGCCAGCGCCAGGTCGGCGACGACCGGGTAGTGGTCGGAGGCGCGGTCCGCGTCGCCGCCGCGCACCACCCGGACGGCGCGCGCCGTCGCGGCCAGCGCCGGGGTGGCGAGCAGGTAGTCCAGCCGCATCCCGGCGAACTCCGCCCCGCCGTGCCGGGTCGGCACGGTCAGCCCGGCCGGCTCGCCGCCGCCGGTGCGCGGCCACAGGTCGACCAGCCCCGCGTCGAGCAGCCGCGCCACCGCGCGGGTGTCGACGGTACGGCCGTCGCGGCGCAGGTGACGCCGCCGGTGCAGGGCGTTGAGGCCGGCGAGCCGGGCGGTGTGGTCGACGGCCGGCTCCAGGGTGTTCAGGTCACCGGCGAGCAGGGCCAGCTCTCCCCCGGTGCGCCGCACCGCCACCGCCAGCCAGTCGGCCTCCATCCGCCGCCGCCCGCCAGAGTACGGGCTCAGGTGGGCGCTGAACACGGTCAGCGGGCCGTCCGCCGTGGCCACCTCGATCCGGGCGGCGGCGTGGTGGAACGGGCGGCGTACCCGGCCCGCGCGGAGCACCCGCAGCGGCGGGCGGACCAGCACGGCCACCGCCTGCCCGAAGCAGGACCGGGCGACATGCGGCACCATGCCCATCCGCTCCGCCAGCTCGGCCAGCCGGCCGTCGGAGTCCAGGCCGCGCAGCTCCTGCAGGGCCAGCAGGTCCGGGCGCTGGTCGGTGACCACCGCGACGATCCGGTCCCGGCGGTCGGTGCCGTCGCGGTCCCGCCCGCCGGTCCGGATGTTCCAGGTCATCGCCCGCAGCATCGGCGCCCGATCAGTCCTCCCGGCCGGCCTTGGCCAGCTCGTCGTCGAGTTCGTGCACCTGTTCCGACTCGATGGCCGGCCGGTTGCCCGCGCGCACGTCGGCGTTGGGGCGCACCACCCACCAGAGCAGCGAGAGCCAGAGCGCGCCGAGCAGGATCGCGCCCATGAAGTCGGTCGGGTGGTGCATGCCCCGGTACATCCGGGAGGTGGCCACCCCGACCGGCATGATCACGGCCATGGCGACGAAGAGCCAGCGCCACCAGCGGTCGGTGCGGGGCAGCACGATGATCGCCATGGCGGCCCACAGGCAGATGGTCGCCGCGATGTGCCCGGACGGGAACGACGAGGTGGGCATCTGCCCGTCCAGGTTCTCCACCGGCGGGCGCGGCCGCTCGACCACCCGGGCCGTGGCCAGGAAGAGGCTCAGCTCGCCGAACATCGCCAGCACCACGAACAGCACCGGCCGCCACCGCTTCCAGATCGCCAGCACGATCGGGCAGAACACCAGCGAGACCAGCAGGATGGCGTGCGTGTCGCCGAACTTGCTCCACCACCAGCTCAGGTCGGTGAGCGCGTCGGTGCGCCGGTCGGCGAACCAGTGCGGCACCTCGGTGTCCAGCGTGTCGAACACGGTGCCCTTGGCGTGGTAGCTGACGTACATGCCGAAGGCGTAGAGGGCGCCGAAGACGAGCACCCAACCGACCAGCAGCTCGGCCATCGACGAGCGGGGATGCTCCAGCACGTGCTCCTCGGCCGGGGCGGGCGTGATCTCCTCCCCCGCCTCGGGCTCCAGACCTTCGGTCAGCGGCGGCACCGGCCGGCCGCGCTCACGCCGCCACAGCCGGAAGGCGTACGCCGTGATGCCCAGCCAGGCCGCGCCGAGCAGCCAGCCGCCGAGCACGTCCGAGACGAAGTGCACGCCCAGCGCGATCCGGGTCAGCCCGATGAGGACGACCAGCAGCCCGGCGACGGCGATGGCCGGCTTGCGCCAGCGGGGCGCCACGGCCGGCAGGAACAACAGCAGCAGCGCCCCGTACGCGACGAACGAGCCGAGCGCGTGCCCGCTCGGAAAGCTGTTGCCGGGGGCGCTGGCCACCGGCACGTCCACCACCGGGCGCAGCCGACCGACCAGCGCCTTGAGCGACGGGTCGAGGATCAGCCCGCCCACCCCGGTGATGATCAGGTAGACGGCCAGCCGGGACTGGCGGCGGATCAGCAGGCCGACCACCGCGATGGTGACCAGCCAGATGAGCACCGGCCGCCCGCCCAGGTCGGTGACCGCCTGGAGCACGGTGACCAGCGGGTGGTGCGGCGCCACGAGCCCGTTGAACCATTCGGCCGCCTCGTGGTCGGCACGGTAGAGCGGGCCCCAGTGGAACCGGACGAGCATGAGCAGCACGCCGAACCCGACGCCCGCGCCGGCCACGACGAGCAGCCCCGCCAGGCTCCGCTCGGCGAAATGGCCGAGCGGACGGCGCGTCGCCTCCTTGACCGCGGTCACCCCGCACCTCCCCCTCGTCTGCTGCGAGGCGCGCTGTACCCGATTCGCGCCCCGCGTACACGTTCGAGGCCGGCGCGGCGTCAGAGCGCGGTCATGTCGCCGGTGTCGAGCAGCTCCTCGCGCTCGGCCTCCGGCTGCCAGAGGTCGGGCTGGGCGGGCTCCTCCACGCCGATCCGCATCGCCTCCAACTGGGCGGCGAAGGCCAGCCCGCCGAAGAGCGCCATCCCGGTCAGGTTGGCCCAGAGCAGCAGGGCCATCATGCCGGTCAGCGCGCCGTACGTCTGCCCGAACCCGCCGCTGTACTTCACATAGGCGGCGAGCAGCAGGCTGGCCAGCCACCAGAGCGCGGTGGCGATGCCGGCGCCGAAGAAGAGCCAGGACAGGCCGGGCTGGTTGCGCCGGGGCGCGTGCCGGAACAGCACCGCCACGGCGAGCACGGTCAGGCCGAGGCTGAGCGGCCAGCGGATGACGTCCCACGCCCCGTGCGCGACGTCGCCCCACTCGTAGTGCCGCCGCACCGAGTCGCCCATGGCCCGGCCGCCGACGAGGATGAGGAACCCGGCCAGCGCGGGCACGCCCGCCACCAGCGCGAGGACCGCGGCGCGCAGGTACTTGAACAGGGCCGGGCGGTCCCGCTCGACGCCGTAGATCCGGTTCGCGCCCCGCTCGATCTGCGCCATGGTCGTGGTGAGCGCGACCAGGCCGGTCAGCAGGCCGAGGGTCAACGCCAGCTCACCGGCGTCCTCGGTGCGTTCGCTGTCGACCAGCAGTTCCTGCACCATCGACTCGCTCTGGCCCGGGGTGATCGCCAGCACCGTGTCGGCGACGACCTTGCCGCCCTCGTCGACGCCGAGGTCGGTGATGAGGCCGGTGAGCGCGATGAGGAACGGCACCACGGCCAGGCAGAGCTGCAACGCGAAGGCACGGGAGTGGCTGAAGCCGTCGCCGTAGCGGAACCGGATGAAGGCGTCCCGGAGCAGGCACCAGCCGCCGTGGCGGCGCAGGGTGTGCCAGGCGTCGTCGGCGGAGAGCTCCTCCTTCGCCATCAACCGGGTCTCGGGGACGAGCTTGGTGCTACTCATGCCGGGTTCCCTCGACGAGCCGTTCGCCGCGCTCGGCGGCGGCGTCGGCGTCGACCGACAGGTCCGGGTGCTGGGCCGGCCGCGGCACGCAGAGCCAGAGCGCCCCGCGCCGGATCTCGACCTTCAGCGACCGGCCCGGCTCGATGAGGTCGCCGTCGAGCTGCCGGGGCTGCGCCCGGTTGCTGGTGATCTCGACCTTGCGCGCCCGGAACACCTCCATCCGGGGCACGCTGCCCCTCCGCCGCACCACCGCCCAGCCGAGGGCGAGCCAGTGGCCGAGCGTCCGCGGGGTCAGCACCGCCACGTCGAGCCAGCCGTCGTCCGGCTCGGCGTCGGTGAGCAGGCGTACCCCGCCCTGGAGCCGGCCGACGTTGCCGACCAGCACCGAGCGGGCCCGCCGGCGCAGCGGCGGCCCGCCGTCGATCCGGATGGAGACCCGCATGGGCCGGTCCCGCAGGTGCTTGGCCGCCCCCACCACGTAGGCCGGCCAGCCGATCCGCTTCTTGGTCGTCTCGGAGGTGGAGTCGAGCATCTGCGCGTCGAAGCCCATCCCCGCCATCACGGCGAAGCAGCGGTCGCCGACCGCGCCCACGTCGAGCCGGCGCACGCCCCGCTCGACGGCGACCTCCAGCCCGGCGGCGAGATCGCCGGAGAGGCCGAGGTTGGCGGCGAGCAGGTTGCCGGTGCCCTGGGGCAGTACGGCGAGCGCGACGTCGGTGCCGGCCAGGGCGGTCACGCAGGCCATCACGGTGCCGTCCCCGCCGCAGGCGAAGACCACCTCGGCGCCGGCCTCGACGGCCGCCTCGGTCTGGCCCCGGCCCGGGTCCTCGACCGTGGTCTCGTACCAGGCGGGCTCGGGCCAGCCGGCGGCGGCGAGGGCGCCGTCCACCGTCCGGCGGAACTCGTCGAGATCGGTCACCTTGACCGGGTTGACCACCACAGCCGAGCGTGGTGCGGGGTTGTCCGCGGTCAACGGGCGCTTCTCGTCTCCACCGTCCACGGCGCAAGTGTGCAGCAACCGGGGCGGCTGGGCGACCCGACGGCGGCGGACGTTGCGAGGACCGCAATCAGGTTTGAACCCGGCCGGCGGCCGGCCGGGCCGGTCAGGCCGCCGTGCGCAGGGCCGCCTCGACCCGCCGGCGCAGGTCGTCGAGGTCCGCACCGGCCTCGGTGAGCACCAGCGCGGCCAGCCCGTTGCCCTCGCGCAGGAGGCCGAGCAGGATGTGCTCGGTGCCGATGTGGTGGTGGCGCAGCCGCAGCGCCTCCCGCAGGGACAGCTCCAGCACCTTCTTGGCCCGGGGCGAGAACCGCCCGTTGCCCGGGCGGCGACCCCACCACCGGCGCGGGGCGGGGGCCGCCTCGCGCAGCGCGTCCGGGCCGAAGGACTCCTCGATCCGGGCGACGATCGCGGCGAGATCGATGCCGATCTCGCGCAGCGCCGCCGCGTCCGCCGCGCCGAGGCCGTCGACCCCGTGCGCCGTGTGCCGGGCCACGGCGGCGCGCAGGTCCTCGGCCCGGATGCCGCCGGCCGAGAGCACCCGGACGGCCAGGTTGTCGCCGTCGGCGAGCACGCCGAGCAGCAGGTGCTCGGTGCCGACCGGCCGCCGGCCCTCGGTGCGCGCCTCGTCGACCGCGTGGTGCACCACCGCGCGGGCCCGGTCGGTGAATCGTTCGAACATCACGCCTCCCAGCTTCCGCGGACCGCCGGTCGCCCGGCGTGCTTCTTGTGGACCGCCTGCCGGCTGACCTCGAGGGCGTCGGCGATCTCCTGCCAGGACCAGCCCTGCCGTCGGGCGTTGTCCACCTGGACCACCTCCAGCCGTTCGAGCAGCCGGCGCAGGGCGAGCACCGCCCGCAGCCCGACCTTCGGGTCGGTGCTACCGGCCGCCGCCGCGAGTTCCGTCGCCTGACTCATGCTGTCAACTTAGGTTGACGGACGGGTGTTTGTCAACCCCGGTTGACAGACCGACACGTCGCCGCGACCTGCCGATCCACGGCCCGGACCGGTGCTACGGTCCGCAGGTGTTCCGCCGCCGCCCGCTGGACCAGCCGGTCCAGGCCACCCGCCGGCTGACCGTCGGCCGGCTCACCCTGGAGATCGCCGGCGGCAGCGTGGTCGGGCACCGCTACGCGGAGAACTTCGACGTCCTGCACGTCGACCCGGAGCTGCCGCTGGCCGCGATCGCCGACGGCATGGGCGACGGCGAGGGCAGCCGGATCGCCGGCGCCACCGCCATGACCACCTTCGTGGCGCAGGTCCGCGCCGGCTGGCCGGCCCTCGACGCCGCCCGGCTGCGCGCCGCCACGGCCGAGACCCAGCTCCGGGTACGCCGGGCCGGGGCGGGACTAGCCGGGCTGACCGGCTGCACGCTCACCGCCCTGATCGCCGAGCCCGACGGCGGGCAGGGCTGGCTGGTCCAGCTCGGCGACTCGCGGGCGTACCGGCTGCGCGACGGCCTGCTGGAGCTGGTGACCGTCGACCACACCATGGCCTGGCTCGGCCTGCTGCACGGGTGGTGGCCACCCGACTCGCCGGAGGCGGCCCGGGCCCGCTACCAGCTGCTGCGCTACGTCGGCCACCCGGACAAGCCCGAGCCGGACCTGCTCGCCGTGCCGCTGCGCAGCGGGGACACCTGGCTGCTCTGCACCGACGGGGTGAGCGACCAGCTCGGGTACCACCAGCTACGCGACCTCCTGGCGGCGCGGCGCGACCCGGCGCGGACCGCGCAGGCCGTGCTCGCCGCCAGCCTGGCCGAGGGCGGCGAGGACAACGCCACCGCCGTGGTCGTCCGCGTCCACCCCGCCCTGCCCAGCCCCCGCTGACCCCTTCCGTCGGTCCCAGTTCCGCCGACCCGGTCCGAGCGGACACCTCCACGACTACCGTGGGTGAGGAGATCGCGGTCGGGAGGTGAGCCGGGATGCCCGCACCCACCCACGGCGCGGTGGTGGTCGGCGTGGGCAGCTCGGCGGAGGACCTCCAGCTGGTCCGGACGGCCGCCGGGGAGGCCGCCGCGCACGACCGGCCGCTGCACCTGCTGCACGCCTTCAACTGGGCGGCGGCCCTGGAGTCGTTCTCCGTGAGCGGCCCGCGCGCCGCCGCCGAGGAACTGCTGGAGCAGGCCGGGCGGGTGGCCGCCGAGACCGCGCCGACGCTGCCCGTCACCGACGAGATCGTCGAGGGCGACCCGATCGAGGCACTGGTCCGCGCCTCCGACTCGGCGTTCCTGCTGGCGGTCGGCGACGGCGGCATGGCCGGCTGCCCGGAATGCGTGCCGGCCGACGCGCCGTCCGTGCAGCTCGCCGCCCGGGCCGGTTGCCCGGTGCTGGTCGCCCGGGCCGAGCCGCCCCCGCAGGGGCCGCTGCTGGTCGGTTTCGACGGGTCGGAGAGCTCCCGCGCCACCCTGGCGTACGCCTTCGACTGCGCCGAGGGCCGCGGCTCCCGGCTGCTCGCCATCCGGGTGACGGAACCCGGCCACGACGCCGACGGCGACGACGGCCTGCTCGACGAGGCCGTCGCACGGTACGGCGCCCGGCATCCCCGGGTGGCCGTCGAGTGCCACACCATCCGCGGCGACCCCGGCGCCGTCCTGGTGGAACAGTCCCGTTCGGCGCAGGTGGCGCTGGTGGGGGCGCGCGGCGACGAGCCGCTGCGGGGCATGCTGGGCGCCGTCAGCCAGACGCTGCTCTACCACTCGCCGGCTCCGGTGATCGTCGTCCGTGGACTCGACCCGGACGACGAGGACGGGTCATGACACCCGCCCGGCCCGGGACCTACGGCCCTGCCCGACCCGCCGGCCGGAGGACGAGGCTGGACGTGCCGGGGGCGGCCGGTCCGCTCCCGGGTGGCAGAAGACCCCGAGCCGCGAGAGGCTGACGCAGCATGGACACCGCTCTGGACCTGCACGGCCCCCTGACCGAGGACGAGCTGCGCCGGCTCGACGCCTACTGGCGGGCGGCGAACTACCTCAGCGTCGGGCAGATCTACCTGCTCGACAACCCGCTGCTGCGTGAGCCGCTGAAACCCGAGCACATCAAGCCCCGGCTGCTGGGGCACTGGGGCACGAGCCCTGGCCTCAACCTCCTCTATGCGCACCTCAACCGGGTCATCGTCGACCGTGACCTGTCCGCCATCTTCATCACCGGCCCCGGCCACGGCGGCCCCGCGCTGGTGGCCAACACCTGGCTGGAGGGCACCTACAGCGAGCTCTACCACCACATCGCGCGGGACGAGACCGGCATGCAGCGGCTGTTCCGGCAGTTCTCCTTCCCCGGCGGAGTCCCCAGCCACGTGGCGCCGGAGGTGCCGGGTTCGATCCACGAGGGCGGCGAGCTGGGGTACGCGCTGAGCCACGCGTACGGAGCCGCGTTCGACAACCCGGACCTGCTGGTCGCCTGCGTGATCGGCGACGGCGAGGCGGAGACCGGGCCGCTGGCCGGAAGCTGGCTGTCCAACGTCTTCCTCAACCCGGCCCGGGACGGGGCGGTGCTGCCGATCCTGCACCTCAACGGCTACAAGATCGCCAACCCGACCGTGCTCGACCGGATTCCCGCCGAGGACCTGCTCGACCAGATGCGCGGTTTCGGCTACCAGCCGTACGTCGTGGCGGGCGACGACCCGGCCCGGGTGCACCAGACCCTCGCCGCCACCCTCGACCGGGCGGTCGACGAGATCGCCGAGATCCAGCGCCTGGCCCGCACCGGCGGCGAGATCGAGCGCCCCCGCTGGCCCATGATCATCCTCCGTACGCCGAAGGGCTGGACCGGGCCGGCGGACGTCGACGGCAAGCAGGTCGAGGGCACGTTCCGCGCCCACCAGGTGCCGATCGACGGGGTCCGCGACAACCCGGCGCACCTGGCCGAGCTGGAGCGGTGGCTGCGCAGCTACCAGCCGGAGGAGCTGTTCGACGCCACCGGCGCGCCGGTCGCCGAGCTGGTCGACCTGCCGCCGACGGGTGATCGGCGGATGAGCGCCAACCCGGTGGCCAACGGCGGGCTCCTGCTGCGCGACCTGGAGCTGCCGGACTTCCGCGACTACGCCGTCGACGTGAAGGAGCCGGGCTCGCCGATGACCGGCGCCACCGGCGCGCTCGGCCCCTGGATCCGGGACGTGATCACCCACAATCCGCAGACCTTCCGCCTGTTCGGCCCCGACGAGGTCGCCTCGAACCGGCTGGGCGCCGCGTTCGAGGTCACCGACCGCGCGTTCGTCGGCAGCCGGCTCCCCGGCGACGACCACCTCTCCCCCGACGGCCGGGTCATGGAGGTGCTCTCCGAGCACCTGTGCCAGGGCTGGCTGGAGGGCTACCTGCTGACCGGGCGGCACGGCATCTTCACCAGCTACGAGGCGTTCATCCACATCGTCGACTCGATGGTCAACCAGCACGCCAAGTGGCTCAAGGTGACCCGGCAGATCCCGTGGCGGGCGCCGGTGGCCTCGCTGAACTACCTGCTCTCCAGCCACGTCTGGCGGCAGGACCACAACGGCTTCTCCCACCAGGACCCGGGCTTCATCGACCACGTGGTCAACAAGAAGGCCGAGGTCGTGCGGGTCTACCTGCCGCCGGACGGCAACACCCTGCTCTCCACCATGGACCACTGCCTGCGCAGCCGCCACTACATCAACGTCGTGGTGGCCGGGAAGCAGCCGGCTCCCAACTGGCTGACCATGGACGAGGCCATCCAGCACACCCGCCGCGGCCTGGGCATCTGGGACTGGGCCAGCACCGACGACGGCAGCGAGCCCGACGTGGTGCTCGCCTGCGCCGGCGACGTGCCGACCCTGGAGACGCTCGCGGCGGCCGACCTGCTCCGCCAGCACCTGCCCGACCTGAAGGTCCGGGTCGTCAACGTGGTCGACCTGATGCGGCTGCAGCCGCCGTCAGAGCACCCGCACGGCCTGCCGGACAGCGAGTTCGACACCATCTTCACCCGCGACAAGCCGGTCATCTTCGCCTACCACGGCTACCCGTGGCTGATCCACCGGCTCACCTACCGCCGCACCAACCACGACAACCTGCACGTCCGCGGCTACAAGGAGGAGGGCACCACCACCACGCCGTTCGACATGGTGATGCTCAACGACCTGGACCGCTTCCACCTGGTCATCGACGTCATCGACCGGCTGCCCGGGCTGCGCTCGCGCGCCGCCCACCTGCGCCAGGAGATGGTGGACCTCCGGCAGTCCTGCCGCGACTACACCCGCCAGCACGGCGAGGACGACCCCCGGGTCGCCGAGTGGCGCTGGATCCGGGAGACCGACCCGGCCGTGCGGAGTGGGGCATGAACGGCGACGAGATCCTGGTCGGCTACGACGGCTCCGCCGACGCGTCGGTGGCCCTGGACTGGGCGCTGGACGAGGCGGGCCGCTCGGGCCGGCCGGTGCGGCTCGCGTACGTCTTCGAATGGCTGACGGTGGCCGGCTGGATCGGTCCCGGGGTGGCCCCCGGCGTCTGGCCCGACGAGACCGCCCGGCGACAGGTCGAGGACCTGGTCCGCCGGGCGGCGGCGGACGCCGCCGCCGATCGGCCCGGGCTGACCGTGCAGGGCGAGGTCTTCGACGGCCCGCCCGCGCTGGTCCTCCAGGAGCGCTCCGCGGAGGCGGCCATGCTGGTGCTGGGCAGCCGGGGTCACGGCGGGTTCGGCGGGCTGCTCACCGGCTCCACGGCCGTCTCCGTCAGCGCCCACGCGCACTGCCCCGTGATCGTGGTCCGGGACGGCCGGCCCGTCACCTCCGGGCCCGTGGTGGTCGGCGCGGACGGCTCGCCGTCGTCGGTGCAGGCGCTCGGCTTCGCCGTCGAACGGGCCGCGCAGCGGGACGTGCCCGTGCGCGCGCTGCGCGTGTGGGAGCCGCCCGCCGAGGGGCGGGTGCCGCCGGGCTTCGACCCGGAGGAGGCCGCCGCCACCGAGCGGGCGGCCGCCGAGGCCGACCTGACCCCCTGGCGGGAATCGTTCCCGGACGTGCCGGTCGAGGTGGTGGCGAACCCGGGCAGCCCCGCGGCGCTGCTCGTCGAGGAGAGCCGGACGGCGCAGCTCGTGGTGGTGGGCAGCCGGGGCCGCGGCGGGCTGCGCGGGATGCTGCTCGGCTCGGTCAGCCAGCAGCTCATCCACCACGCCCAGTGCCCGGTCGCCGTGGTCCGCGAACGCTGAGCCACCCGACGGCGGTGGAGCACGGGTCGAACGGCCCGGTGGTGCGGGACGTGGGATGCGTGCGGCCACCGCGGACATGGCCGAGGATGGAGCGGGCAACCCCACCCCGGCGACCCGGGCGTGGGGGCACGATGGGGGAAACAGGAAAGGTCGTGACGATGAGCCACGAGACGCCGGCTTCGGACCGCCCGCTGACCACCGCGCTCGCGGAGGCCGCCGGAATGGCCGGCCACGCGCCCTCGGTGCACAACACGCAGCCGTGGCACTGGGCGGTGTTGCCGGACGCGCTGGAGCTGCGCCTGGTCCGGGAGCGTCACCTCAGCGTCATGGACCCGGAGGGCCGGCTGCTCGTGGTGAGCTGCGGGGCCGCGCTGCACCACGCCCGGGTGGCGCTGGCCGCCGAGGGCTGGACGCCGGTGGTGGAGCGCCTGCCCGACCCCAGCCAGCCCGACCTGCTCGCCCGGCTGACCGGATTCAAGCCCACCGGCGCGGACGCGGACGCCATGCGGACGGTCCAGTGCATGCAGGTCCGCCACACCGACCGCCGGCCGGTCAGCGACGAGCCGATCCCCACCGCCGTGCTGAGCGAGATCGACCGGGCGGCCACCCGGGAGGGTGTCAACCTCCAGGTGCTGGACGACGACCAGAAGATCGAGCTGGCCGCCGCCGCCCAGCGGGCGGCAGAGGTCGAGAAGGGCAGCCCGGACCTGCTGGAGGAGCTGGCGTACTGGACCAGCCGGGCCGCCGCCGGCACCGGGCTGCCGCCGGAGGTGCTGCCGGAGCGCGCCCCCGAGACCACCGTCCCGGCCCGCGACTTCGGCCCCGGCACCCTGCCCGTGGGCGAGGGGCACGACCGGGCCGCCCGCTACGCGATCCTCTGGGGCACCGACGACGAACCGGACAGCTGGCTGCACGCCGGCGAGGCCATCTCCGCCGCCTGGCTCACCGCCACCCGGCACGGCGTGTCGCTGGTGCCGCTGTCCGGCGTGGTGGAGGTCGACAGCACCCGCCAGACGCTCCGGCAGATGCTGTCCGGCCTGGGCTTCCCGTACATCTCGATGCGCCTCGGCCTGGCCGACCCGACGCAGGCCGGCCCCCCGCACACCCCGCGGCTGGAGACCGCGCAGACCGTCGACACCTCGGCGGTCCGCGGCCAGCTCTCCTGACGGATCTCCGCCCGGCCACCGGGCGATAGCATCGCCCGGTGGCCAACGCACCGAACCGCCGCAACGAGCACGTCACGCCGTCGCTGGGGTTGACCCCGCTGTCCCGGGTGCGGCTCGACGAGCTGCTCCAGGAGATGCTGGACCGGGTCGGTGAGGTGGTCACCAACCGGGAGCGGCTCCGCGCCCTGCTCGACGCGGTCGTCGGCATCGGCTCCGACCTGGACCTGCGCAGCACCCTGCAGCGGATCGTGGAGTCGGCCTGTGAGCTGGTCGGCGCCCGCTACGGCGCGCTCGGCGTGATCGGCGCCGACCGGCTGCTGCACGACTTCATCGTCCACGGCATCAGCGCCGAGCTGCACGCCGAGATCGGTGAGCTGCCGCACGGGCGGGGCGTGCTCGGCCTGCTCATCGACGACCCCCGCCCGTTGCGCATGCCGGACATCACCCGCCACCCCCGGTCCTACGGCTTCCCGCCGCACCACCCGCCGATGCACAGCTTCCTCGGCGTCCCGGTGCGGATCCGCGACCACGTCTTCGGCAACCTCTACCTCGCCGAGAAACAGGGCGCCGCCGAGTTCACCGAGGACGACGAGGAGATCGTGGTCGCGCTCGCCGCGGCGGCCGGCGTGGCCATCGAGAACGCCCGCCTCTACGCGCTGGCGCACCGGCGGGAACGCTGGCTCGCCGCGACCGCCGAGATCACCTCGGTGCTGCTCGGCGAGGTCCGCCGCACCGACGCGCTGGCCCTGGTCGCCCGGCGGGCCCGGGAGGTCGCCGGGGCCGAGCTGGCCCTCGTGCTGCTCTACGACGAGGACGAGCGCCAGTTCACCGTCGAGGTGGTCGACGGCGCCGACGACACCGCCGCCCGGAAGCTGGTCGGCGCGGTGCTCCCGGCCGACGACACCACCTTCGTCGGCTCGGTCACCGAGCGCCGTCACGAGCTGCTGGAGAACCTCGCCGAGGCCGCCCCCTGGTCACACCCGGTCGTCGCCGGACCGGCGGTGGTCTCCCCCCTCGCCGCGGCGGACACCCTGCACGGCGTGCTGGTCATCGCGCACCGGCCCGACCGCGGTCCGGCCGCCGAGGACGACCTGGCCCTCCTGGGCAGCTTCGCCGGTCAGGCCGCGCTGGCCATGGAACGGGCCCGGGGCCAGGAGGAGCGGGAGCTGCTCGTGGTCCTGGAGGACCGCGAGCGGATCGCCCGCGACCTGCACGACGTGGTGATCCAGCGGCTGTTCGCCACCGGCCTGCAGTTGCAGAGCGGGGCCATGAACGCCCGCCCCGAGGTGGCCAAGCGGATCAACCAGGCGGTCGACGACCTGGACGCCACCATCCGCGACATCCGCCGCACCATCTTCGAGCTGCGCACCCCGATGAGCGCGGCGCTGCGCACCGAGATCCGCGAGGCCATCGAGGTGGCCGCCGAGTCGCTGGGCCACCGGCCCGACCTGGAGCTGATCGGCCCGATCGACAGCGCCGTCCCCGACCAGCTCCGCCCCGAACTCACCGCCGTGCTCCGCGAGGCGCTCTCCAACGCGGTACGCCACGCGCACGCCGACCGGGTGTCGGTGCGGGTGCGCGTCGACGCCGGGTGGGTGAGCGTCACGGTCACCGACGACGGGGTGGGCTGCGACCCGGAGGCGGCCCGCAGCGGCCTGGTGAACCTGCGCGAGCGGGCCGAGCGGCTGGGCGGCGACTTCCGGCTCGGCCGGGTCACGCCACACGGCACCGAGCTGCGGTGGAGCGTCCCGCTGCGCGACTGAGCGGGCGGGGCGTCGGGCGCCTCAGTAATTCTTGCCGGTGGCTCAGTGGTTCTTGCCGAGGAGCCGGGTGGCCAGCACCGCGGCCTGCGTGCGCCGTTCCAGGCCGAGCTTGGCCAGCACGCTGGACACGTAGTTCTTCACCGTCTTCTCGGCGAGGAACATCCTGCCGGCGATCTCCCGGTTGGTGAGCCCCTCCGCCACGTACTCCAGGATCCGCCGCTCCTGCTCGGTGAGGGACTTCAGCTCGCGCGGCTGCTCGACGCCGCTGCGGATCCGCTCCAGCACCCGCGTGGTGATCGCCGGGTCGAGCAGGGACTGCCCGGCCGCCACCCGCCGGACCGCGTCCACCAGGTCGGTGCCGCGGATCTGCTTGAGCACGTAGCCGGCGGCGCCCGCCATGATCGCCGCGAAGAGCGCCTCGTCGTCCTCGTACGAGGTGAGGATCAACCCCTTGATCGACGAGTCCACGGCGCGGATGTCCCGGCACACGTCGATGCCGTTGCCGTCGGGCAGCCGCGCGTCGAGGATCGCCACGTCGGGGCGGAGCGCCGGGATGCGGCGGGACGCCTCCTGCGCGGAGCCGGACTCGCCGACCACCTCGATGTCGCCGCTGCTCTGCAGCAGGTCGGCCAGGCCACGACGGACGACCTCGTGGTCGTCGAGCAGGAACACCCGGATCATCCGTCCTTTCTACCCTTCCGCCCGGACGCCCCGCACGGGCCGAAGGTCCCGACCGTCACGCGCCGCGGCGGGCAGACGGACCCGCCCAGGTGGGGACCTCCGGCCCTGCTCACCACCCCGCCCGCGGACGGACCGTGGGGATGGACCGGCCGGCCGGGCGGCCCGCACGAAGGGAGCAACGCCATGACCACGGGTTACACCGCCGCACAGCTGCGGGCCGCCGCCGCGGACGCGGTACGCGCACCGTCGCTGCACAACACCCAGCCGTGGCGGTTCCGGCTCGTCGACGGCGGGATCGACCTCGCCGTCGACCCGCTGCGCCGGCTGCCGGCCACCGACCCGAGCGGCTGGGGCGCCCGGATCGCGTGCGGGGCGGCCCTGTTCCACCTGCGGCTGGCCCTCGCCGTGGCGGGCACGCCGGCCACCGTCCGGCTCCGCCCGTACCCCGGTGACCCGGACGTGGTGGCCCGGCTCGTCCCCGACGTGCCGCGCCGCCCCACCCCGACCGAGCAGAGCCTGCACGGCGCCGTCGCCCGCCGGTTCAGCAACCGGGCGCCCTTCTGGCCCGACCCGGTACCCGCCGACGCGCGCTGGCGCCTGGGCGAGGCCGCGCGCGCCGAGCAGTGCTGGCTGGAACTGGTCATCGGCGCCAGCGCCGTCAACGCCTTCGCCGAGATCGCCCGCAGCGCCCACCGGGTGCTGGAGCGCGACCCCGCGTACGTCAGCGAGCGCACCCGATGGATCCGCTCCGAGCCGTCCCCCGACGGTGTGCCGGCCGCCGCCGGCGGGCCGCGAAGTGAGCCGCAGGACCTGCTGCCGCAGCGCGGCTTCGGCGGCCGCGACCGCGCCCCCGGCCGCGACTACGAACCGGAACCGCTGGTCGCCGTGCTCGGCTCGACCGGCAACACCGCCGCCGACCAGGTCGTCGCCGGGCAGGCCCTGCAACGGGTGCTGCTCACCGCCACCGACGCCGGGCTGGCCGTGTCGATGCTCTCCCAGCCGATCGAGGTGCCCGGAGCCCGGGAGGCCCTGCGACTGTCCCTGGGCCGGTTCGGCACGCCGCAGATGGTGATGCGGATCGGGTTCGGCCAGCCCGGCCGCACCACCCCGCGCCGCCCGGTCGACGAGGTGCTCGACCTGCCCGCGGTGCGCTGACCGCCGGCGACCGACCCCGCGGCCGGCCCGGATGGTCGGCCCCGGTTGGTCGGCTCCGTGGTCAGGCCGGTAGGGCGGCCAGGAGGGCGGCCTCGCGCTCCGGGGCCAGACCGACCGCCGCCCGCGCGGGGCGACCCGCCCGGGCCGGCACCTCGCCGACCTCGCGCAGCCAGCGCCAGGTGTCGGCGACCGTCTCGGCCGCCGGCCGGCAGACCAGGCCCGCCGCGTGCGCCCGCTCGACGTCCCGCTCCTGCAACCACCGGTACTCGTGCCCGAGCGGGATCCAGATCGGCAGGTCGTTCCACGGCTCGACGCCCGCCGCCAGGAGCCCGTCCGGCTCCGTCCAGCGCAGCGTCGCGTCCGCGCCGGTCACCGCCACGGCCGCGTCGAGCAGCTCGCCCATCGTCGTGTGCCCGCTCCGACTGACCACGTTGTACGCCCCACCCGCGCCCTCGATCCCCCGGTCCAGGAGCCAGATCGCCAGGTCCCGCGCGTCGACGTACTGCACCGGCAGGTCACGCGGGCCGGGAGCCAGCACCTCCCCGCCGCGCGCCACGCGGTGCAACCACCAGGGCAGCCGCCCGATGTCCTCGCCCGGCCCGAGGATCAGCCCGGCCCGCACCAGCAGCGCCCGGTCGCCGAACACCTCCACGGCGGCCCGCTCCCCGCCCGCCTTGTTGTGCGGGTAGTCCCCGTCGCCCGCGTCGGCCTCGGCCGCGAACACCGGCGCGTCCTCCGCCGTGCCCAGACCGACCGGCGGGGCGTAGACCGAGCCGCTGGACACATACACGTAGTGCGGCACGGCCCCGCTCAGCGCGCGCGCCGCGTCCCGGACCGCCCGGGGCGCACCGTCCCAGGTGTCCACCACCAGGTCCCACTCGCCGCCCGCGAGGGCCGCCAGCCCGTCCGGCGCGGTGCGGTCACCCCGCAACCGGTGTACGCCCTCGGGCACGTTGCCGTGCAGCCCCCGGTTGAACACCGTCACCGACCAGCCGCGGCGTACCGCCTCGGACACCACAGCCCCGCCGACGAAGCCCGTACCGCCCAGCATCAGAAGTCTCATGCGTTCCACCCTGCCGCCCACGGGCCGCTCCAGTGAACGGTGTTCACGGTGAGCGGATCTGCCGAGGGCAGAAGCCGCCGCCGCCTTTGCTCTGCAGCCATCCACGCAGCGGCCGTGGTCCGGACATGCTGCGTCCGTGGCTGCAGAGCAAGAGGGCCGGGCCGGTGGGCCGGTGCTGGGTGGGCGCGGGGCTGGTTTTGGGCCGGTGGCTGGGGTGGGCCTGCGGCTGGGGTGGGCCTGCGGCTGGGCGCTCGGGGCTGGGGCCGCGGTGCGCCTGGCCGTCGAGTCGCTGTCGACATCAGCTCGACAGGCGCCGACGAGGCGACGGTTGGGCGGGCCGCCGCGCCGATCCGGTTAACGTCATCACGTTCGTAGCCGCCCACGCAGGCAGGCTCGGTGTGGGGTGAGTGTCCGGTTCGTGCCCTGCGTGGGCGTTGAGTGGAACGCTATGTGTGTCTCCCGGGTCCGGATACATCCATACCGTTCCACCGACGGTGCGGAAGTGGGCGCGGTGTCCGGTTGCGGGGGTGACCGGCGGCATCCCCGCGGCGGAATGGCCCGCGGGCCGGTGTCGTTGTATCCGGGTGAACGGCCGAGGACCACGCCCCGCCCCCCGGGGTGCCCGGCCACTGCGACCGCCCGCCGAGGCGGGACTGCCTGGCCGGGAATGACGGTGGGCCGTCGGTCGTTGTACATGGTCCCGGCGCGACGTAGAGGCCCCGCCCCGCGCGCCGGATGATCCCCCCAAGACTTTCTTGAGCGCCTGACGGTGCTTGCGCACACCACCCTCAGCCGACCCCCGTCGGCGTGCGGGTGTGCGCCAACCCCCGAATGGAGCCATCCCTGATGAACACGATGCTGCGTAAGAGTGTGCTGGGTATTGCTGGTCTGGCTTTCACCGGTGGTGTCTTCGCCGGTCCGATCGCCGCCCACGCTGCTGAGCCGGTGGACACCAAGCCGGTGGCGGTGAGTGTGCAGGGCGCCCAGTCGCAGATCGACCTGAACGACGAGCAGACCGCCAACGCCAAGGCGATCATCGCGGCGACGAAGAAGGCCGGCCTGCCCGAGCGGGCCGCGGTCATCTCCATCGCCACGAGCCTGCAGGAGTCGAAGCTGGAGAACCTGGGCCACCTCGGCGATAAGAATGACCACGACTCGCTGGGCCTGTTCCAGCAGCGCCCGACCAGCGGTTGGGGCACGCCGGAGCAGATCACCAACCCCGAGTACTCCACCCTCGCCTTCCTCAAGGGCCTGAAGCAGGTCGACGGCTGGGAGAGCATGCCGCTGACCGAGGCCGCGCAGACCGTGCAGGTCTCGGCCTACCCGGACGCCTACGCCCAGTGGGAGCAGCAGGCCACCGACATCGTCGCCCAGCACTGGAACAGCTGACCCAAACAACGACCGCTGGCCGGCACCCCGAACACGGGGTGCCGGCCAGCGGCGTATCCAGGGTCAGGCCGGAGGCAGGACCAACGTCCAGGTTGTGGTGGTCGTGCTGGCCGCCGCGCCCACCGCGGCCAGGCCGCCGTAGGTGCCCGCCGGCACGCTGCTGCCGGAGTCGGCGAGGAGGGCGGTCACCCGTCCGCCGCCGGTCTGGGAGCTGTTGCTGCGGACCTCGACGCCGGCCGGCGGGGTGAGCGCGGTGGACGCCCCGTCGCCGTGCAGCCAGTACGACACGGCCCAGCTCTGCTCGGCGGTCACCGGGGCGTACGGGGTGGTGCGCGTGGCGGTGCTGGCCGGGTCGGTGGCCCGGGCGAAGACCGGCGCGCTCGGGGCGGCGCCCCGGTACGCGGCCACCACCAGGTTGCCCTTGGCCTGGCTGTCGAGGGCGACGCGTACCGACGTTCCGGCGTCCCCGGCGGCGGCGACCTTCCACCACGCGGTGGTGGTGGCGAAGCCGCCGTCGAGCCGGTCGAGGCGGGTCCAGCCGGTCACCCCGGTGGGCTCGCCGGTGCCGGTGTGGGTGTTCTGGCTGAGCAGGAGCAGCAGGGTGTCGCCCGGCTGCACGGTCGACGGCACGGTCACCGTGTGGCTGGTCCAGTTGGCGTTCGCGGTGGCCTGGCCGACGAAGGAGATCCGCTCGGGCACCGGCGCGACGGTGACGTCGACCGTCGCCGTGCCGGTGGCGCCCCGGTCGTCGGTGACCGTGAGGGTGACCGGGTAGGTGCCGGCCGTCGCGTACGTGTGCGAGGTCGTCGGCACGGAGACGGTGTCGGTGGTGGACCCGTCGCCGAAGGCCCAGCGGTAGTCCTGGATCGCGCCGTCCGCGTCGGTGGACCCGGCACCGGAGAAAGTGCAGACCAGCCCGGAGCAGGACGGGACGAGCTGCGCCACCGGCGGCTGGTTGGCGGGGCCGCCGGAGCCCTTCAAGATCTTCACGTAGTCGATGTCACCGGCGAAGTAGTCGCAGGTGACCTCGACGCCGTCGCACTGGCTCTTGCCGCCGATGGAGAGCTGCTTGGTGTTCGCGATGGTGCCGGTCGGCCCGTTCAGCCGGCTGGTCCGCACCCCGTCGACGTACATCTCCACGTAGGCGGCCGTGCGGTTGCAGGTGACCGTGTGCCACTGCCCGTCGGAGATGGGCACGTCGGTGTAGCCGGTGCGGGAGGTGCCGTCGCCACCGCGGAACAGGCACTTCGGCTTGCCGCCCGGGGCCTCGAACTTCCAGTAGCCGCCGACGGTCGCGCCCTGTCCCTTCTGGAGGATGTTCCCGAAGGAGTACGTGGTGCGGTAGCGGATGCTGAACGAGAAGTCCCCGGCGTCCGGGTTGAAGTCGGTGCTGTGCGGCACCACGTTCACATGGCCCGGGACGTACTCCTGGTCGGTGGGCAGGTGGGTGGCGAACCGGTGCCCGGTGGCCCCGGCGTAGAGGGCGCCGGTGACGACCTCGGCGCCGATGGCGCCGTTGCGGCCGTTGCCGCTGCTGTCCTTGAGCACGGTCGACCCGGCCGGCTCGTCCATGCTCCAGAACGCGACCGTCCGGGTGGCGGTCGCCTGCGCGGGCGAGGCACCGAGCGCCACCCCCGTGGCCACGAAGAGGGCGGCCACGCCCAGCCGGGCGGCTGTCCGCCGCCACCGTCCCTGCCTGACTGACCGCATACGATTGCCTCCCAGCTCCACGGGCCATCACCCTGTCACGCTGCGGGCCAGCGGCTCCATAACCCGTTGGGCGGATCCGTACCAGGTCCTCCGTGTGGCCGAACGACCGATGTGGCCAGTGGCCGGCGGCGAGGCGGCGGCCGGACTGTCCGATCCGTCCGCCGCGGCCATCCGTAAGGGAGAAGGCCCGCCACCGCGTGCGGTGACGAGCCTTCGTGTTGCTCAAAAAGCTGGTGGGCGATACTGGGTTTGAACCAGTGACCTCTTCCGTGTCAAGGAAGCGCGCTCCCACTGCGCCAATCGCCCGGGAACGGTCGGCCCACGAGGGGGCGGATCGCGAGCGGACGACGGGATTCGAACCCGCGACCCTCACCTTGGCAAGGTGATGCGCTACCAGCTGCGCTACGTCCGCGTTGCCACCGGCTCGCGCCGGCGACGGCTGCAACTGTACCCGATGACAAGATCGCCGCGCGGCAGGGCCCCGGCGCGCCCCGGGGCGGCGATCGGGTGACCGCCGTCACAGCCGGGCGATTGCGCTGCTCGTCGCGGGGGTACTGACTGCTGCGACAGCACAACAATCCCCCGAAGGAGGCTGTCGTGGGTATCGGAACGAGCATTTTCCTGATCGCGGTCGGCGCGATCCTCACCTTCGCGCTGAACGCCAGCGTCGGCGGGGTCGACCTGGACGTCGTCGGCTGGATCCTGATGGCGGCCGGCGTCCTCGGTCTGATCATGACGACCCTGGTCTGGGGCCGCCGCCGCGAGGTGGTCACCACCGCCGAGCCGGTCGAGTACCGCCGGGTCGAGGAGCGCCGGGACGTCACCCCGCCGCTGTGACCGGATTGCCGGGGTCGACGGAGCTGATCGGCCCCAATCGCGTGTGACGGGGGCGCCGCCGGGCGCCCCCGTTCAGCGCATCAGCTCGTTCAGCGTGCCGTAGTCGAGGGCGCCGGCCAGCGCGCCGTACGTCCCGGTGGTGAACGCCTCCTCGGCGGCGCGCCGGGCCACCGCGTACGCGGCCTCGGCGACCGCGGAGCCGAGGCTGACCCGGGCCACCCCGAGCTTCGCCAGCGCCGACACCGGCGGCGCGCCCGGTCCGGCCAGCACGTTCAGCGGCGCCGGGATGGCGGCAACCAGGGCGGCCACGGTGTCCGGGTCGACCACCCCGGGCACGAAGATCCCGTCGGCCCCGGCGGCCAGGTACGCCCCGGCCCGCGCCACGGTCTCCTCGATCCCGCCGACCCCGCGGAGGAAGGTGTCGACGCGGGCGTTGACGTACAGCGGGATCCCGGCCCGGTCGGCGGCGGACCGCACGGCGGCCAGCCGGGCGGACTGCTCCCCGATCGGGCGCAGCGGCGCGCCGCCGTCGTGGCGGGCGTCCTCGACGTTCACCCCGACGGCACCGGCGGCCAGCACCGCGGCTAGCGTCCCGGCGACCTCGTCGGCGCTGTCGCCGTACCCGGATTCGATGTCGGCGGTGACCGGCAGCGGCACCACGGCGGCGACGCGGCGGACGACGTCGACGGCGGTGTCGCGGCCGAGCGCGTCGCCGTCCGGTACGCCGCGGCTCCACGCGACGCCCGCGCTCGTGGTGGCCACGGCGCGGGCGCCGGCCGCGGCGACGATCCGGGCGCTCGCCGCGTCCCAGGCGTTGACCAGGACCAGCGGCTCGCCGGGGACGTGCAGGGATCGGAGGTGCAGGGCTCGGGTGTGCTGTTCGTTCACCCGCCCAATCTCCGGGGGTGGCGCCGGCGGCCGTAATGTTTCAGCCCTGGCTGAAACGACGGGGGACGGCGTGGTCGCGATCGGGCTGTCGGCGGGCGGCGTGGCACGGGTCCGCTTCGCGCTGTCCTGTCTCTGGGAGGTGATGGCCGGCGTCCGGGTGCTCCGCGACCCGGGCCGGCACGCGCTCCACCTGCCCTGGGTCAACCGGGTCCGGCCGCGGCTGGCCGAGGCGGGGCTGCTCGACGGCCTGCTCGGGCACCTGGTCCCGCCCGCGCCGGGCTACCTGCCCGACTTCCTCACCCCGCCGCCGGCCGGCCTCACGCCGGACCTGGACCAGGAGCTGGCCGCGCTCCGCGCCACCCCGGCCGACACGGTCCGCGTCCAGCTCGACCTGTGCCCCGGGCCGCGGCCGGCGGCGGTGGCCGCCCTGTACGCCGACCCGGAGGCCGGGCTGCGCCGGCTCGCCGACGAGATCGCGGCGTACTGGCGGGTGGCCGTGGCCCGCGACTGGCCCCGGATCCGGGCGGTGCTCGACGCCGAGGTGTTCCACCGGGCCCGCCGGCTGGCCGAGGACGGCGCGGCGGGGCTCCTCAACGACCTGCACGAGCGGGTCCGCTGGGAGGGCGACGCCCTGCTGATCAGCCAGCGCCACTGCGCCGCCCCGGACGTGCCGGACGGCCGCGGGCTGGTGCTGGTGCCCTCGGTGTTCGTCTGGCCGTCGGTGCTCAGCATCGCGGCCGGCGACGTCCCGCAGCTGGCCTACCCGGCGCGGGGGATCGGCGGGCTGTGGGAGTGCCCGGCGGAGGCCCCGGACGCGCTGGGCGCGGTGCTCGGGCGGGGTCGGGCGCGGCTGCTCGCCGCGCTGGACGCGCCGCGCTCGACCACCGAGCTGGCCCGGCGCACCGGGCTGTCCCCGGCCGGGGTGTCGCAGCATCTCACCGCGCTGCGGGCGGCCGGCCTGGTGGTGACGCACCGGCAGGGCCGGTCGCAGCTGAGCAGCCGGACGGTCGTGGCCGAGGCGCTGCTCGGCGCGTCGGCGTGACGGGATGGGTAACGCAAGAGGCCGTGTCGATGATCGACACGGCCTCTGTGCTGGTGGGCGATACTGGGTTTGAACCAGTGACCTCTTCCGTGTCAAGGAAGCGCGCTCCCACTGCGCCAATCGCCCTCGTCAACTGCCGAGGTGGAGACGGGATTTGAACCCGTGTACACGGCTTTGCAGGCCGTTGCCTCGCCTCTCGGCCACTCCACCGAGGTTGCCCCCGACATGCGTGGCGGCATCTCCGAGCGGACGACGGGATTCGAACCCGCGACCCTCACCTTGGCAAGGTGATGCGCTACCAGCTGCGCTACGTCCGCGTGCCCCCGGTGTTATCCGGTGACGGATGAGAACTTTAGCCGAGCCCGGGAACGGTTGCCAAATCGGGTCCCGTTTCCGGGCGCGTCCGGGTGACGGGGTTTGCGGCGCCTGAAGCTTCCTAGGAGCCTGGGCGGAAATCGATCAACGGTCCGGGCAGGGCGGGGACCTGCGGATTGTCACCCCGGACGCACTGTCCGGGATCCGACTGTCGTGCGCTCGACCGGCCGCTTCGGTAACTCCTCGTGGTCACTCGGATGGGCTACGGTAACGGCGTGACGAGACGTGCCGCCGAGATCCGCCTGGACGCGCTGCTGCGCACGGCCTGTGAGGTGATCGCGGAACGGGGACTCGCCAACACCCGCACGGCCGACGTGGCCGAGGCCGCCGGGGTGAGCCAGGCCCTGGTCTTCTACCACTTCGCCACCAAGGACCGGCTGCTCGCGCAGGCGTTCGCCTACGCCGTCGAGCAGGATCTGAACCGGCTCGACACGGTGATCCGCTCCAGCGCCCCGCCGCTGGCCAAGCTGCGCCGGATGCTCCGCCTCTACGCCCCGACCGGCCGGTCGACCTCCTGGTCGATGTGGATCGACGGGTGGGCCGAGTCGCTGCGCACCCCGGAGCTGGAGAAACTGTCCCGCCGGCTGGACCTGCGGTGGCGGCGGGACCTCGCCGCGGTGATCGCCGACGGGGTGGCCGACGGCACCTTCGACTGCCCCGACCCGGCCGGCGCGGCGTGGCGGATCAGCGCGGTCATGGACGGCCTCGCCGTGCAGCTCGCGGTGCACGAGCGGGTGATCACCCGCCGGCAGATCGCCGAGTGGGTCCGCCTCGTCGCCGCCCGCGAGCTGGGCCTGGAACCGGCTCAACTGGATTGAACCTGCCGGGCGCGGGCGGCACCGCGCCGCCGCAGCCCGGCCCGGGCCGGCGGGTGCACGTTGGCCAGCTCCAGGTCACCGCCGTAGTGGGCGAGCACCCGGTGGTCCATCACCCGCCGCCAGACCGGCGGCAGCAGCGCGGCGACCACCATGGTGGCGTAGCCCGCGGGCAGCTGCGGTGAGGCGTCGAAGCTGCGCAGCGTCTGGTAGCGGCGCAGCGGGTTGGCGTGGTGGTCGCTGTGCCGCTGGAGCTGGAAGAGGAAGACGTTGGTGACCGTCCGGTCGCTGTTCCAGCTGTGGCGTGGGTCGACCTTCTCGTAGCGGCCGGCGGCCGTCCGCTGCCGGGCCAGCCCGTAGTGCTCCAGGTAGTTGACCACCTCCAGCAGCGAGAAGCCGACCACCGCCTGGAGCGCCAGGAAGACCAGCACCCCGGGACCGAAGGCGACGGCCAGCACGGCGTAGAGCAGCACCGTCATGGCCCAGGCGTTCAGCACGTCGTTGCGCCAGGTCCACGGGCTGCGGCCCCGGAGGCGCAGGCGGCTGCTCTCCAGCCGCCAGGCCGAGCGCAGGCTGCCCCAGACCGTACGCGGCCAGAACGCCCAGAACGTCTCGCCCAGGCGGGAGCTGGCCGGGTCCTCGGGGGTGGCCACCCGGGTGTGGTGCCCCCGGTTGTGCTCGACGTGGAAGTGCCCGTACCCGGCGGGCGCGAGGGCGATCCGGGACAGCCAGCGTTCCGCCGCCTCCCGCTTGTGGCCCAGCTCGTGGGCCGTGTTGATGGCGATGCCGTCGACCACCCCGATGGTGGCGACCAGGCCGGCCGCGGCCGGCCAGGAGAGCCCGCCGTGGGTCCACACGGCACAGCAGAGCACGAGGGCGGCGTACTGGGCCGGCAGGTAGAGGTAGGTGAGCCAGCGGTAGTAGCCGTCGGCCTGGAGCGCCGGCACCAGCTCCTCCGGCGGGTTCTCCCGGTCGTCGCCGATGAGCAGGTCGATCACCGGGATGACGCCGAAGACGACCGCCGGGGTGAGCCACCAGGCCCAGCCGGCGCCGGTCGCGTGCCAGAGCGACCAGCCGAGGAAGGGCAGCGCGGGGACGAGCAGGGCGAGCGGCCAGAGCGGCTTGCGGGTGTCCCGCCAGGGGACGGTGTCGGTGCCCATCGTCAGCCTCCGATCCGTGAACTCCTGCCCAGACTGTGGCAGCCGGCACGGCGGTTTACAAGAGGCTGATTTTTGTAAAGTGCGGTCACCAGCCCCCGCGGGCGGGCCGTTCGAACTCCCGCACCTGGCGGGCGGGGCGCAGCAGGCGCCGCATCCGCAGCAGCAGCCCCGCGCCGAGGAACACCAGCAGCCCGCCGAGGACGAAGGCCACCTGGACCACGCCGAAGCCGCCCGAGGTGGCGACCGGCCGGCCCGCCGCGCCCGGCGGCGGGGGCTCGACCACCCCCGCCTCACTCGACGGCTCCTCCGCCACCGGCTCCTCGGTGGCCGGGTCCGTCGGCTCGGCGCTGCGCTCCGTGGGCTCCGGCGTCGCCTCGGTCGGCGCGGCCGCCGCCTCCTCCCCCACCACCCGGCGGTCGGCGGTCTGCCGGGCCAGCAGGCGCAACCCCTGGTCGTACGCCTCGGCGGCGAAGCTCACCCGCCCCCGGGCCACGTCCTCCGCGAAGGCCACCCGGTAGCGGGCCGTGACCGTGCGGCCCGGGCAGAGCACGCCCGGGTCCAGGTCGCGGTCGGTCAGCCGGGCGGTGTCCCCCTCGGTCCGGACCTCCAGCGGGAAGGATCCGTCGTCCTCCACCCGGTCCACCTTGACCTGGTCCAACCGCAGGCCCTGGACCCGCAGCAGCATCGACCAGCGCACCTTGACGCAACCGCCCCCGTCCGTGCGGGACACCACGGCGGAGAGGGTCTCCACCCGGTCGCCGGCGGTGAACTGGTCCGGCAGCCCGCTCAGCTCGGTCGAGAAGACTGCCGCCGCCCCGGCCGGCACGGCCCCGCCGAGCCCGGCCCCGGCCAGGCAGGTCAGCACCACCCCGATCCGCAGCGCGTACCGCCACCCGCTCACCACCGTCTCCTCCCGTCGGCCGCGTCCACCCGGAAACGCTATGAGCGCGGACGGGGCGCCGGTAGACGGGCGTGTTCGCACGGACCGCCAAGACCGGGGCCTCTTCTCACCGAGCGTGGTGAACCGGTCACGCCCCCGCCGCGACACGCCCGGGATCGCCCGCCGGCCGCCTCCGGGCGTACGACAGAATCACCCGGTGTCCGATCTGTCCGCGGCCTTCGTCCGGCTGCACGCCCGGCTCACCCCGGTCGCCTTCGTCCCCGAGGTGCGGCTGCACCAGGCCGACGAGCCGATCGGTCTCTGGGAGCTGACCGAGGGCGAGTTCCACAGCGCCCAACCGCCGCCGTTCTGGGCGTTCGCCTGGGCCGGTGGCCAGGCCCTCGCCCGCTACGTCACCGACCACCCCGAGCTGGTCGCCGGCCGCCGGGTCCTCGACCTGGCCTCCGGCTCCGGCCTGGTCGCCATCGCCGCCGCCCGGTGCGGCGCGGCCGCCGTCCGGGCCGTCGAGGTGGACGAGCGGGCCGTCGCGGCCGTCGCGCTCAACGCCGAGGCCAACGGGGTACGCGTCGACGCCGAACTCGGCGACATCCTGGACGGCGACGCCGGCGACGCCGAGGTGGTGCTGGCCGGGGACGTGTTCTACAGCGAGGCGATGGCCCGCCGGGTGCTGCGCTTCCTGCTCCGGGCGGCCCGGTCCGGGGCCCGGGTGCTGGTCGGCGACCCCGGCCGGGCCTTCCTGCCCCGCGAGCGCTTCCACGAGCTGGCCGCCTACGAGGTGCCGGTGCCGGAGGCGCTGGAGAGCGTACGGGTGAAGAACACCACCGTGTGGGAGCTGGACCCGGCTCCGCCGGGAGCCGCCCGCTAGCGTGACGCCGTGCTGTTCCGGGGCTGGGGCGAGTCCGTCGACGGGCCGTGGCCCGACGCGGCCACCGTGGTCGACCACGTCGGCGTGCCGCACCTCGTGGTGACCCGGCACGCGCTGGTCCGGCGGCTGCTCACCGACCCGGCGACGTTCCGGCCGGACAACGCCCTCGACGCGGTGACCCCGATCCCGGTGGCCGCGCTGCGGGTGCTCGCCGGGCACCGGTTCCGGCTGCCGCCGACGCTCGCGAACAACGCGGCGGCCAGCCACCCGGAGATCCGCGCGATCGTCGCCGACGCCCTGCACCCGGACCGGGTGGCCGCGCAGCAGCCCTGGCTGACCAACCTCGTGCGGGAGCGGGTGACCCGCCTCGCCGCCACCCTCGCCGCGGGCGAGCCCGTCGACCTGTACACCGAACTCGCCGCCGACCTGCCGCTGCTGGTGCTGGCCCGGCTGGTCGAGCTGCCGGACGCCCCGGTGGGCGCGGTCAAGGACTTCGCGCGGGCCGCCCTGGAGCTGTTCTGGGCGCCGCTCGACTCCGCGCGTCAGCTCGCCCTCGCCGCCGAGGTGGGCCGGTTCCACACCGTGCTGCGCGCGTTCGCCGCCACCGGGGGCGGGCTGGCCGCCCGGCTGCGCGCCGCCGGGCACTCCCCCGACGTGGTGGTCGGCGCGCTCTTCTTCCTGCTGGTCGCCGGCCAGGAGACCACCTCCCAGTTCCTCACCCTGCTGCTGCACCGGCTGGCCGGCGAACCGGCGGTGCGGGCCGGCCTGCGCGCGGGCGAGGTCACGGTGGCCGACGTGGTCGAGGAGGGGCTGCGGCTGGAACCGCCGATCGTGACCTGGCGGCGGGTGGCCGCCGTGGACACCAGCCTGGGCGAGGTGGCCGCGGCGGCGGGCACCAGCATCGTCGCCTGGCTGGCCCGGGCCGGCCGGGACCCGGCCGTGGTGGCCGCGCCCGACGAGTTCCGGCCGGGGCAGCGCGGCTCCCGCCGGCACCTGGCCTTCGGGGCCGGCCCGCACCGGTGCGTCGGGGCGCAGCTGGCCCGGATGGAGGCGGCCGTGGTGGTGGCCGAGGCCGCGCCGCTGCTCGACGGCGTGACGGTGGTCCGGCCGCCGTGGTGCCCGGACAACCTCACCTTCCGGATGCCCGACGCGTTCGTGGTCCGCCGGACCTGACGAAAGTCAGGGTGGAGCGCTGCCGTTCGGTGGCGGCGCGCCACCCACCCCGCTGCCTACCGTCAACGCATGATCACAATTCGTGCGTTGACGAAACGGTTCGGCGCGGCCACCGCGGTCGACGACCTGACCGTCGACATCGGACCGGGGCAGGTGACCGGCTTCCTCGGCCCGAACGGCGCGGGCAAGTCCACCACCATGCGGATGGTGCTCGGGCTGGACCGGCCAACCGCCGGGCAGGCCCTGGTGAACGGCCGGCCGTACCGGCAGTTGCGGTACCCGCTCCACGAGGTCGGCGCGCTGCTCGACGCCACCGGCGTGCACCCGGCCCGCTCCGGGCGGGCGCACCTGCGGGCGATGGCCCGCAGCAACGGCATCCCGGCCCGCCGGGTGGACGAGGTGCTCGACCTGGTCGGGCTGGACGAGCGGGCCGCCGGCAAGCCGGGACGCGCGCTGTCGCTGGGCATGGGCCAGCGGCTCGGCATCGCCGGGGCGCTGCTCGGCGACCCGCCGGTGCTGCTGCTCGACGAGCCGGTGAACGGGCTCGACCCGGACGGGGTGCGGTGGATCCGCCGGTTCACCCGGGGCCTCGCCGACGAGGGACGGACCGTCCTCATCTCCAGCCACCTCATGAGCGAGATGCAGCAGACCGCCGACCGGGTGGTGGTGCTCGGCCGGGGCCGGCTCGTCGCCGACGCGCCGCTCGCCGACCTGATCGGCGCCCGCCCGGCCAGCTCGGTCCGGGTACGCGGACCCGAGCCGGCCGGCCTCGCGACGCTGGGGGCGCGGCTGGCCGCCGACGGGGCGGCGGTCAGCCCGGACGAGGGCGGGCTGACCGTCACCGGCGTCACGGCCGGCCGGGTCGGTGACCTCGCGTACGAGCTGGGGGTGCGGCTGCACGAGCTGACCCCGGTGGCCGCCTCGCTGGAGGAGGCGTTCCTGGAACTGACCGCCGGCAGCGTGGAGTACGCGGCCGGCCCGACCGGAGGCGAGACCCGATGACCGCCCTGCCCACCGTCACCCCGACCCGGGCGGTGTCCCGGCCCGCCCCGACCAGCGGCCCGTTCACCGGGGCGGTGGCCGCCGAGTGGACCAAGCTCTGGTCGGTCCGCTCCACCTGGTGGTCGCTGCTGGCCGCCGTGGTGACCATGTCGGCCACCGCCGGCCAGCTCGCCATCTACGCGGTGAACGCGAACACTGACGACGACCCGACCGTGAACCCCGGGATCGTCGACGTCGGCGAGATCGTCGCGGGCGCGCTCGAACTCACCCAGTACGTCGTGCTGGCCCTCGGCCTCTTCGCGATCACCAGCGAGTACGCCACCGGCACCATCCGGACGACCCTGCGCTGCACCCCGTCCCGGGGGCGGGTGCTGGCGGCCAAGGCGGCGGTCGTCGGCGCCGTGACGTTCCTGACCGGGCTGCTCGTCGGCGCGGTCGGCGCGGCGGTCGCCCGGCCGGTGCTCGGTGAGTGGGGCCGGGCCCCGCTCGGCGGGACCGTGGCCGACGTGGTCGCCTCGGCCGCGTACCTCGCGCTCCTGGGCGTGCTGGCGCTCGGGCTGGCGGCGGCGCTGCGTGGCGCGGTGCTCACCCTGACCGTGCTGTTCGCGCTGCTGATGATCGTGCCGCTGTCGCTCCAGGAGCCGGGGATCGCCGTGCTCACCCGGATCGCCGACGCGTTCCCCGGGGTGGCCGGCAACCACTTCCTCGCCGGGGACACCGAGCCCTACCCGCCGGCGGTCGGCCTGCTGGTGCTCGCCGGCTGGGCCGTCACCGGGCTGGCGCTCGGCCGCTGGGCGCTGCGCCGCCGGGACGCCTGAGCGGGGCGGGGCTGGTCAGCCGGCCGGCGGGACCAGCCCCGCCTCGTACGCGAGGATCGCCGCCTGCACCCGGTTGCGCACGTCCAGCCGGGTGAAGATGCTGGTCAGGTAGCTCTTCACGGTGCCCTCGACGAGGTGCAGCCGGCGGGCGATCTCGGCGTTGGACAGCCCCGCCCCGACCAGGGCGAGCACGTCCCGCTCCCGGTCGGTGAGCCCGGCCAGCCGGTCCCGCGCGTACGGGCCGCGGGCCAGCCGGCCACCGCTGAGCGCGATGACCCGGCGCGCCACCCGCGGCGACAGGTACGCCCCGCCGTCGGCCACCGCCCGCAGGCCGGCGAGCAGTTCCCGGGGGTCGCCGGACTTGAGCAGGAACCCGCTCGCACCGTGACCGAGCGCCCGGGCGATCAGGTCGTCGTCGCCGAACGTGGTGAGCATGACCGCGGCGGTCTCCGGCACCAGCCGCCGGATCTCCGCCGCCGCGGCCAGCCCGTCCTGCCGGGGCATCCGGATGTCCAGCAGCGCCACCCGGGGCCGGTGCGCCCGCACCAGTTCCACGGCCGCGTGGCCGTCGCCCGCCTCGCCGACCACCTCGATGCCCGGGTCGGCGGCCAGGATGGCCCGCACCCCGGCACGCACCATCGCCTCGTCGTCGGCGAGCACCACCCGCAGGGGCCGCCCGTTGTCGTCACTCACCCTGCGATCCGCTCCTTGCTGACCAGCCGGCCGTCGGTGAAGCAGAGCCGCCAGGTCGGCTCCGCGAACGGGAAGTTGCCGTCGGTGTAGAACTCACAGCCCGCGGTGGCGGCCTCGGCCGGCGGGTCGGCCTGCCGGCGGGGCAGCCCGAGGGTGGCCCGCTCCTCGCCGAGACGCAGCCGCTCGAAGCCGGACCGGTCGAGGACCGCGCCCGCCGTGGCGAGCGGGTAGTAGACCAGCGCGAGCACCAGGGCGAAGCCGGCCGGGGCGCCGAACGCCACGAGCAGGCTGCGCCGGGCCCGCCGCCGGGCCTCCCGCAGCCGCCGCGCCGCGTCACCGGCCGGGTCGTCCGGCGCCCGATCCGTCCCGCCGTCCTCCCGGCGGCCGTCGTCCGGCTGATCCGCCGACCCGGCGAGGCCGCCGGAGCGATCGATGCCCGGGCCCGCCGCGGTCGGTGCGGCGCGGTCATCGGGCCGGCCGGCCTCGGCAGCGGCGACGGCGGGCGCAGCCGTCAGCGGCACGTGCGCCGTCACCGCGAAGCCGCCGTTGCGCGGGCCCGCGTCGAGCACGCCCCCGGCCAGGCGGACCCGCTCGCGCAGGGCGAGCAGCCCCGAACCGTGCGACGCCGGGCCCGGCAGCGGCCCGGCCGGCGCCCGTCCGTTGACGACCGATACCGCCACCTCCCCGCCCGTCCGCTCGACGGTGACGGTCACCGGGGCGCCGGGGGCGTAGCGGGCGGCGTTGGTCAGCGCCTCGCGCACCACCCGATGCACGGCGTGCGCGACGAGCGGCGGCAGGGCCGCGCCGTCCGGGTCGGCGCTCAGCTCGACCGCCATGCCGGCGTCGCGGGCGCCGTCCACCAGCTCGACCGCCATGCCGGCGTCGCGGGCGCCGTTCACCAGCTCGGCCACCGTCTCGCCGGCCGGCCGCAGCGAGCCGGAGCGCTCCTCCCGGAGCACGCCGATGATGTCGTGCAGCCGCTCGGTGGCGGCGGACACGCTGGCCCGCAGCTCCCCGGCCGCGTCCCGGTGGGCGGGCGGCAGGTCGGCGGCCAGTTCCAGCGCGGCGGCGCGCAGCGCGATGAGGCTCAGGTCGTGCCCCAGCGAGTCGTGCATGTCCTGGGCGATCCGGGCCCGCTCGCGCAGGCGTACCCGCTCCACGGCGTCCCGCCGCTCCCGCTCCTCGGCCTCGGCGTGCCGCTCCCCCGCCTCGGCGAGCGCCCGCTGCTGCCGGCGCAGCCGGCCGAGCAGCCAGGGGAACACCCCGGCGAACAGCAGCACCGAGGCGAGCAGGAACCAGGTCTCCGGGTTGGTGCCGAGCAGCCCGAGGTTGACCGCGGTGCCGGCGACCGCGATGGCGCCGAAGACGGCCGCCACCCGGCCCGCGCGGGCGCTGCGCCGGCCGGCCAGGTAGCTGAACACCGGGATGCCGAAGACGAAGTTGCCGTCGACCAGCGAGCCGAGCACCACGGCCAGCAGCGCCGCGAGGGGCCACCGGCGGCCGAACGCCACCGCGAGGCCGAGCAGCGCCAGCGAGCCGACCAGCAGCGGCACGGCGTGGCGCGGCCACGGCGGGGTGAGCCCGGCGTACGCCACCGGGGCGGCGACCACGGCCCAGAGCAGCAGGTCACCGGCCCGGCGCCGGACGGGCGGCGGGGTTCGCGGCGGTTCCACGGCGGCCAGGCTACCCACGGGCGGCCGGAGGGGGCACTGACGAAAGTCAGGTCCTCAGCTGATCTCCTCGGCCCAGGCGCGCCAGTCGTCGAGCACCCCGTAGAGAGCCGGGGTGAGCCAGCCCGGCGCGGACCGGCGGAACACGCCCGGGTCCATCCCGCCGGCGCCCATCGGCACCGCGCCCAGCAGGTTCGGCACCAGGTCGGACAGGTTCAGCCAGTGCACCAGCTCCGGTTCGCCCGGCCACGCGCCGATCACCACGCCGGCCGGGATGGCCCGGCGTTCCAGCGCCTCCAGGGTCAGCGCCGTGTGGTTGAGCGTGCCCAGCCCGGCGCGGGCCACCACCACGGCCGGGGCACCCAGCGACACCGCCAGGTCGGCCACCGTCCAGGGCTCGCCCGACGGGCGCAGCCCCATGGGTACGAGCAGCCCGCCGGCCCCCTCGACGAGCACCAGGTCGTGCTTGTCGGCCTCCTCGCGGATGGCGTCGACCGCGGCGTAGAGCTCCAGCGGCTCCAGCTCGGCGACCCGGGCCGCGGCGAGCGGGGCGAGCGGGTCCGGGTAGCTGGCCAGGGTGCGGCCGGTGAGCGGGGCGGCCAGCCGGGTCACCGAGTCGACGTCGCCGGGCTCGCCGGTGGCCGTACCCGTCTGGCCGGGCTTGACGACCGCGACCCGCAGCCCGGCGGCCTGCGCGGCGGCGGCGATCGCCGCGGTCACCACGGTCTTGCCCACCTCGGTGTCCGTGCCGGTCACCAGCACGGGCCCGGTCCAGCCGTTGCCGTTGCTCATGAGCCCTCCTTCGTTCGCGACTGCGGTGCTCGCAAACCCGGCTCACTCCTCGCGCTCACGGCGCACAGTCCACGATCACGTCCAGCGCCCGTGCGAAGTCGGCCCGGTCGACCCCCGCGCTGATGGTCAGCCGGAGCCGGGACCGGCTGTCCGGGGTGGACGGGGGCCGGAAACAGCCCACCGCGACGCCCCCGTCCCGGCAGTCGGCCGCCCAGGCGGTCGCCGCCTCCGGGCCGGGGGCGGTCACCGAGACCACCGCCCCGTCGGGTGCGGACACCTCCAGGCCCGCCACGCCCAGCCGGCGCACCACGAGAGCGGCCCGCTCGGCCAGCTCGGCGCGCAGGCCGTCGCCGGAGCGGGCCAGCCGCACCGCGGCGCGTACCCCGGCCACCACGGCGGGCGGCGGCGCGGTGTCGAAGATGAAGGTGCGGCCGGTCTCCACCAGGTGCCGGACGAACTCGGCCGGCCCGGCCACCACCCCGCCGGCGCCGCCGAGCGCCTTGGACAGGGTCGCCGTCACCACCACATCGGGCTCGCCGGCCAGCCCGGCCGCGGCCACCCCGCCGGCCCCGGCCGGCCCGGTGACGCCGAGCGCGTGCGCGTCGTCGACCAGCAGCAGCGCGCCGTGCCGGCGGGCCACGGCGTGCAGCGCCGCGAGGGGGGCGAGGTCGCCGTCGACGGAGAACACCGACTCGGTCACCACCACCGCCGGGCGGCCCGGGGCGGCGGCCAACGCGGCGGCCACCGCGTCGACGTCGGCGTGCGGGGTGACGACCGTCTCGGCGCCGGAGATCCGGCAGCCGTCGATCAGCGAGGCGTGGTTGTGGGCGTCGGAGACGAGCAGCGTACGCGGCTGCACGAGGCCCCGGACGGCGGCGAGGTTGGCCAGGTAGCCGGAGGAGAAGACCAGCGCCCGGTCGACGCCCAGCCAGCCGGCCAGGTCGTCCTCGAGCGCGTGGTGCAGGTCGGTGGAACCCCGCACCAGCCGCGACCCGGTGGCGCCCAGCCCGTACGCCGACAGCGCCCGACCGGCGGCGGCGGTGACCTCCGGGTGGGCGGCCAGGCCGAGGTAGTCGTTGCCGGCCAGGTCGACCACGGCGTCGCCGGCGGCGCGCGGGCGCAGCGTGCGGGTGAGCCCCGCCTTGGCCCGCAGCTCGGCGCGGCGGTCCAGGGCCGCCAGCCAGTCCGCCACCGTCACGTTCCTTCCCCAGACCCGTCGCCCACCGGGCGCTTCCGCGGGGCGAAGTTACCACCCGGCCGGAGAGCCCCGGCGTGGCGCTGCCCGGCTCGCCGGGCCTGCTCGCGGGGGCCCGACGCGGCCGTTTCCCGGGCTCGGAGCGGCCTTGTAGGGTACGAGCCATGCCAGAGATCCTCGACCAGGCCCGGACCCAGGTGCTGGAGAACGGCGTCGGCCTCGACGAGGCCGGTGTCCTCGCCGTGCTGAACCTGCCCGACGAGCACCTGCCCGCCGCCCTCCAGCTCGCCCACGAGGTGCGGATGCGTTGGTGCGGCCCGGAGGTCGAGGTCGAGGGCATCATCTCGCTGAAGACCGGCGGCTGCCCGGAGGACTGCCACTTCTGCTCGCAGTCCGGCCTGTTCACCTCCCCGGTCCGCTCGGTCTGGCTGGACATCCCGGCGCTGGTCGAGGCGGCGAAGCAGACCGCGGCGACCGGGGCGACCGAGTTCTGCATCGTGGCCGCCGTGCGCGGCCCCGACGCGCGGCTCATGAAGCAGATGCGCGAGGGCGTGGCCGCCATCAAGGCGGAGGTCGACATCCAGGTCGCCGCCTCGCTCGGCATGCTCACCCAGGAGCAGGTCGACGAGCTGGTCGAGATGGGCGTGCACCGCTACAACCACAACCTGGAGACCTGCCGCTCCTACTTCCCGAACGTGGTCACCACGCACTCCTTCGAGGAGCGCTGGGAGACCTTGACGATGGTGCGCGAGTCCGGCATGGAGGTCTGCTGCGGCGGCATCCTGGGCCTGGGCGAGACGGTGGAGCAGCGCGCCGAGTTCGCCGCGCAGCTCGCCGAGCTGGACCCGCACGAGGTGCCGCTGAACTTCCTCAACCCCCGCCCGGGCACCCCCCTGGCGGACCGCCCGGTCGTGGAGGGCAAGGACGCGCTGCGCGCCATCGCCGCGTTCCGGCTGGCCATGCCGCGCACCATCCTCCGCTACGCGGGCGGCCGGGAGCTGACCCTCGGCGACCTGGGCACCCGCGACGGCCTGCTCGGCGGCATCAACGCGGTCATCGTCGGCAACTACCTGACCACGCTCGGTCGGCCGGCGACCGCCGACCTGCAGCTGCTGGACGATCTGAAGATGCCGGTGAAGGCGCTCTCCGCCACCCTGTGAGGACGACGTGACCGAGCTTGTCGAGCCCGCACCGCCGGCCGAACCCGCCGCCGGCCCGCTCCGCCCGCGCGGGGCGGGACAACCGGACGACCGGGGCGAGCCCGCCACGGCCCCGCGCTGGTGCGACCGCTGCGGCGAGTCCGTGGCGGCCGGCCCGCACGAGGCGTGCGCCACGGCCCGGGCGCTGGAGCCGCCGCGCTGGTGCGCGCACTGCCGGCGGCGGATGAAGGTGCAGGTCGCGCCGACCGGCTGGTCGGCGGTCTGCGTCGAGCACGGCGAGATCCGGGGCTGACCGTGCTGCGGGGGCGGGCGGTGACGCTACGGCCGGCGACCGACGCCGACGTCCCGGCCCTCGCGGCCATCCGGGCCACCCCGGAGGTGCGCCGCTGGTGGCGGGGCGGGGACGACCTCGCCGAGTCGGTCCGCGCCGACCTGGCCGACGACGACGTCACCGTCTACGCGATCGAGCACGACGGCCGGCTGGTCGGCGCCATCCAGTGGTACGCGGAGACCGACCCCGACTACCGCCACGCCAGCCTGGACATCTTCCTCGACTCGGCCGCCCGCGGCACCGGCCTCGGCGGGGACGCCATCCGCGTCCTGGTCCGGCACCTCGTCGACGAGTACGGCCACCACCGGTTCACCATCGACCCGGCGGCGGCGAACACGGCGGCCATCCGGGCGTACGCGAAGGTGGGGTTCCGGCCGGTCGGGATCATGCGCCGCTACGAGCGGGGCGCGGACGGCCGCTGGCACGACGCCCTGCTCATGGACCTCCTCGCCGACGAACTCGCCGACTGAGCCCGGCTCCCGGCCGGCGTCCGGCGCCGGTGCGTCAGCCGTTCCAGAGCAGGTGGCCGTCGGGGAGACGGCAGGCGCCCTCGGCGGGGCGGTGCGGGCTGAGCCGGCCGTCGGGCATGAGATGCGCGACCGGCACCCCGCGACCGAGCACCGCCACGTCGGCGATCAGCCGCCGGTGGCAGCGCCACCACACGCTCTCGCTGCACATCACGGCGGTGGTCCGGTGCTCCGCGTCGGCGAGCACCTCGTCCAGCGCCGCGTCGAACTCGGGCGTGCGGGTGTACCCGGCGTAGGCCCGGAAGGCAGCGACGGTCCACCAGGTGTCCGGCTCCGGTTCCCCGGCGCGGACGTGCCGGCGGCCGCCGAGGCGGGGCTCCCACCGGTAGTCGATCCCGCGCTCGGGAAGCCAGCGTTCCAGTTCCTCGCGGCGCACGTCCGGGTTGGTCCGGCTGGCCGGATACCGGCGCACGTCCACGACGAGCGCCACCCCGCCACCGGCCAGCAACTCCCCCAACCGCTCCCGGTCGGCGGCCCCGTGCCCCACCGTCACCAACACTTCCCCAGGTTCCCCCGAATCTTGGCGACTTACCGTTCGTGGCGAACGGTAAGTCGCCAAGATCGCGTTAGCGGAACCTCAGGAGGCGGTGCAGGGGGCGCCGTTCAGGGTGAACGTGGTGGGCTTCGGGTTGGTGCCGGTGTGGGTGCCGTTGAAGCCGAAGCTGGTCGACGCGCCCGGCGCCAGCGCGCCGTTGTAGGAGACGTTCGTCGCGGTCACCGCCGTGCCGCTCTGGGTGAGGTTCGCCGACCAGCCCTGGCCCACCTTCTGCCCGCTGCTCGGGAAGGTGAAGGCGAGCGTCCAACCGTTGACGGTGCTGGTGCCGGTGTTGGTGAGCGTGATGTTCGCGGTGAACCCGGTGTCCCAGCTGCTGCTCGTCCAGGTCACCGCGCAGCCACCCGCGGCCGGCGGGTCCGCGGTGGTGACGGTGAGCGGCGGCGAGGCCGGCGAGACGTTGCCGGCCGCGTCCACCGCGACCACGGTGAAGGTGTACGCGGTGGCGGCGGTCAGGCCGGTGACGGCCAGCGTGGTCCCGGTGGTCGAGCCGACGAGCACGTTCGCGGAGCGGTGGACGCGGTAGCCGGTGACGCCCACGTTGTCGGTGGCCGGGCCCCAGGCGAGGGTGAGTCCGGTCGGGCCGACGGCCGAGGCGGTGGGCGTGCCCGGGGCGGTGGGCGGGGTGCTGTCCGGCGCCGGGGCGGCCGGGGCATCGACGACGCGGAGCGCCGGGAGGCCGTTCGGCGTTACGCCGACACGCCTGGAAAGTGGCCCCGATTTCGGCCTCGACACGAATGTCTTCGCAGCTCAGGTCACTCGTCCGATCTCGACGAAGGCGGATCGACGTGTGATCATGTGGCGTCCCCTCTCCCGATCTCGGAGGATTCCTCATGCCACAGCGTCGGCACGTGGCGCGCGCTGCCCTCACCGCAGCCGCCGCCACGGCCATGCTCGGACTGGTGGCCGCCCCGGCGTGGGCCACCGGCAAGCCGCACAACCCCAAGGGCGACAACGGCACCGTCAAGATCGACGGCACCCCCTTCTCCGACAAGGTCGACAACCAGCCGCACGTCACCTGCGAGTTCGAGCTGGAGTTCTTCAACTTCGACCAGGATCAGAAGGCGACCATCACCCTCTGGGCGCAGCCGCCGTCAGCCAGCCCCAAGGACACGGTCGTCTGGTCGAAGAGCAACGTCGTGATCAGCACCGACCCGGCCTCCGGCGCGGAGAACGACCACGACGAGGTCATCAAGCTCTCCGCGAACGACCTCGACCTGACCGGGCTGAAGCTGCACCCGAAGCAGGGCTACCACCTCAAGCTCGACGTGGACCTGACCGACGGCAAGGCGTTCGACGACAAGCACAAGGTGTTCTGGCTGACGCCGTGCGAGTCGGCAGGAAGCCCCACGCCGATCCCGTCCACCCCGGGCGAGGAGACCCCGGCGCCGGGCGGCTCGGAGAACCCGTCGTCGGGCACCCCGGCACCCGGCACCTCGGCCGGCGGCGGCCAGGGCGGCGGCAGCGGCACCGAGGGCGGCCTGCCGCTCACCGGCGTCGCCGCGACCAGCATCTCGCTCACCGGCCTCGCCCTGATCGGCGGCGGCGTCCTCCTGATGGTGCTGCGGCGCCGCCGGGACCGGATCACCTTCACGAGCTGAGCCGACTCGGGAACCGGCCGTCGGACCCCGGTCCGGCGGCCGGTTCCGTCGTTCGGGACCGCCGCGGCGGCCTCGCGCCGATATGATCTTGAAGTGGACCCTCTCGACCCGACCCGCACCGCCGTCGTCCTGATCGACCTCCAGCGTCGCATCGTGGACCTGCCGACCGCCCCGCACACCGGCTTCGACGTGGTCGCGCGCTGCCTCGCCCTCGCCGGGGCCGCCCGCGCCACCGGGGCAACCGTGGTGGTGGTCCGCGTCGACCGGCCCGGCCCCGATCCGCAGCCGCCGGGGAGCGAACTGCTCCCCGAGGTGGCGCCCCGCGAGGGCGACCTGGCGATCGTCAAGCACAGCTGGGGCGCCTTCCACGAGACCGGGCTGGACGAGGCGCTGCGGGCGCGCGGGGTGGACACCCTCGTGATCGGCGGGATCGCCACCAACTTCGGCGTGGAGCAGACCGCCCGGATCGGCGACGAGATCGGCTACCGGGTGGTGCTGCCGCACGACGCGATGTCCGGGCTGGACGCGTACGCCCACGAGTTCGCGGTCGACTATGTCTTCCGCCGGCTCGGCACCGTCTGCACGACCGAGGAGGCGATCGCGGCGCTGGGCGGTTGAACCGGTCGAGGGAAAGATCCGTACTGACGGGTAACCCGGTCGACGCCGCCCGGAGCTGGATCACATAATCGACTAACTTCTATGCGTTTCCCGCGTACCCCCAGGTCACGCCGCTGGTGGTCGGGCCGCGACGTGTCGCGGTGCCCGGCCGGGCGTCCTGGCATACGAGCGTACGGTTGCCCGCCCGCTCGGCGGCGCGGGACAGTACGCGACACCAGCGGTGCCATCGACGCCGCCGCTCCCCCGGACAACCCTGAGGAGAACGCGATGGCTCTCAGACTCGCCGACGGCACCTCCTGGTCCGACACCCTCGCCCGCGCGGTGGCCGCCACGCCGGAGGCGTTCGGCACCGCGCCCGACGGCATCGCCACCCTGCACAACCTGGTCGAGGGCGGGTGGCGGGCGGTCGGCGCGCCGACCCCGGTGCGCACCCCGGTCGACAACACCGTGCTGGTCAACCTGGCCCGCCTCGACGCCGAGGCGGCACGATCCGCAGTGGCGCACGCCGCCGCCGCGCACCGCGAGTGGGCGCAGACCCCGCTGGCCGAGCGCAAGGCGCGGGTCGACGACGCCCTGGACGCGCTCACCGCCCACCGCGACCTGCTCGCCCTGCTGCTGGTCTGGGAGATCGGCAAGCCGTGGCGGCTGGCCTGCGCCGACGTCGACCGCGCGCTCGACGGCGTCCGCTGGTACGTGCAGGAGATCGACCGGATGCTCGCCGACGGTCGCGAGGCGCTGCCCGGCCCGGTCAGCAACATCGCGTCCTGGAACTACCCGATGAGCGTGCTCGTGCACGCCGAACTGGTGCAGTTGCTCGCCGGCAACGCGGTGATCGCCAAGACCCCGTCCCAGGGTGGGGCGGTCTGCCTCACCGTGGCGCACGCGCTGATGCGCCGCGCCGGGCTGCCCGCCACCCTGCTCTCCGGCAGCGGCGAGGAGCTCTCCGAGGTGCTGGTCCGCGCCCCGGAGATCGGCGCGGTGGCGTTCGTCGGCGGCCGCTCCAACGGCGGCAAGGTGGCCGCGGCGCTGCTCGACTCCGACAAGCGGCACTTCATCGAGCAGGAGGGCCTCAACGCCTGGGGCATCTGGAACTTCTCCCAGTGGGACCTGCTCGCCGCGCACCTGAAGAAGGGCTTCGAGTACGGCAAGCAGCGCTGCACCGCGTACCCGCGGTTCGTGGTCCAGCGCGACCTGGTCGACGAGTTCCTCGACATGTACCTGCCGGTCGTGCGGTCGGTCCGGTTCGGACACCCGCTCGCCGTGGGTGACGACTGGTCGGCCGGCGACCCGCTGCCCGAGCTGGACTTCGGTCCGCTGATCAGCGGGGCCAAGGCCGAGGAGCTGCGCCGCAAGGTCGACGAGGCGGTCCGTGGTGGCGCGGTGCCGCTGCACCGGGGCAAGCTCGACGGCGCGCCGTTCCTCGACGGGCAGGACACCTCGGCGTACGTGGCGCCGGCCGTGCTGCTCGCCCCGCCCGGCCGGTCCCGGCTCATGCACGCCGAGCCGTTCGGCCCGGTGGACACCATCGTCGTGGTGGACACCACCGACGAGCTGCTGGCCCAGATGAACGCGTCCAACGGCGCGCTGGTCGCCTCCCTGGCCTGCGACGACGAGGAGCTGGCCGGCAAGCTCGCGGTCGACCTGCAGGCGTTCAAGGTGGGCATCAACAAGCCCCGCTCCCGCGGCGACCGGGAGGAGCCGTTCGGCGGCCGGGGCGCGTCCTGGAAGGGCGCGTTCGTCGGCGGCGACCTGCTGGTGCAGGCGGTCACCGTGGGCGGCGACGGGCGACTCTACGGCAACTTCCCGGACTACAGCAGCTACCCGGCGACCTGACCGGGGCGGGCCCGGACACGGCAGAGCCCCCGCACCGGGGGCCCTGCCGTGTCACCGTCCCCCGCACCGGAGGTCGGCCCTGGTGGCGCCGGTGATCCGGCGCCGGTGTGCGGTCGCCCGCCGGCCGGCGTCCCGCACCGCGCCGTTGCGGCCCGGGAGGCGTCGCGGCGCGCGACCGTGGGGTCAGGACGACCGGCGCCCCCGCGCGGTCGCGCCGGCCCGCCGGGGCGGCACGACCGGCCGGGGGGCCAGCGGAACCGTCACGGTCAGCACGCTGCCGTCCCGCTGCACCGACGTGGGCCGGTCCAGCCCGTGCACGGTGCGCAGCATCGGGGTGTTCTCGGCCTGCACGTGCAGCAGGACGGCCGCGTAGCCGGCCCGGTCGGCGTGCCCGAGCAGGCGCCGCAGCAGGGCCGAGCCGAGGCCCCGGCGCTGCCAGTCGTCGCGCACGAGCAGCGCCGCCTCCGCCTCGTCGCCCTCGCCGAGCAGGTTGGCCATGGCCACCACCGGTGCGGCCGCCCCGCCGGAGCCGGGCGTGGCGACCAGCGTCAGCCCCCGCGCCGGTTCGAGCAGCCGGCGCAGCCGGGCGGGCGCCGGGTGCCCCGCCCCGCTCAGGTAGCGCCGCTGGCGGCTCCGGTGCGAGCACCCGGCGTGCAGCTCAAGCACGCCCGGGAGGTCCTCGGCGGTGGCCGGCCGGACCGGCACCTCGGCCGCGTCGGGCAGCACGAGGGTGACCCGGTCGGCGTCCCGGCGGGCCACCGTGGCGGCCAGCTCGACCAGGGCCTGGGCGCGGGCGTACTCGGCCGGGGTGAAGCTCGGCTCCCGCCGCCGCAGCTCGTAGGAGCCGCCGGCCGGGTCGGCCAGCAGCATGGTGGTGTCGTCCACCCCGCCCGGTGCGGCGGCCGCCGCCGGGCGCCAGGTCACCGCGTCCGCGCCGAGCAGGACGCGCAGTGTCTCGCCGGCCGCGTCCGGGTCCCGGACCAGCCGGCCGGCCAGGCCGAGCACCCGGGTGGGCTGGTCGGCCAGGCCGCGCGCCTCGCTGCGCGCGACCCAGCAGTTCCGGCCCCGCCCCCGTTCGACGGCCGCCCGCAGGTCGGCCTCGGTGAGCCGGTCGGGCGCGTCGACCAGGAAGTCGTCGACCGCCCCCAGCTCGGTGGTGTGCACCTGCACGGTGAGGATGTTGACCCCACGCAACGCGAGGCTCGCCGTGAGCACCGACAGGTAGCCCGGCCGGTCGTCCACGGTGGCACGGATCCGCCACAGCGCCATGGTTCGCTCCCTTCCTCACCACCGACCTTGCCGGCCGCCTGTTGCGCCCCCGTTGCCCTGGGGTGAAACGGTGGGACCGGTCAGGTGATGGTGGTCACGGGCGGGGCGCCGACCAGGTCGAGCCGGTCGCCGAGGATCACCGCGCCGGCCCGGACCAGCTGGGCGAGCCGGTCCACCTCGGTCGAGTGGAACGCGGCCGCGACGAGCGGTTCGCTGCGGTCGCGCGCCACCACCAGCACCAGGCCGGCCCGGCCGAAGGGCGCGACGGCGTAGTGGTGCCCGTCCGGGGTGGTCATGGCGCGGGCGCGCAGCGGGGTCACCTCCGGCAGCCGGGGCGGGACGGGGGCGCGCCAGCTCGCGTGCCCGACCGCCGCCCCGCCGGCCCCGCCACCGCGGGCGGCCCAGTCCAGCGGGACCACGGCGGCGACCGCCCAGTCCGCGGCGAGCAGCCCGGGCACCGCGTCGACCAGGTTGGCCACCCCGTCGGTCGGGTTCGCCGCGACCTGGGCGAGCAGTTCGGCGTCCTGGCCCGTGGTGGTCGGCGCGCCGATCGCCCGCCACACCCCGTCCACCCGGACACCGGGGATCGCGGCCAGGCCGGCGAGCAGGCGCTCCACCCGCGCCGCACCCGGCCAGACCACGGTGAAGTCGTCGACCGCCCGGCCGCCGAGCCGTTCCAGCACCACCACCTGGACGATGTCGGCGCCGGAGACGCCGAGCGTGCGGGCCACCTGGCCGAGCGTGCCCGGTCGGTCCGGCAGGGTCACCCGAACTCTCAGCAGCATGTCTGGTCCTCCGCTCGGCGGGCCGGCCGTGGCGGCCGGCAGGCTGGGCCCCAGCCTGCCGGTTGACCATTTCGCCCCCGTTGCAGCGGCATGTCCCGCCGGGAACATCCCACCTTGACAACAAAGCTGAGCTGCCATCAACTAACCCGATGACCGATCCGGCCGTCGACGCACCGCAGACCCCGACCGGTTCGGCCCCGCGCGGGCTCGACCTCGACCGGCTGGCCGCATATCTGGCCGCGCACCGGCCCGAGCTGTCCGGGCCGCTCTCGGCGCGGCTCATCGCCGGGGGCAAGTCCAACCTGACCTACCTGCTGCGCGCCGGCGACCGTGAGGTGGTGCTGCGCCGGCCGCCGCTCGGGCACGTGCTGGCCACCGCCCACGACATGGCCCGCGAGCACCGGGTGATCTCCGCACTGGCCCCCACCGCGGTGCCGGTCCCCGAGGTGCTGCTGCTCTGCACCGACCCCGACGTGCTCGGCGCGCCGTTCTACCTCATGGAGCGGGTCGACGGCGAGGTCTACCGGCGGCGGGAGCAGACCGACGCGCTCACCGCCGGCCAGCGGCGCGACCTGGCCATGGCCATGATGGACACCCTCGCCGGGCTGCACATGGTCGAGCCGGCCGCGGCCGGGCTGGCCGACTTCGGCCACCCTGAGGGCTACCTGGCCCGGCAGGTCCGCCGCTGGGCCGGCCAGCTCGACCGCTCCCGCAGCCGCCCGCTGCCCGGCATCGACGAGCTGCGCGACGCGCTCGCCGGCAGCGTGCCGGAGGGCGCGAACGCCGGGCGGATCGTGCACGGCGACTACCGGCTGGACAACCTGCTCGCGACCGTCGAGCCGGTGGCGGTGCGGGCCGTGCTCGACTGGGAGATGGCCACCCTCGGCGACCCCCTCGCCGACCTGGGGCTGCTGCTGACCTACTGGGACGTGCTGGGCGACAGCGACAGCGCCGAGGGCAATCCGGTCGCCGACGGCATCGGCCCGCGCGCCGGCTTCCCCACCGGCGCCGAGCTGATCGACCGGTACGCCGGCCGCAGCGACGTCGACGTGGGGCCGCTGCACTGGCACGTGGCGCTCGGCTGCTTCAAGCTCGCGGTGATCTGCGAGGGGATCCACTACCGGCACACGCTCGGGCAGACGCTCGGCGGGGGCTTCGACCGGATCGGCGACATGGTGGCGCCGCTGGTCGCGCACGGTCTGCACGCGGTGAGGGAGAAGTAGTGGACTTCGAGTACGACGCCCGGACGGTCGAGCTGCGCGGGAAGGTCGAGGCGTTCCTCACCGAGTGCGTCCTGCCGGCCGAGCCGGTGCACCACGAGCAGGTGCTCGCGGCCGGTGACCCGTGGGCGCGCCCGCCGGTGCTGGAGGAGCTGAAGGCCGAGGCCCGGGCACGCGGCCTGTGGAACCTCTTCCTGCCCGACCCGCGGTACGGCGCCGGGCTCACCAACCTGCAGTACGCCCCGCTGGCCGAGCTGACCGGGCGCAGCCCGCACCTGGCGCCGGAGGCGCTGAACTGCGCCGCCCCGGACACCGGCAACATGGAACTGCTGGCCGAGTTCGGCTCCGACGCGCAGCGCGACCGCTGGCTGGCGCCGCTGCTGGCCGGGGAGATCCGCTCGGCGTTCTGCATGACCGAGCCGGAGGTGGCCTCCTCCGACGCCACCAACATCGGCACCCGCATCGTCCGGGACGGCGACGCGTACGTGGTAAACGGCCGCAAGTGGTGGTCGTCCGGTGCCATGGACCCGCGCTGCGAGATCTTCATCGTGATGGGCAAGACCGACCCGGACGCCGACCGGCACCGGCAGCAGAGCATGATCCTGGTCCCCCGGGACACCCCCGGTGTGACGGTGCGCCGGGGCATGACGGTCTTCGGCTACAGCGACGCCCCGCACGGCGGGCACGCCGAGATCGACTTCACCGACGTACGGGTGCCGGCGGAGAACCTGGTCGGCGCCGAGGGCGCCGGCTTCGCCATCGCCCAGGCCCGGCTCGGCCCGGGGCGGATCCACCACTGCATGCGGCTGATCGGCATGGCCGAGCGGGCCCTGGAGCTGCTCTGCGGGCGGGCCCTCACCCGGGTCGCGTTCGGCCGCCCTCTCGCCGAGCAGGGCGTGGTCCGGGAGTGGATCGCCGAGTCCCGGGTGCGCATCGAGCAGGCCCGGCTGCTGGTGCTCAAGACCGCCTGGCTCATGGACACCGTCGGCAACCGGGGCGCGCACACCGAGATCCAGGCCATCAAGATCGCCACGCCGGCGATGGCCGAGTGGGTCATCGACAAGGCCATCCAGGCGCACGGCGGGGCCGGCGTCAGCCAGGACACGCCGCTCGCGGCCCTCTGGGCGCAGGCCCGCACCCTCCGCCTGGCCGACGGGCCCGACGAGGTGCACCGGGCGTCCCTGGCGAAGCGGGAGCTGCGCCGCTGGGCCTGAGCCTCAGGCGGAGGCGCGGTGGATGAGCTTGGTGTCCAGCAGCACGTGCGGGCTGGGCAGCTCCTCGCCGCGGATCCGGGAGACCAGCAGCCGGGCCATCTGCCGGCCCATCTCCTCGACCGGCTGGAAGACCGTGGTGAGCGGCGGCTCGGCCTGCCGGGCGATCGGGGCGTCGTCGAAGCCGATCACCGCCACGTCCTCGGGCACCCGGCGGCCGGCCTCGCGCAGCGCGCGCAGGGCGCCGAAGGCCATCAGGTCGGAGGCCACGAAGACGGCGTCCAGGTCCGGGCACACCTCCAGCAGCCGGCGCATGCAGGCCGTGCCGCTGCCCTCGCTGAAGTCCCCGTACGCGATGAGGTCCGGGTTGAGGTCGCCGCCCGCGGCCCGGACCGCCTCCTTGTAGCCGGACAGCCGGGCCAGGCCGGCGCCCATGTCCTGGGGGCCGGCGATCGTGGCGACCCGCCGCCGGCCGCGGGCGAAGAGGTGCTCCACCGCCTGCCGGGCGCCGCCCACGTTGTCCACGTCGACGAACCAGGCCGGCTGGGCGTTCGGGTGCAGCATCCGGGCCGGCCGGCCACCGAGCACGGTGGGCAGGCCGCGCTCCTCCAGCAGGGTGGGCAGCGGGTCGGCGTCGTGCAGCGAGAGCAGCAGCACCCCGTCGACGTGCTGGTTGGTCAGGTGGTGCTCGACCCGTTCCCGCTCGATCTGCGACTGGGCCATGGCCAGCCAGAGCTGCATGGGGGTCTCCAGCAACGCGGAGCTGACGCCCCGGACGATCCCGGCGAAGAACGGCTCGGTGAAGACGCGCTCCCCCGACTCGGAGACGACCAGCGCCACCGAGTCGGTCCGCTGGGTGACCAGCGCCCGGGCCGCGCGGTTGGGCACGTACCCCAGCTCGGCGATGGCCGCCTGGACGGCGGCCCGGGCCTCCGGGCTGACCTGCGGCGAGCCGTTGACCACCCGGGAGACCGTGCCGCGCCCCACGCCGGCGCGGGCCGCGACCGCGTCGAGGGTCGGGCGCCCGAGCGACCGTGTGCGCTGCGTTGTCATCGTCTGTGCTCCTCCGACATCGGGCGGGCCCGGCACCTGTCGAGGCGCCGGCGCCGGGCCGCCCGTCACTGGCTGGCCCAGCCTATTGTGCGGCCAGGCCGTTGCGTCGGATCACATCGGCGTACCACCTGGCGCTGGACTTCGGGGTCCGCACCTGGCTGTCGTAGTCGACGTGGACCATGCCGAAGCGCTTCGTGTAGCCCCACGCCCACTCGAAGTTGTCCATGAGCGACCAGGCGAAGTATCCCTTCAGCGGCACCCCGGCGCCGATCGCGGCGTGCGCGGCGCGCAGGTGCGCGTCGAAGTACGCCAGCCGGTCCGGGTCGTCGACCCGGCCGTCGACCACCGCGTCGACGAACGCGGAGCCGTTCTCGGTGACGTAGAGCGGCAGGTCGGTGTACTCCTTGTGCACCCGCTCCAGCGTCTCCACCAGGCCCGGGGCGTCGATCTCCCAGCCCATGTCGGTCACCGGGACGCCCCGGGTGACGAACTGGACGTCCTGGCTGCCCGGCCAGCACGAGGGCGCCCGCCAGTAGGCCTCCGCCGGCCCGGTCTCCGCGGGCGCGGCGACGACGTACCGGCTGTAGTAGTTGACGCCCACCATGTCCAACGGGGTCGAGATGACCGCCAGGTCGCCGTCCCGGACGTGCCCGAAGTCGGTGACCTCGCGCAGGTCGGCGAGGAGGTCCGCCGGGTACGCCCCGCGCAGCACCGGGTCGAGGAAGAACCGGTTGGCCAGCGCGTCGATCCGGCGGGCGGCGTCGGCGTCCGCCGGGGACCCGGTGGCGGGGGTGACCGGGTAGAGGTTGACCGTGATGCCGAGCTGCGCGTCCGGGCGGGACGCCCGCAGCGCCTGCACGGCCAGCCCGTGCCCGAGCATGAGGTGGTGCCCGGCCCGGACCGCGTCCGCCCCGTCCGACCGGCCGGGGGCGTGCACCCCGGAGCCGTAGCCGAGGAAGGCCGAGCACCACGGCTCGTTGAACGTGGTGAAGTACTTCACCCGGTCGCCGAGGGCGTCGGCGACCAGCTGGGCGTAGTCGGCGAACCGGGCGGCCGTGTCCCGGGCCGGCCAGCCGCCCGCGTCCTCCAACGGCTGGGGCAGGTCCCAGTGGTAGAGGGTCAGCCAGGGCTGGATGCCGTGGCCCAGCAGCTCGTCCACCAGGCGCCGGTAGAAGTCCATCCCCTCGGGGTTGACCGCCCCGGCGCCGCCCGGCTGCACGCGCGGCCAGGAGACGGAGAAGCGGTAGGACTTCAGCCCGAGGTCGGCCATCAGCCGTACGTCGTCGGGCATCCGGTGGTAGTGGTCGCAGGCCACGTCGCCGGTGTGCCCGGCCACCGTCCGCCCCTCGGTGTGGCTGAAGGTGTCCCAGATCGACGGGCCGCGGCCGCCCTCGGTCGCCGCGCCCTCGATCTGGTACGCGGCGGTCGCCGCGCCCCAGAGGAAGCCGGGCGGGAAGGTGGCTGCCGCACCCTGGTCGAGAACGCCGACGGCGGGCGGGCTGGCTGGGTTGCTCACGACTTGACGGCGCCTTCCATGATTCCGCCGATGATCTGGCGGCCGAAGATGATGAACACGATCAACAGTGGCAGGGTCGCCAGTGCGGTGCCAGCGAAGAGCGCCACGTAGTCCGTCTGGTACAGCCCGGACGAGAGGATCTTCAGGGAGTACTGCACCGTCGGGGTGTCCGGGGTGAGCACGATGAACGGCCAGAGGAACTCGTTCCAGGTCTGCATGAAGGTCAGCAGGCCGAGCACCGCCGCCGCCGGCCGCAGCGCGGGCAGCACGACGTTCCAGTAGATCCGCCAGGTGGAGCAGCCGTCGAGCCGGGCGGCTTCGATCAGCTCGTCGCTGATCGCGGACATCGCGTACTGGCGCATCATGAACACGCCGAAGCCCTGCACCAGGAACGGCACGATGACCGCCTGCAGGGTGCCCGTCCAGCCGAGTTCCACCATCATCAGGTAGAGCGGGATGACACCGAGTTGGGTCGGCACCATCATGGTCATGATGATGATCAGCAGCAGCGCGTTGCTGCCCCGGAACTTGAGCTTGGCGAAAGCGAAGCCGGCCAGGCTGGAGAAGAAGATCACCGAGATGGTGACGACGGTCGACACGACGGCCGAGTTGACCAGACCGTAGATGAACGCGGCGTCCTCGTTGGCGAGCATCCGGTCGATGTTGGTGAACAGCTGGTCGCCGGGGGTCGGCGGCATCTCGTAGACCGCGCTGTTGTCCCGCGAGGCGATGATGAACGACCAGATGATCGGGAAGATCGACAGTACGCCGCCGAGGATGAGCGCGAGGTAGGTCAGCGGACTGGCCTGCCAGAGCTGGGCGCCGGGCAGCCGACCGCGGCCGTGGCGGCGGGACGGCACCGGAGGCGGGGTGACCGAACGGGGCAGGGTCTGCGTCGTGGTCACTTCTTGTCTCCCTTCACCGACCGGCGTACCAGCACGAAGTTGATCAGCGCGAAGACGATGATCATCATGAAGAGCAACCAGGACATCGCGGAGCCGTACCCGTACTCGGCGTTCCCGGTGAAGGTCTTCTCGTAGATGTACATGGCCAGGGTCTGGAACTGGTGGTCCACCCCGCCGCGGACCAGCCCGTTCCCGTACATCAGGGGCTCGGTGAAGATCTGGAAGCCACCGATGGTGGAGATGATGATCGTGAAGAGGATCGTCGGCCGGATCAGCGGCACCGTGATCGACCAGAACTGCCGCCAGGTCGAGGCGCCGTCCAGCGACGCCGACTCGTACAGGTCCTTGGGGATGGCCTGCATGGCACCGAGGTAGATGAGCGCGTTGTAGCCGGTCCACCGCCAGTCGACCATGAAGGCGATGGCGAACCAGGAGGCGAAGCGGTTGTCCCGCCAGGCGATCGGGTCGAATCCCACCGTGCCGAGCAACCAGTTGATGAGGCCGTACCGGTCCGCGAAGATCAGCGCGAAGATGATGCCGACCGCGGCCACCGAGGTGATGTTGGGGATGACCACACCCATCCGCAGCAGCGTGCGGGCCTTCATCTGCCGGTTCAGCAGGTTGGCGAGCATCAGCGCCACGATGAGCTGCGGCACGGTGCTGAGCAGGAAGATGCCAAGGGTGTTGTAGGCGGCGTTCCAGAACTGGGCGTCCTGCATCAGGAGGCGGTAGTTCTCCAGCCCCGCGTACTCCTTGGTTCCGCTCAGCAGCTCGTAGTCGAAGAGCGAAACGTAGACCGTGTAGAGGACCGGGAAGAGGCCGAAGACCCCGAAGAGGACGAAGAACGGCGCGACATACAGGTACGGGGAGTACTTGAGGTCCCAGCGGCCGAGCCGGTACGACCGGCGGCGGTGCAGCGGGGCGGACGGGGGCGGCGAAGCGGCGCGCGATGGTGGTACCGCGCCGACAGTAGAACTCATTGCGGGTCCTTCCGGGAGGTGGGGCGGCGGCGACCTCGCCGCGACGCCCACACCCTGGGGCGGGTGTGGGCGCCGCCGCCGAGCCCACGGGCAGCGGATCACCGTGGGCTCGGCCGGTCACCGGCGACTCAGCTGGTCGCCTTCTTGGCCTCGTCCACCGCCTTCGTCCAGGCGGCATCCGCACTGAGCCGGCCACGCTCGGCCGCCTGCATCTGCGGCTCGAAGATGGTCTCCCAGACCTGCTGGTGCTTGGCACCGAGGAAGACCGGCTTCATGTTCTTGACGCTCTCCCCAAAGATCTTGCCGGTGGGCGCACCGCTGAAGTACTCGCTCGTCTTGTCCTTGAACGCCGGGTCGTCGAGGCCGGCGATGTCGGACGGCATCGCGCCCGCCTCCTTGAACGCCGCCAGGTGGCCCTCCTTGCTGGTCAGGTACTTGGCCAGCTCGTACGCCTCCTTCGGGTGCTTGGTCTGCGCCGGCACGGCCAGGTAGGAACCACCCCAGTTGCCGCCGCCGCCGGGGATGGTGGCGATGTCCCACTTGCCGGAGTTCGCCGGGCCGGACTTCGGGGCGATGACACCCTCGGTCATCCAGGCCGGGCAGGGCAGGGTCGCGAACGCGGAGTTCTTGAAGGCCCCGTCCCAGTCGGCGCTCCACCGCTGCGTCTTGGCGGTCAGCCCATCCTTGGCCATCTGCAGGCCCAGGTCCCAGGTCTGCTTGATGACCGGGTTGGTGTCGCCGATGAACTTGTTGTCCTTGTCGAAGAAGAAGGTCTGCGAGTTCTGCATGACGTACGGCTGCATCAGGCTGGTCGCGCTGTCCAGCCAGGCGGCCTTGACCTTGCCGCTGGCCTTGAACTCCTTGCCCAGCGCGATGTAGTCCTGCCAGGTGGTCATCCGCTTCGAGACCTCGTCCCGGTCGGTGGGCAGACCGGCCTGCTGGAACAGGTCCTTGCGGTAGCACATGGCGAGTCCACCGACGTCGGTGCCGAGCCCGATCAGCTTCTTGCCATCCGGTGTGAGGGCGTTGTTCCACTTCCACTCGGGGAAGTTGGCCTTCACCTCACCGGCGCCCAGGTCGAGCAGGTTGGCGAACTTGTCGGGGTTCTGGACGTACCCGAGCAGGACGCCCTCCTCCAGACCAACCACGTCACCGGCACCGCTGCCGGCGGCGAGCCACTGCACCAGCTTCGGCTGGAAGTCGCGCAGCTCGCCCATCTTCTGGTGCTCGACCTTGATGTTCGGGTGCGCCGCCTCGAAGTCCTTGATGGCCTGGTCGTAGCCGAAGTTCTGGAAGGTCTGCAGGACCAGCTTGACCTGGCCGCCCTCGCCGGTGGACCCCTCGTCGTCGTTCTTCTTGCTGCACCCGGCGCTGCCGAGAGCAACGCCCGCGGCCAGCACGGCGGCCGCAGCAATTCGGAGCCGGCGCCTCATGACGCTCATCCCTGACCCCTCTCAGGTGGGTAACTCGTGTGGTGGGTTCTGACTCGCGCCCGCCCGCCCGTCGGCCGGGCGGGTCGCATGGTGAGGCTCTGGTTCTGGGGCGCCGCCGCGACGAGCGATGTGGCTTGAGACACACGTCCGGGAGCGCTCCCATGAGATTGCCGGCAGGTATCAGGGGTGTCAATAGACCGATGGGAGCGTTCCCAGATCGTTACCGCGTGGCTCCCGGGCGCACTCGCGGAGGGACGATCAGCAGAAGCGGCGCAGCAGGGTGGTGGCCCGATCGGCGGCGAAGAACTCCGGCTCGAAGCCGGCGCCGGCCCACTCCCGCATCATCCGGTGCTCGGCGTGCCCCGGGTCGGCCAGCGCGGCCAGCAGGACGGCGTACCCGGCCGGGCCGCCGACGTCCTCGGGCGGGCAGGCGCGCTCCCCCTCGACGCAGGCCGGGTAGCGCTCGTCGGGGTCGGCCGTGCACACGTCCTCGACCACCACGTCGTGCTCCCACCAGTCGCCGAAGTCGTAGGTGTAGCGGAACCGGTCGCCCTTGCCCACCACCGCGTCCAGCCGGACGTCCAGCTCGTCGCGCAGCGCCAGCTCGCCGTCCGGGTCGGGCTCGCCGTACTGGCGGCCGCCGACGTCGAACGAGTGCAGGTGGCAGTCGCGCCAGCCCATCGCGTGCTGGACCACCCGGTGCAGCCGGTCCAGGGTGTAGCCGCCGGGCACCAGCACCCGCCGCCACACCGGCGGACGGACCCCGGCGAGGGAGACCTTCAGTTGGAAGATCTGACGCGACATGCTGTCCCATCCTTCCTCGGCATAGGCTGCCCACATGATCTGCCGAGCGTGCCGGGAGCGGCGGCACGACGACTGTCCAGGCCGGAAGTGGTGCGACTGCCAGCACCGTACCCCCGAACCCACCCCTCCGGTCACCGGTCCGGCCGGCGAATGAGCGTCGGAACCCCGATCGAACGGATCTGGCCGACGCCCGTCACCGGGCCGCTGACCGATCCGGAGCTGGCCGCGCTCTACGGCCGCGCGACCCGTCCCCACCTGCGGGTGAACTTCGTGGCCAGCGCCGACGGCGCGGTCACCCTGGACGGCTACTCCGCCGGCCTGTCCGGCGAGCCGGACAAGCGCGTCTTCGGCCTGCTCCGGATGCTCTGCGACGGGCTCCTGGTGGCCGCCGGCACGCTGCGCCACGAGGGCTACCGGGCGGTCCGGCTCGGCGAGGCGCGCCGCGCCTGGCGCCGCGAGCAGGGCCTGACCGAATACCCCACCCTCGTGGTGGTCTCCGGCTCGCTGGACCTCGACCCGGCCCAGGCGTGCTTCGCCGACGCGCCGGTCCGGCCGCTCGTGCTCACCCACGCGGCCGCCGACCCGCCGCCCGGCCTGACCGAGGTGGCCGACCTCGTCCGCTGCGGCGCGGAGCGGGTCGACCTGGCCGCCGGCCTCGCCGAGCTGCGCCGGCGCGGGCTGGGCCAGGTGCTCTGCGAGGGCGGGCCGCAGCTGTTCGGCGCGCTCACCGCGGCCGACCTGGTGGACGAGCTGTGCCTGACCGTCGCGCCGCTGCTCGCCGGGGCCGGCCCGGGCCGGATCACCGCCGGACCCGGCAGCGCGCCGCGGCACCTGCCGCTGCGCCACGTGCTGGCCGCCGCCGACGGCGTGCTCATGCTCCGCTACGCCCGCGACCCGGGCAGCGCGCCGCCCGCCGGCGCCGCCCCGGCCGCCTGACCCAGGGCCGCCGCGGGGGCCGGCACCCGGAAGGGGTACGCGGGCAGCCCGCCCCGGCCGCGGCGGAGCGGACGGGCCCACGCCGTGCCGGCACGGGTCAGCGGGCCGGCGGCAGGGAGTCCGGCAGCCCGAACGCCGCGAAGTGCGCCCCGCCCACGAACGAGGTGATCCCGGCGATCCGGTCACCCCGCAACGTCAGCACGTCGACCGACCACGGCAGGTACGGGCCGGTCCCGCCCGGGCGCAGGTAGCCGGCGACCGCGGGCTGGCCGTTCGCGTTGGCCGGCAGGTGCCGCCAGCTGCCGCACGGGCCGAGCGGCGCCGACCGGGCGAAGTCCAGCACGGCCGCGACGCCCCGGTACCAGTGCGGCATGGGCGGCATGGACCAGGTGACGTCCTCGCTGAGCAGGGCGACGAGGGCGTCCGCGTCGCCGTTCTCCAGCGCGGTCGTGTAGCCGGTGACGACCTCGCGCAGCCGGACGTCGTCGAGCATCCGCAGGGTGCGCTGCTGGGTCGCGGCGGGAGCCCGCTCGGCCAGCACGCGGCGGGCGCGCGCCAGGGCCGAGTTGACCGACGTGGTCGACGTGCCCAGCATGGCGCCGATCTCCGCGGCCGAGTAGCCGAGCACGTCGAAGAGCAGCAGCGCCGCCCGCTGGTTGCCCGGCAGGTGCTGCACCGCGGCCACGAAGGCCAGCTCGACCGCCTCGCGCTGCTCGTACCGCGCGCCCGGGGCGACCGGGCCGGGCGCGAGGCCGGCGTCCGGGTACGGGCCGAGCCAGGCGACGTCGTGGGCCGGGCGGTTGTCGGGCACGGCGCTGTCACTGGCCGGGCCGAGGTCGACCGGCAGGGCCCGCCGGGCACGGCCGGCGATGGCGTCGAGGCAGACCCGGGTCGTCACGGTGTAGAGCCACGAGCGCAGCGAGCCGCGCCCGGCGAAGGTCGGCAGCCCCCGCCACGCCCGCAGCAGCGCGTCCTGGAGGGCGTCGTCGGCGTCGTGGACCGAGCCGAGCATCCGGTAGCAGTGGGCGTGCAGGTCCCGGCGCAGCGGCGCGACGAGCGCCGTGAAGGCGGCCTCGTCGACCGGGGCGCGGTCGGGTGACCCGGCGGCGGTCGGGGAACTGACGCTCACAACCGACGATTCTGCCGCAGCACCGGAGTCAGGACAGTGAACGGCTCGCCCGCCACGACCCTGGAGGACCCGATGAGCAGCATGTCCACCGCGCCCGTCACCACCGGCACCCTGGCGGTGCCCGACGGGCGGCTCCACTACGAGGTGCGCGGGCGGGGCCCGCTCGTGGCCCTGGTCGCCGCCCCGATGGACGCCGACGCCTTCGCGCCACTGGCCGACCTGCTGGCCGCGGAGCACACCGTGCTGACCACCGACCCGCGCGGAATCCGCCGCAGCGTCCTGCACGACCCGCACCAGGACTCGACTCCCGAACTGCGGGCCGACGACGTCGCCCGGCTCCTCGCCCACGTCGACGCGGGTCCGGCCGCCGTGCTCGGGTCCAGCGGCGGCGCGGTGACCGTCCTGGCCCTGGCCCAGGCGGGTACCACCCTGGTGCACACGGTCGTCGCGCACGAACCGCCGCTGCTCGGCCTGCTGCCGGACCGGGCGGACCTGCTGGCCCGCGAGGACGACATGATCGCCACCTACCGTGCCGGGGACCGGCTCGGCGCCGGGCGCAAGTTCCTCGCCAGCGCGAACATCCACCTGCCGGAGGAGGTGGTGCTCGGCATGTTCGGCGGCGAGCCCGATCCGCAGGCGGCGGCCGACGAGCACTTCCAGTACCTGCACATGATCCGGGGAACCACCCGCTTCCGGCCCGACGTCGACGCGCTGCGCGACGGCCCGACCCGGGTCGTCGTCGGTCTCGGGGAGCAGTCGACCGGTGAGGTCTGCGACCGCACCTCCCGGGCGCTCGCGGCGGCGCTGGGCACCTCGCCGGCGATGTTCCCGGGCGGGCACCTCGGTTTCGCCGAGGACCCGCCGGCCTTCGCCGCCCGGCTGCGCGAGGTGCTCGCCGCCGGCTGAGGCACCACGCGACGCCACGCGGGGACGCGGGGTGTGGTGCTCCGGCACCGGATCCCGCGCCCCGCCGGGTCGGGCTGTGCCGTCTCGGGAACCCGCCGTTGATCAGCGCCGTAACCTCGGGGAATGCGGACACCGCAGGCGACCGGGACGGCGCCGGTGCGGACCGATCGCCCGGTCCTCGCCGGTGGGCTGCTGGTCGCCACCGGCCTGGCCGACGTGCTGGCCGCGTTCGGCATGCTCCGGTCCGGGGTCTTCGTGGTGCTCAGCGAGGGCGGCATGCACCAGGTCGACCTGACCTTCTGGGCGTGGCTGCAGATGGCGATCGGGGCCGCGGTCGCGCTCGCCGGGCTGGGGGCGGTCACCGGCCGGCGGGGCGCCGGCACCGTCGCGATCGGCTGCGCCGGGCTGGCGATCGCCGTGGACCTGCTCATGCTGCCGTACGCGCCGATCCGGTTGCTCATCGTGGCCGCCGTCGACGCGGCGGCGATCCGGCTGCTGCTCCGGCACCGCCCGGTCGCCGGCCGGGCGGGGTGAGGCCGCCGGTCAGCGCGGCTCGCAGATCCGCCCGGAGAAGGCGGGGTCGCCCTCCCGGGCGGCCGCCCACACCGGGTTGACGGCCAGCGCGAGCGGCGGCGCCTGCCAGGCGGCGCCCAGCCGCTGGAGCAGGCGGTACTCCCGGCGGGGTTCGTCCACCCGGCCGCCGGCCAGGAAGTCGACCACCCGTTTCTGGGCGAGCCGCTGGCCGATCAGCCCGCCGTGCAGGGCGGGCAACTGGAACACCGGGATGCGGCTGTACTCGCCGGGCGGCGCCTCGGCCGCGCTGACCGTGGGCAGGAAGGCGATCATGCGGACCCCGGCCACCGGGCAGAGCGTGCGGTTGCGGTAGAACGGGGCGTTGACCAGCACCGACCGCACGAACGGCTCGTCCGGACGGCTCTTCACGCTGCGACCCAGGTTGGCCAGCCAGAAGATCCCGCGCAGCTCCCAGCCGGCCGCCACGCCCCACCCGCTGTAACCCGGGGGCGGGTAGTAGGCCCGGCCGGGCTGGATGAGCGGGCTGAACAGCAGCACCGCCTCCACCGGCAGGGGCTGTGCCCACCGGTCCAGGTAGGTCCGCGCCACCATGGCCCCCTCGCTGAACCCGAGCAGGGCGACCGGCCGGCCGGTCCGGCGGTGCAGCTGGTCGACCTGCGCGGCGAGCAGCACCGCGCTGGAGTCGAGGGGCTGGTGGGTGTCCTCCGGCGTGTACGGCAACGGCCGCCGCTGCCCGTCGAGACCCCGATAGGAGAAGCGCTCGACCCGGGGGTCCGCCGGTTGCCGGCCGTTCCACCGCGAGTCGTGCCCGGCGATGGCGATCACCGCGTGCGGCACCCGGTCGGGTAGCCGCTCGGTGAGCAGCGGGGGCCGCCACTCCGCCGGTGGACCTGTCGCCAGGCCGACGAGCGACTGCGACCCGACCGCGGCGGCCATGGTGAGGGCGATGGCCACCGGCGCGACCGGGGTCCGGGCCAGGCGGATCCGGGCCGGCTGCACGGCCGCCGACACGGTGCGCTGCCAGAGCAAACCGTTGGCCAGGCCGGCGAGCGCGGCCACGGGGACGCCCCACCAGCCCGACGTGCTGGAGATGACCGCGCCCGCGACGGTGAGCACCACGAAATTGAGCACCGACCAGCCGAGCAGCTCGATGGTGGGCAGGCCGCGCCACCAGTGCGCGACCACGCCGGCGCGCTGGAGGAACGGGGCGAGCACCAGCATCGGGGCGAGCGAGGCGAACAGGTAGAGCGAGAGCGCGACCGCGGCGAAGGCCACCGAGATCGCGGCCCACGGGGAGATGATGACGAGGGCGAGGGCGGCCACCTCCAGGTTCCGCCGGACCAGCCAGCCGAACGTGGGACGCGCCGACCCCGCCGGCCAGGCCAGCGCGGTGAGCCCGGCGGAGAGCAGCCCGCGGAACACGGTGAGCACCACCAGCCCGAGGCCGAAGTTCCACCAGGAGTCGTGGTAGACCAGCAGCCACCGCAGGTCGTGGAACGAGTCGTAGGGCCAGACCGCGGTCACCTGCGGCGCCAGCCCCCGGGCGCCGTGGAAACCGATGCCCACCAGCACGGCCTCCTGCAGCACCGGCGGCAGCACGGCGAGCGCCAGCAGCAACGCCGTCCGGTTTCGGACTGCTTCCACCGCCGCTCCTCGTGCCTTCCGATCTCCGGCCCCTTGCAGGATCCCCCGGGAGCCCGCCCGGCGGTGCCGGAATGGCCGACCAGGGCGTACGGAGAGTCAGCGGGTGGCGCCGCTGCGCACGGTCGGTGGACCGGCGAGGTGGCGTCCGCCGCGTCGCGTGGCAACCTGTCGCACACCTCGGGCAGGATGCACGACGTGCGCCGCGAACGGGACGACCAGCCGACCGGAGACTGCCGATGACCGACGACCTGCTCGACGGCCCCGGCGACGGGGTCGGCCGGGTGCTCGGCACCGCCGACGCCACCCCGCTCACCTTCTGGACGGCCGTCGCCCCCGGCAGCTACCTCCAGCTCGACGATGTCGTGGTGACCCGCCGCGAGCTGCCCGACCGGGAGCCGGTCACCATCGCCGGCGTGGTCACCCAGGTCCGCGCCCGGCACGAGGGCGCGCAGTTCGACTCCGACGTGTTCGCCATCGCCGACGGCACCCTGCCGGCCCAGGTGCAGGAGGCCGCGGAGATCACCACCACCCGCGTCGACCCGGAGTTCTACGTGCCGCCCACCCCGGGCGCCGTGGTGCACCGGGCCGAGGGCGACGCCCGGGCCCGAGCGCTGCACTTCGACCGGATGGAGCGGCGCATCCCGATGGGCATGGGTCGCGACGGCGTCCCGGTCTACCTCAACGCCGACTTCCTCGACGGCACCCGGGGCGCGCACGTCTCCATCTCCGGCATCTCCGGCGTGGCCACCAAGACCAGCTTCGCCACCTTCCTGCTCTACTCGGTGTTCCGCTCCGGGGTGCTGGGCGGCGACGCGGTCAACGCCAAGGCGCTCATCTTCAACGTCAAGGGCGAGGACCTGCTGTTCCTCGACCATCCCAACACCCGGCTCGACGACGCCACCCGGGCCGGCTACGCCAAGCTCGGGCTCGACGCGGGCGCCTTCCCCGACGTCCGGGTCCACGCCCCGCCCCGGGTCGGCGACTCCTCCGGCACGCCGGATGTGAGCAGCCGGCTCACCGGGGTGGACAGCTTCTACTGGACGCTGAGCGAGTTCTGCGCCGACCGCCTGCTGCCCTACGTCTTCGCCGACGCCGACGACGAGCGGCAGCAGTACACGATGGTGGTCCACTCGGTCGCCGCCCACCTGGCGAGATACGCCCAGCCCGCCGACGGCGGGGTGAGCATCGACGGGGTGCGGCTGGGGTCCTACGCCGACCTGGTCGATCACGTCGTCGAGCAGCTCAACGACGACGAGACCCGGGGCGACTGGGCGGGCAGCGCGGTCGGTCTCGGCACGGTCAACGCGTTCGCCCGCCGGCTGATCGGCAGCAAGAAGGACCTGGGCCGGCTCATCCGGGGCGACCTGGCCACCCGCCGCCCGCACTCGATCAACACGGCCGAGTCCGCCCAGGTCACGGTGGTCGACCTGCACAACCTGCCGGACCGGGCGCAGCGCTTCGTGGTCGGCGTGACGCTCAAGAGCGAGTTCGAGCGCAAGGAGAAGGCGGGCACCGCGAAGCCGCTGCTCTTCGTCGTCCTCGACGAGCTCAACAAGTACGCGCCCCGGGAGGGCTCCTCCCCCATCAAGGAGGTGCTGCTCGACATCGCCGAGCGGGGCCGCTCGCTCGGGGTGATCCTGGTGGGCGCCCAGCAGACCGCCAGCGAGGTGGAGCGGCGGATCGTCACCAACTCGGCGATCCGGGTGGTCGGCCGGCTCGACCCGGCCGAGGCGTCCCGCCCGGAATACGGCTTCCTGCCGCCCGCCCAGCGGCAGCGCGCCCTGCTGGCCAAGCCGGGCACCATGTTCGTCAACCAGCCCGACATCCCGGTCCCGCTCTGCCTGGAGTTCCCCTTCCCGGCCTGGGCCACCCGGGTCTCCGAGGCCGGCCGGGCGCCCTCGGAGACGCTGCGCTCGATCACCCAGGCGGCCGACCCGTTCGCGGTGGTCGGCTCGGGCACCTCCGACGACGACATCCCGTTCTAGAGGGCTGACCATGAAGATCCTGCACACCTCCGACTGGCACGTCGGCAAGGTCCTCAAGGGGCAGTCCCGGGCCGACGAGCACAAGCAGGTGCTCGCCCAGGTGATCGAGATCGCCCGGGTCGAGCGGCCCGACCTGGTGATCGTGGCCGGCGATCTCTACGACACAGCCGCGCCCACCCCGGAGGCGACCCGGCTGGTCACCCGGGCGCTGACCGCGCTGCGCCGCACCGGGGCGGACGTGGTGGCGATCGGCGGCAACCACGACAACGGCGCGGCGCTCGACGCGCTGCGCCCCTGGGCCGAGGCCGCCGGGATCACGCTGCGGGGCAGCGTCCGGGACAATCCGGCCGAGCACGTCATCGACGGCACCACCCGCGACGGCGAGCGCTGGCAGGTCGCCGCGCTGCCCTTCCTCTCCCAGCGCTACGCCGTGCGCGCCGTGGAGATGTACGAGCTGACCCCCGCCGAGGCCAACCAGACCTACGCCGACCACCTCGGGCGGGTGCTCGCCCGGCTGGCCGAGGGGTTCACCGAGCCGGACCGGGTGCACCTGGTCACCGCCCACCTGACCGTGGTCGGGGCGAGCACCGGCGGCGGCGAGCGGGACGCGCACACCGTGCTCGGCTACGCCGTGCCGGCGACCGTGTTCCCGGGCAACGCGCACTACGTGGCGCTGGGCCACCTGCACCGCTCCCAGCGGGTGATCGGCCCCTGCCCGGTCCGCTACAGCGGCAGCCCGCTCGCCGTCGACTTCGGCGAGCAGGAGAACGTCGGGTCGGTGACGATCGTCGAGGTGACCGCGACGACCGCCGCGCAGATCCGGGAGGTGCCGGTGCCCGGTGCCGTCCCGCTGCACACGGTCCGCGGCACCCTGGCCCAGCTCGCCGAGATCGACGTGCCCGACGGCTGGCTGCGGGTCTACGTCCGCGAGCAGCCCCGCGCCGGGCTGCGGGAGGAGGTGCAGGAGCTGCTCCCCCGGGCGCTGGAGATCCGGATCGACCCGGAGCTGGTGCCCGCGCCGGGCAGCGGCACCCGCACCGCCCAGCGGGCCGGGCGCTCGCCGCGCGAGCTGTTCGCCGACTACCTGGGCAGCCGGGGCCACGCCGACGAGGACGTCCGGGAGCTCTTCGACGAGCTGCTCGAGGAGGTCGAGCACTGATGCGGCCCATGCGGCTGGACATGGCGGGCTTCACGGTCTTCCGCGAGGAGACCACCGTCGACTTCACCGACGCGGACTTCTTCGCGCTGGTCGGGCCGACCGGCTCGGGCAAGTCGACGGTGCTCGACGCGATCTGCTTCGCCCTCTACGGCACCGTGCCGCGCTGGGGCGGCACGCGGGGCCTGGCCAACGCCCTCGCCCCGTCCGCCACCGAGGCCCGGGTACGGCTGGTCTTCGAGTCCGCCGGCGACCGCTACGTGGCCACCCGGGTGGTCCGCCGGGACGGCCGGGGCACCGTGAAGACGGCCAACGCCGGGCTCCAGCTCATGCCGCCCGGGTTCGACGTCACCAAGCTCGACACCGGGCTCAGCCCGGAGGATCTGGGCGAGGTGGTGGCCGGCACCCCCGCCGAGATGGAGCAGGCGGTGCTGGACGCCGTCGGCCTGCCGTACGAGCAGTTCACCAGTTGCGTGGTGCTGCCGCAGGGGCAGTTCGCCGACTTCCTGCACGCCAAGCCGGCCACCCGGCAGCAGATCCTCGTCAACCTCCTCGGGCTGGGCATCTACGAGGAGGTGCAGAAGAAGGCCACCGAGCGCGCCGGGCAGGCCGAGGCGAGGCTGGAGGCGGTCGACAAGGTGCTCGGCGGTCTCGCCGACGTCGACGACGGGAGCCTGGCCGCCGCCCGGGAGCGGGTCGACCGCATGCGGGAGCTGGCCGGGGCGGTCGCGGCGGCCGTACCGGAGCTGGAGCGGGTGCGGGCGACGGCGCGCGAGCAGGCGGCGGCGCTCGCGGCGCTCGACGCCGAGCTGACCGTGCTGGCCGGGGTCCGGCCGCCGGACGGGATCGCGGAGCTGGCCCGGGCGGTGTCCGCCGCGCGGACCGCCGCCGACGAGGCGACCGCGGCCGTCGGGCTGGCCGAGGAGCGCGAGGAGAAGCTGCGCGGCGAGCTGGCCGCGGCCGGTGACGAGAGCACGCTGCGCCTCCAGCTCAAGGCCTACGCCGACCGGGAGCGGCTGACCGGCGAGGCGGCGACGGTCCGCGCGGCGGTCGACGCCGCGCAGGCCGAGCACGACGCGGCGGCCGGTGCGCTCGCCGCGGCCCGGGCCGGGGCCGAGCGGGCCGAGGCGGAGCTGGAGGCGGCGTTCCGGGCGCACGAGGAGGCGAAGGCCGTCGACCAGGCGGTGGCGCTGCGGGCGCACCTGGTCGACGGCGCCCCCTGCCCGGTCTGCGAGCAGCAGGTCTCCCGGGTGCCGGCCGTGCCGAAGGGCTCGGCGGTCACCCGGGCCCTCGCGGCGGGCAAGGCGGCCCGGGCGGCCAGCGAGGCCGCCAAGCGGGTGGTGCAGGAGCGCGACGCGGCCGCCCGCGAGCTGGACCGGGTGCTGCTGCGCGCCCGGGCCGAGCACGACCAGCTCGGGGCGCGGCTGGCCGAGCTGGACGGGCAGCTCGCCGGCGCCGCCACGCCGGAGGCGCTGCGCGGGTCCCTGACCGAGCACGCCCGGCTGCGCCGGGCGCTGGAGGAGGCGGCGGGCGCGGTCCGCGCCGGGCGCGACGCCGCACGCCGGGCCCGCGGCTCCCTCGACGCGGCGCAGGAGCGGCTGCGCCGGGCCTGGCGGGACTTCGACACGGTCCGCGACGGGCTGGCCCGGTTCGGCCCGCCGGCCGCCGACCGTGACGACGTGGCCGCCGCCTGGACGGCCCTCGCCGGCTGGGCCGGTGAGCAGGCCGGGCGGCGCCGCGCCGACCGGGCCGGGCTGGCCGCCGCCGTCGACGCGGCCGAGGCGGCGGCGGGCGCGGTCGCGGAGCGGATCGGCGGGCTCTTCGACGCCGCCGGGCTGCCCGTGCCGCAGGACGCGCAGCGCGACGCCGCCGTGGCGGTGGAGCGGGCCGAGGCGGAGCTGCGCCGGCTGGAGGAGCGCCGCGAGCAGGCCGCCGAGCTGCGCGGGCAGCGGGCCGGCCACGAGCGGGAGGCCCGGGTGGCGCGCGCCCTCGCCGGGCACCTGCGGGCCAACAACTTCGAGCGCTGGCTGCTGGCCGAGGCGCTGGACCTGCTGGTCGAGGGCGCCTCGCGGATCCTGCGCGAACTCTCCGGCGGCCAGTACGACCTGGTGCACGACAAGGGCGAGTTCTTCGTGGTCGACCACCACGACGCCGGGCTGCGGCGGGGGGTGCGGACCCTCTCCGGTGGGGAGACGTTCCAGGCGTCGCTGGCCCTGGCGCTGGCCCTCTCCGAGCAGCTCGCCGGGATGTCCACGAGCGCGGCCAGCCTGGAGTCGATCGTCCTCGACGAGGGCTTCGGCACGCTGGACGCGGCCACCCTCGACACGGTCGCGGCCACCCTGGAGAACCTGGCCGCCCGGGGCGACCGGATGGTCGGCGTGGTCACCCACGTGCCGGCGCTCGCCGAGCGGATCCCGGTCCGCTTCGAGGTCCGCAAGGATGCCCGCACGGCCCGCGTCGAACGGACGGGCCTGTGAGGAGCGCGGCGTGACGGGACCGTCGAGGGCGGGGGCCCGGTTCTTCGTCGACGCGTGGGACCCGGCCTACGGGGCGTCGTTCGAGGCGGGCGGGGGCGGGCCGGCGGCGCCGAGCAGCGCCCAGGTCGACGCCGACGTCGAGCTGCCCGCCGCCGACTGGCGGGCCGTCGACGTGCGGCGCGACGTCGCCGCTCCCGACGTGGTGCTGCTGGTCGACGGGGTGCGCCGGATCGACGCCAGCGTCTGGACGGCGGAGGACGACGGCGGCTCGTTCCCGGGCATCGCCGCGTCGTACGCGGCGGGGGTGGTCCGCTGTGACCTGGAGCGGGGCGCGGCGGAGCTGGCCGGTTCGCGGGTGGGCCGGGGCCTGTTCACCGCCAGCCCGTCGGCGCAGGACGTGGTGGCCGGCGCGATCCGCTACCCGGTGCACCGGGTGAGCGGCACGGGCGAGCTGAGCAAGCTCCCGGCCGCCGTGCAGGGCCCGCTGACCGCCCTGGAGGTGGCGGTCTCCGACGCCGTGCGGGCCGACGGCGACCTGCTGGTAGTGGACGGGCCGCTGCGCAGCCGGCGGAACCTGCCCCGCACCCTCGGCTACATCAAGACGCAGCACAGCCAGTACCTGGACGGCCGGCTCACCGCGGTGGTCACCGGGCTGGCCCCGGGGCAGCGCTGCCCGGTGTTCCGGCTGGGCACCGCGTGGGGCGGCTACTCGTGGTACCTGCGGCTGCCGGTGGCCGGCGGCGCCCCGTGGGCCGGCATCGTGCGGGTCGAGTGCTCCGCCGAGCTGACCGAGACCGAGGCCATCGCGCTGGCCGACCTGTCCCTGGTCACGCTGCCCCGGTTCGCCTCCACCCCGTACAAGGATCCGCGCGCCCCGCAGAACCTCATCCCCATCGCCGGCCTGGAGCGGCGGCTGCGCGGGATGCTCGGCGACGCCCGCCTGCTGCACCGGGTGCTCACCGCGGCGGCCCGCGGGATCCGGCGCTGATGGGCCGGCGGCGCGGCGCGGACCGGGCGGTCACGCAGGTCGACACCGGGCAGGCCGAGCTGGTGCCCGACCCGGACCGGCCGGGCTCCTGGACGTTGCTGCTCGACGGCGCCCCGCAGTCCCATGTGGACCTCACCGACCCCACCCACCTGGAGTTCGAGTACGTCCGGCGGCTGGCCGCCGCCATCGACCTGGTCGCACCGGCCGGCGCGCCGCTGCGGGTGCTGCACCTGGGCGGCGGCGCGCTCACCCTGCCCCGCTACGTCCAGGTCACCCGCCCCGGCTCGACCCAACGGGTGTCCGAGGTGGACGGCGCGCTCGTGGAGCTGGTGCGCCGGGAGCTGCCCTGGCCGGCCGACCCGCGGCTGCGGGTCCGGGTCGCCGACGCCCGGGCCACCCTGACGTCGAGCCGGGACGGCAGCTACGACGTGGTGGTCGCGGACGTCTTCGCCGGCGCCCGCACCCCCGCCCACCTGACCTCGGCCGAGTACGCCGCCGAGGTGGCCCGGGTGCTCCGGCCCGACGGCTGCTACCTGGCGAACATCGCCGACGGCCCGCCGCTGCGGCACGCCCGCGGGCAGGTCGCCACGGTGCGCACCGTGCTGCCCCGCGCCTGCGTGGTCGGCGACGCGGCGGTGCTGCGCGGCCGGCGCTACGGCAATCTCGTGCTCGTGGCGTCCCGGGTGGAGCCGCCGGTGCCGGAGCTGACCCGGCGGGCCGCCGGCGACTGGTTCCCCGGCCGGGTGCTGTCCGGCGCCGAGCTGGACCGCTTCGTCGGGGGCGTTCCGGTGGTCCACGACGCGGACGCCACCGACTCCACCCCACCCCCGCCCGGAATTTTTTCCGTCCGGCGTTGATCCGCTGGGCGGGCGGCTGCGTATCACCGGGCGGCCATGCCCGTGGGGGGTCGGCTGAGTCATTGGACACCGGAGGTCTTGCATGCATGCGGTGGCGGCCGGCTGGCACGGCGAGATGGCGCGGCCCGAATGGATGTTCGCCCGGGCACAGCCCCGGTCGCGCGCGTCGAGGTCGGGCCGGGGGGTCGACGCCTGCCCCTCGGATCGCCAGAATGATCCGGTGACGCCGCGACCGGCGCCCGGACGCCACCAGGCCACGTCCACCGAGGCAAGCCACTCCGACCAGCTGATCCGGCTGCTCTACGCCGAGCACGCCGGGCCCCTGCTGATGTTCGTGATGCGGCTGACCGGCGGCGACCGGCAGCGGGCCGAGGACATCGTGCAGGAGACGTTGCTGCGGGCCTGGCGCAACGCGCACCGGCTGGGCACCCACGGTCAGGGGTCGCTGCGGCCGTGGCTGGTCACGGTGGCCCGGCGGATCGCCATCGACGAGCACCGCAGCGAACAGGCCCGCCCGGCGGAGACGTACGACCGGGACCTGACCGCGTTCGCCGAGGCGGACAGCACCGACCGGGTGCTGCGCACGATGACCGTGGCGGACGCGCTGCGTACGCTCAGCCAGTCGCACCGGGAGATCCTGGTGGCGACGTACTTCCGGGGGCGTACCGTGCCCGAGGCGGCCGAGGAGCTGGGCCTTCCGCTCGGCACCGCCAAGTCGCGGGTCTACTACGCGCTGCGCGCGCTGCGCACGGCTCTGCAGGAGAGGGGGGTGACGGAATGAGCCGCGCGGACCACATGGACGTCGCCGCGTACGCGCTCGGCGTGCTGGACCCGCAGGACACGGAGCGGTTCGAGGAGCACCTCGCCACCTGCTGGGCGTGCGCGGCGGAACTGGAGACGATGGTCCCGGTGGTGGGGTTGCTCTCCGGCATCGACGGCGAGGCGATGGCCGCGCTGGAGCAGACACACACGGATCCTGCGCTGCTGGACCGCACGCTGGTGGCGGTCCGCCGCGACCGGCGGCGCACCCGGATGCGGCAGGTCTTCGCCGCCGCGGCCGCGGTCGTGGTGTTCGGCGGCCTGAGCGGCGTCGGCATGGCCGGGGTGTTCGGGGGCGGCGACGACAAGCCTCTCCCGCAGGCCCAGCCGACCCTCACGGCGCCCGTCACCGCCCCGCCGAACACCGCGGCGTCCGATCCCAACGACCCGAACGTCGGCGGCAACGAGCAGGAGGGCGACCAGCACAACGCGGTCGACCCGGGCACCGGCGTGAAGACCACGATGTGGCTGGCGTCGAAGGAGTACGGCACCCAGATCGACCTCCAGCTCACCCGCCTGCCCGGGCCGCGCACCTGCCGGCTGGTCGTGGTCCGCAAGAACGCCACGAGCGAGGTGGTCTCGACCTGGTCGGTGCCGGGCGGCGGCTACGGCACGAACACCAACCAGCTCCCGCTGGAGCTGAGCGCGTCCACGTCGGCCCCGCTCAAGGACATCGAGAAGATCCAGGTGCAGTCGGTCGACGTCAACGGCATCGCCAGCCCGCTGGTGACGGTCAGCGACCTCTGATTCCGCCGGAACGCCGGCGCCGGGCAGCGACACCGCCCGGCGCCGTTCCGTCGTTGCCGGGGTTGCCGACCCCGATGTGCTCCCCACGCGCCGCCGGGCGGATCGGTTCAACGGATCCACTGTGAAATTGAGCACCCTTTTCTCTTCAACCTTGACAGGGTGCCGCCCGTACTACTCGGCGAACTACTGAGAACGAGGAGGGCACGTGGCACACCTGAAGCGGACGACCGTCATCGTCGCGAGCGCGATGGTCGCACTAACGGCCTGCGCCCCCGCGGGCTACGACGGGGCGAACTCGAGCGCGGCCGAGCCGGTCGCCGTCGCCGCGGCCGAACCCACCGCGTCGGCCGAACCGGAGGCCTCCGCGTCCCCGGACGCGCCGGCCGACAAGGCGCCCCCGTCCGACGTGCAACTCACCGACGAACTGGTCGGCAAGAAGCTGCCCCGGATGGGCAAGGTCGTCACCGACCAGGACGGCTGGGTGCTGTACCGGTTCGACAAGGACTCGGCCGACCCGGCGCAGTCCAACTGCGTGGACAAGTGCGCCGAGGTCTGGCCGCCCGCGCTGACCGACGGCAACCCGCAGCTCGAGGGCGTCTCCGACGACAAGGTCGGCACGGTCACCCGGCAGGACGGTACCCGGCAGATCACCATCGGGGGCTGGCCGGTCTACCGCTACATCGGGGACAAGAAGCCCGGCCAGTGGAAGGGCCAGGGCGTCGGCGGGACCTGGTTCGTCGTCGACCCGAACGGCAAGAAGAACCTGACCTGCCTGCCCACCGGCACCCCCAAGGCGGTCGCGCCGCCGGCGTCGGGCGACTCGGGCGGTGACTCGGGCTACTCGTACTGACGGACCCCGGACACGGTGGCCGGTCGCAGCCGGGGAGGGCGCGGCCGGCCACCGTCGTGGTTCCGGGACGAGGGCTTTCCGGCAGCCCCGCGTCCCGGCGCGGCGCCGGCCCGATGCGGGCCGGCGCCGCACACCCATGCCGGCTGCCCCGTGTCCGCTGTCACCGGAGGACGTCATGGCAGAGTGGCGGGGTGACCTCCCCCGCCGCCCGCCGGACGCTGCGCCCACCGGCCGGCTACCGACTGGCCGCCTCGGTCCGCGCCCTCACCTTCAGCCCGTACGACCCGTGCGCCCGGGTCGCCGCCGGCAGCTTCTGGTGGGCCACCCGCACCCCGGCCGGGCCGGCCACCCTCGCGCTGCGTCCCGAGGCGGGCGAGCTGGTCGCCGAGGGCTACGGCCCCGGGGCGGACTGGGTGGTCGAGCGGGCCGACGCGGTGGCCGGGCTCCGCGACGACCTGACCGGGTTCGCGGCGCTGGCCGGCGCGCACCCGCTGGTGGCCCGGTTGGCCCGCGAGCACCAGGGGCTGCGGATGCCCGCCACCGGCCAGGTCTTCCCCCGGCTGCTGCGCGCCGTCTTCGAGCAGAAGGTCACCGGCAAGGAGGCGTACCGGGCGTACTCGGCGACGGTGCGGCACTTCCGGGAGCCGGCGCCGGGGCCGCTGCAACCGCTGCTGCTGCCGCCCGAGGCCGCCGCGGTGGCGGCCACGCCGTACTGGGTCTTCCACCCGTTCGGGGTGGAGCAGCGGCGGGCCGACACGCTGCGCCGCGCGGCCGCCGTCGCGGACCGGCTGGAACGCTGCGCCGACGCCGCCGAGGCCACCCGCCGGCTCACCGCGATCGCTGGCATCGGGCCGTGGACCGCCGCCGAGGTGGTCCGGATCGCCTACGGGGACCCGGACGCGGTCAGCGTCGGCGACTACCACGTCCCGAACACGGTGGCCTGGGCGCTGGCCGGGGAGCCGCGCGGCGACGACGCCCGGATGCTGGCCCTGCTCGAACCGTTCCGGGGCCACCGCGGCCGGGTCTGCGTGCTGCTGGAGGCCGCCGGCATCCAGGCGCCGAAGTACGGGCCGCGCGCCCCGATCCGCTCCTTCGCCGGCTACTGAGGCGGCGACGCCGGCCGGTGCCCGGCGCAGAGCCGGCGCAGGGTCCGGCCGAGCCACCGGGCGTACGCCTGCTGGACCGCCCGGCTGAGCGGCCCGGCGGCGCGCACGTACCAGTGGGCCGGGCGGCTGAACGCCGTCACCTCGAACCAGACCTCGTCGGCGGTCCGGGTGACCAGGAACGCCTCCTCGCCGACCTCCGGGTGCCCGGGCAGGGTGCCGTAGCCGAATCCGGCCCGGTCCGGCTCGTCGGCCGTCCAGACCACCTCGGTCGGGCCCCAGATCCGCAGCGGGCCGACGCCCAGCCCCGGGGTGACCCGCGCGCCGGCGGCGGCGCGCGGCGCGTCGGTGCGCATGACGACGCCGGCGGCCCGGTGCAGCCGCCAGCCGAGCACCGCGTCCGCCGCGGTCGCGAAGGCGCCGTCCGGCAGCCGGACCCGGTGGCGCAGGTGGTCGTAGCCGGCCGGCAGGCGTCCGTCGCGGGTCGCCCCCACCTCGGGGTACGTCAGCTCGGGCACGTCGGCCTCCTCCGCGCGGAAACCCCGCCAGCGTACGGCCGGGCGGGGTGGCCCGCCCGGCACCGGTCCGGCCGGCTGTGGTGGGCTTGCGGGGTGACCGAGCAGCTGACCGTCGCCCCGGCCGGTGTCGCGGACGCCGGCGAGATCCTCACCGTGCAGCGCGCCGCGTACCTGGTGGAGGCGCAGCGCTACCGGGACGTGTTCCTGCCCCCGCTGACCGAGACCCTGGACGAGGTCCGCGCCGCCCTGGCCGGCCCGACCGTGGTGCTGGCCGCCCGGCTGGGGCCCCGCCTCGTCGGTTCGGTACGCGCCCGCGTCGACGGCGACACCGCCCATGTGGGCCGGCTCGCGGTCGCCCCGGACCAGCAGGGGCGCGGCGTCGGTGGCCGGCTGCTGACCGCGGTGGAGGGCGCCTGCGCCGGCCGGGTGGCCCGGTTCGCCCTGTTCACCGGCGCGGAGAGCGCGGAGAACCTGGGCCTGTACGCGCGGCGCGGCTACCGGGTCGTGGCGCACCGGCCGGACGAGAACGGCAACCGCCTGGCGGTGCTGGAGAAGGTCGTCGCGGGTGAGCCGGGCGCGGTCAGGCCCGCTCGCAGCGGCGCCTGAGCCCGTCGGCCTCCTGCCGCAGGTAGCGGCGGATGGTCCGGCCGGCCAGCAGACCGACGAGCCCGGCCAGCGGGCCGGTCTGGGCCATCACCAGCTCGGCGCGGACCCGCCCCCCGGCCAGCGGGACGAGCCGGTGCTCGCCGCGGCTGCGCACGCCCGGGCTGTCGGACTCCCAGACGAAGAGGCGCGGCGGGTCGAACTCGGTGACCCGCCAGACCGCCGGGCGCAGCCGGGGCTGCGCCAGCCGGGCCGTCGCGCCGAGCGTGAGCGGGCCGGGCTCCAGCCGCCGGGCGGCGGTCACCGAGGGCGTCCACTCCGGCCAGCGCTCCACGTCGGTCTGCACCGCCCAGACCCGGTCGGCGTCGGCGGCGATCTCGACGGACTCGACGAACCGCATGCCGCTCCCCTCCCAGGCGTGGTCAGGGTCAGGCTACGCCGGGGATCGACGGCGGGTGATCCCGGTCAGGCCGCCTCGCGGAGGTCGGCCAGGCCGACCGGGGCGTACCGCCGGAGCAGCAGCTCCAGCTCGGCCACGGAGGCCACCTCGCCGACGACGTTCGCGCCGCCGCCGTGCTCCGCCGGGTAGCGGTGCACGAGCCGGTAGCGGTAGCGCCCGCGGATCAGTTCCACGCTGACCCGCCAGCGACCGCAGCATCCGCAGCTCCACTCCGGCACGCCGCGACCGTAGCGCTGACCTGCGGTTCCACCATCCGGTCGCGGGTGACGAACGGGCCCGGGACGGGACACGCCGCCGCGTGCCGCCGGTGATCTGCCTCACCACCGTCGGTGGGGTCTGATTGACTGGTCGCCGTGGACCTGCCGATCAATCCGCCGGTCGAGCCGATGCTGGCGAAGAGCGTGCCCCAACTGCCCACCGATCCCGGCCTGACCTACGAACCCAAGTGGGACGGCTTCCGCTGCATCATCTTCCGCGACGGCGACGAGGTCGAGCTGGCCAGCCGCGGCGGCAAGACGATGACCCGCTACTTCCCGGAGGTGGTGGAGCAGGCGCGCCGCCAGCTCCCGGAGCGCTGCGCGGTCGACGGCGAGCTGATCGTGATCCGCCGGGACGGCCCCGGCGGCCAGCCGCGGCTCGACTTCGAGCTGCTGGCCCAGCGGATCCACCCGGCCGCCTCCCGGGTGAAGCTGCTCGCCGAGACCACCCCGGCCGACTTCGTCGCCTTCGACCTGCTGGCCCTCGACGACGAGCTGCTGACCGACCGGCCCTACCCGGAGCGCCGGGGCCGCCTGGAGAAGGCGCTGGCCAAGGTCCGGCCGCCGGTGCACGTCACCCAGGTGACCACCGACCCGGAGACGGCCCGGCGCTGGTTCGACGTGTTCGAGGGGGCGGGGCTGGACGGGCTCATCGTCAAGCCGGCCGACCTGCCCTACGAGCCGGGCAAGCGGCTGATGTTCAAGGTCAAGCACGCGCGCACGGCCGACGCGGTGGTGGCCGGCTTCCGCTGGCACAAGTCCGGCCCGGTCGTCGGCTCGCTGCTGCTCGGCCTCTACGACGACGCCGGAGTGCTGCACCACATCGGGGTGAGCTCCTCGTTCAGCGCCGCGCGCCGCAAGGAGCTGCTGGAGGAGCTGGAGCCCTACCGGGAGGTCGGCGGCGACCACCCGTGGGTGCACGGCGACCACGAGCGGGGGCAGCGCATCCCGGGCGGGGTGAGCCGGTGGACCGGTGGCAAGAACCTGGAGTGGGAGCCGCTGCGCCCGGAGCTGGTGGTCGAGGTGGGCTACGACGCCATGGAGGGCGACCGGCTGCGGCACACCGCCCAGTTCGTCCGCTGGCGTCCCGACCGCGATCCCCGCTCCTGCACCTACGACCAGCTGGAGCGCCCGATCCGCTACGACGTCGACGAGGTGCTCCGGGGAGACCCGGCGGCGACCGTCGGCGACGGGCCCGGCCGGGCGTAGCCTGGCGGTCCACACGATCATGGAGGGCTCCCACGTGACCCGCTTCCCCGTCCGGCTCCGCCGCCGGCCCGCCCTGGCCGGGTTCCTCGCGGCGCTGGTGCTCACGGCCGGCTGCACGCTGCCGGCGTTCGCCCCGCGGGCCGAGAGCCAGGGCGAGGCGGCCGCACCGGGCACCGCGCCGACCTGGCGACCCTGCCCCGAGGTGCCGGACGAGCTGGTCGGGCGGGGCGCGGCGGGCATGCGCTACGACTGCGCCCGGATCGCCGTACCCCGCGACTGGGGCACCGGGGCGGCGACCGGCGCGACCGCCGGGCCGGGCGCCGGGGAGACCTTCGAGATCGCGCTGATCCGCATCCGGTCGGAGAAGCAGCGCGACCGGATCGGGTCGCTGGTGGTGAACCCGGGCGGGCCGGGCGCGTCCGGCGTGGACACGGCGGTCTACCTGTCCTTCGGGCCGGGGTTCGGCGGGCTGCCGGCCGCGGTGACCGACCGGTTCGACATCGTGGGCTTCGACCCGCGCGGGGTGGCCCGGTCCAGCCCGGTGAAGTGCATCTCCGACGCCGACCTGGACGCCAGCTTCGGCTACGACCCCGACCCGGAGAGCCAGGCGTCCTTCGACGGCTTCGTCGACCTCAACCGGCGGATCGGCCAGCGGTGCGGCGGGAAGTACGGCGCCCAGCTCCCGCTCTACGGCACCGAGCAGGCCGCGCGGGACATGGACGCGGTGCGCGCGGCCGTCGGCGACGACAAGCTGACCTACCTCGGCTACTCCTACGGCACCCTGCTCGGGGCGACCTACGCCCAGCTCTACCCGCAGCGGGTGCGGGCGCTGGTGCTCGACGGGGCGGTGGACCCGCGGCAGCAGCTCCTGGCCGGCTCGGAGAGCCAGGCGAAGGGCTTCGAGCGGGCGTTCGACAACTTCGCCCGCTGGTGCGCGGCGAACGCCGGCCGCTGCCCGGTCGCGCCCGACGCGCGGGCCGCGGTGACCACGGCCATCGACAAGGCCAGGGTCTCGCCGGTGCGCGGCCGGGACGGCCGGGAGGCCACCGCCGGCTGGGTGTTCTACGCGGTCATCTCCTCCCTCTACACCGAGCAGGGCTGGCAGGAGCTGGCCCGGGCGGTCGACGACTTGCAGGGCGGCGACCCGAGCGGCGTGTTCAAGCTGGCCGACGCGTACGCGGGGCGCGAGGACGACGGGCACTACTCCAACATGTTCGACGCGAACATGGCGGTGAACTGCGCCGACGAGACCGAGAAGCCGACCCGGGAGCGGATCCGGTCGGTCCAGTCGCAGTGGCGGCAGAAGTACCCGCTGTTCGGCCCGGCGCTGGCGGTCGGGATGCTCGGCTGCGTGGAGTGGCCCGGTGGGCGGGACCCGTATCCGACCGGCAAGGCGGCCGGCGCCCCGCCGATCCTGGTGGTCGGCACGACCGGCGACCCGGCCACACCTTACGAGCAGACCGCCGCGCTGGCCTCGATGCTGGGCGTCGGCCGGGTGCTCACCTGGGAGGGCGAGGGGCACACGGCCTACCCGCAGACCGCCTGCGTGACGGCGGCCGTCGACGCCTACCTGGTCTCGCTCACCGTCCCCCGGGAGGGGCTGCGCTGCCCCGCCCGGTGACGGCGCGCGGGCCGGTCAGCCGGCCGCCGGGGGCGTCCAGCCGAGCGGCAGGTGCCCGATGCGGACCCGCTGCGGGTGGTCGCCGACCGGCACGCTGGCCACCTTCTGCCCGGTGGCGAAGCTGATCGCGGTGACCCGGTCGGCTCCGGCCTCGGAGATGACGCAGTCCCGGCCGTCCCCGCTGACCGTGGCCCAGTACGGCTTGCTGGCCGGCACGAGGGTCCCCTCCCGCAGGGTGGCCCGGTCGACGAGGGTGGCGTAGTCGTCCATGGTGCCGGCGACGCAGAGCCGGGCGCCGTCCGGGCTGACCGACAGGCCGTGGTGCCGCGAGTCGTTCACCCAGGTGGTGCGGTCCTCGCTGGTGGCGGGGTTCTTCGGCAGGGTGGCGACCCGGGTGATGCGGTCGGTGGCGACGTCGTACTCGACCAGGCCGTTGAAGAACGAGACCTGGAAGTAGAGCCTGCTCCCGTCCGGGGTGAAGACGGCCGGGCGGACCGCGTCGGAGAGGTCCCGGCGGCCGGCGGCGTCCAGCCGCGACCGCATGTCGATGACCTTGACCACGCCGAAGGTGGTGGTGTCGGCGACGGTGATCCGCCGGTCCCCCTTGGTCCAGTCCAGCCAGGGGGCGTCCAGGTCGGTGTTGACCTCGCCGATGGACATGTTCCACAGCCGCCGGCCGCCGTCGGTGAAGATGTTCTCGTGCGGCTTGTCCCCGGTGGGAAACGAGCCGAGCTGCTGGCCGGTGCGGATGTCGAGCACGTGCACGGTGTTGCCGGTGGAGGCGGAGACGGCCACCCGGCTGCCGTCCGGTGACACGGCCATGTGGTCGGCGCGGTAGCCGGAGACCGCGAAGCGCCAGCGGATCTGCCCGGTGGCCAGGTCGACGGAGACCACGTCGGCGAAGCTGGGCCGGGACACCACCAGGGCGGTGCCGTCCGGGGTGGTGTACATGTCGTCGACGAGCTGGTCGTGTCCCTCGCCCGGGCCCTGCCGGATGCCGAGGAAGAACGCCAGCCGGATCGGGTTGAGGTAGATCTCGCGCAGCCGCTCGGTCCGGTCCGGGACCACGTTGATCCGGCCGAGCCGCGCGTAGTCGCCGCGGGACCGGATGACGTCGGCCGTCCCCTCCCAGTTGTTGCCGACGAACAGCACCTCCTGCAGGTCCACGGCGGCCGCTGCGGGGCGGGGGGCCGCCGCCACCGGGGCCGGCACGGCCAGGGCGAGGGCGGCCAGGGCGGCGAGGGCGGGGCGGCGGCCGCGCGGACGGGGCGGGCGGGACGGGTCGGGGGTCATGGACGCCTCCTGGTGGCCGGTTGCGGCATCGACATTCCTCTGTGCGCCGGGCGGTGTTACCTTGCGGTAACAATCAGGAGAGCAACCCGCCGGCCGCCCCCGATAGGGACCGGACGCCAACACCCGGCCGGCCCGGTTGTGCCGCGACGACAACGGGAGGCGGCGGACGCCGATGACCCGGACCGGAAGCGCACCCTCCTTCGGGGCGCTGCTGCGCGACCTGGCCGCGGACCCGGTCGCCGTCGAGGAGGTGGTCCGGGCCGCCCGCGCGCACTCGCCCGAGGTGGCCCGGCTCCCCACGGGGGAGGTCCACCGCCAGGTCGTCCTCCTGCTCACCAGCGGGCTCGGCGCGATGGAGCGGCGGGAGGACCCGGGTGAGCGCGATTTCACCGAGGCGCGCCGGCTGGGCGCCGACCGGGCGGCGCAGGGCGTCTCCGTGGCCGGGCTGCTGTGCGGCGTGCAGGCCGGCCGGGACCGGGCGGTGGAGCTGGTGGTCCGGCACGGGCGGGCGGCGGGGATCCTCGACGAGGTGTTGCTGGAGGGGCTGCTCACCATCGGCCGGTACGCGGCGGCCGTGGAACGCGCCGTGGTCGACGGTCACCGGGCGGCCGAGCGGGAGCTGGCCTCCACGGGCGCGCCGGCCCGCGCCCGGCTGCTGCGCCGGCTGCTGCTCGGCGGGCCGGCGGGCGTGCCGCCGGCGGAGCTGGCCCGGTTCGGGCTACGCGCCGACGGGCGTTACCACTGCCTCGTCGCCGAGCAGCCCGACCCGGTCCGGGCACACGCGCTGCACCGGCAGTTCTCCGGGTGCGGCGGCGTGCTCGGCACCGTCGAGGACCGGCTGGCCGGTCTCACCCCCCGGCTGCCGGCCGCCGGCCCGGTCGACCTGCTGCTGGTGGTCGCCCCGGTCCGGCCGCTGGACCGGACCCCGGCCATGTACGCGCTCTGCCTGGCCGCCCTGCGCACGGCGGCGCACCGGCGGCTGCACGGCCTGCACCTGGTGACGGACCTCGCCGTCCCGACCGCGCTGGCCGCCCAGCCGGCCCTCGCCGAGCTGCTCCGGGGCGCCCTGCTCGGCGGCCTCGACCCGGCCGACGAGTTCCACCGGGAGCTGGCCACGACCGCGCTGGCCTGGCTGGACCACGGCCAGCGGCTGGACCAGACCGCCGCCGCGCTGCACGTCCACCCGAACACCGTGCGCTACCGGCTGCGCCGGCTGCGGGAGCTCACCGGCGGGCCGCCGGTCGAGGAGGGCGCGCGGTGCCCGGTGCCGGACACCGTCCGCTGGTGGTGGGCGCTGCGTACCTGGCTCGACCGGCCCTGACCTCCGGCCGTGGTCACCGGGTCCGGCGGCGCCGGCGCCGCCGTTCCCAGGGCGGGGCCGGGTTGACCGGCTCGGGTCGCTCCAGCTCGGGCACCTCGATGCCCTGCCGGGCGGCCATCTCCTCCACGAGGGCCCGCAGCCGCCGCACGTCGGCCTTCAGCTCCTCCTGCTCGGCGTGCTCGAAGGCGTCGTCGTCCACGATCAGCCGGCTGGCGAAGTGTGCGGTGATCAGCGGGATGACCAGCAGCACCATGGTGGAGATGAGCAGCGCGGCAAGGAAGCGCCCGGCGAGCGAGGTCGGGGAGATGTCGCCGTAGCCGACCGTGGAGGCGGTCACCACGGCCCACCAGATCGAGTCGGCCGCGTTCTTGTGCTCGGCCTGGCTGTAGAGCACGCCGGCCACCATGATCATGAGCAGGTACGAGGTGATCAGCGTGCGCGGCGAGTTGGCGAACCAGACCAGACCCCGGTAGATCCACCGGAACGGCAACAGCAGGGCGTCCATGGCGCACATGCTGCCCGGTGCCGGCAACCGAGGCGACCGCATCGTCGGGCGTGACTGTGCGAGGCTGCCCGGCATGACCGACGTGATCTTCCGGGAGGCCGTCCGGGCCGATCTGCCCGCCGTCATCGCCCTGCTCGCCGACGACGTGCTGGGCAAGGCCCGTGACTTCACCGAGGTGGACGAGGCGTACGAGCGGGCGTTCGCCGCCATCGACGCCGACCCGCGCAATCACCTGGTCGTCGCGGAGACCGGCGGCGAACTGGTCGGCTGCATGCAGATCACCTACATCCCGGGGCTGGGCCGGCACGGCGCCGAGCGGTCCCTCATCGAGTCGGTCCGGGTCCGCTCCGACCTGCGCGGCCGGGGGCTGGGCCGGGACATGATGGTGTGGGCCATCGACCGGGCCCGGGAGCGGGGCTGCGCGCTGGTGCAGCTCACCACCGACAAGAGCCGTGCCGACGCCCACCGCTTCTACCGCCACCTCGGCTTCGTGGCCAGCCACGAGGGCATGAAGCTGGCCCTCTGACGGGGTAGCTTGGCGGCGATGGCCGCATCCGGTGCTCCCCGGTCCCGCCGACGGCGGGTCGGCGCCGCCCTGCTCGGCGCCGGCCTCCTCGCGGTCCTCACCGCGGGGGCGCTGCCCGCCTGGCGCACCGTCTACCCGGACCGGGTCGCGCTGGACCCCGGCTCGCAGCTGCTGTGGCTCGCGCTGCCGTGGGCACTGGTGTGCGGGCTGGTCGCCGTGGTCGCACTGGTCCGGGTCGACCCGTCCCGCTCGCTGTGGCGCGATGTCAGTCGCGGGCTGCTGATCTCGACCGTGCTCGTCGGCGGCGCCCTCACCGCCGCGTGGTGGTACCTCTCCGCCACCGACCCGTACCGGCTCGAGGACGACATGATGTCGACCCGCCCCGCCGCCGGAACGCTGCTGGTCCTCCTCGGCTGCCTGCTCATCCCGCTGGCGGGAGCGCTGCCGGACGATCCCTCCCCCGGCCGGGGGAGCTGACTCCCCGGTCGCGGGGAGTTCCGTCGCCGGACCGGCCGGCAGGCTGAAGGGGCAGTTTCCACCACCGGGGAGGCCCCATGACCAGCGACACCGCGTCCCGCACCGCCCACCTCCGCGACGCCCGTCGCGCGCCGGGCTGGGCGGTCCGCGCCGCCCACCTGATCCCGCTGCTCGTCCTGCCCTCCGGGCTGTGGCGGATCGCCCTGGTCGCCGGCCTGCCGATCGGCACCCCGGTCGACCCGGGCCCCGGCGAGAGCGTCTACATCGTCTCGCTGAGCCTGGTCTCCGAGGGGCTGGCCTTGCTGGCGCTCGGCCTGGTCCGCCCGTGGGGCGAGGTGTTCCCGGGGTGGCTGCCGCTGGTCGGCGGCCGGCGGGTGCCGCCGCCGTTCGCGGTCACCGTCGCCACCACCGGCGCCGTCGCGCTCACCCTCATCTGGGGGTACGCCGCCTGGGGCCTCCCCGCCAACGGCAACGACCTCAACTTCACCCCGGCCGGCTTCGCCCTCCTGCTGGCCTGCTACGCCCCCCTGCTCCTGTGGGGCCCCCTCCTCCTGGCGCTGGCCTGGTCCTACCACCGCCGCCACTCCCCCACGCGGTGATCATGAAGTTGTCGCCAGCCGGCGCGGCGTGTCGCGACAACAACTTCATGATCACCGGAGCGGGGGGGCCTGGCGGGTCAGTCCGGGAGGAGGCGGCCGTCGCGGAGGGTCAGGGTGCGGTCGGCCATGTCGATCAGGGCCGGGTCGTGGGTGGCGACCAGGGCGGTCATGCCGCGGGCGTGCACCACGGCGCGGAGCAGGTCCATGATGGACCGGCCGGTCTCCGAGTCGAGCTGGCCCGTCGGCTCGTCGGCGATGAGCAGGTCCGGCTCGTTGGCCAGCGCCCGGGCCACCGCCACCCGCTGCTGCTGGCCACCGGACAGCTCGTACGGGCGCTGCGCGGCGTGCCCGCCCAGACCGACCAGCTCCAGCAGCACGGCCACCCGCTGCTCCCGCTCGGCGGCCGGCACCTTCGCCAGCCGCAGCGGCACCCCGACGTTCTCCGCCGCCGACAGGATCGGCACCAGGCCGAAGGTCTGGAAGATGAACCCGACGGTGCCCCGGCGCAGCTCCAGCAGCTCCCGCTCGCTCGCGCTCGTGACCTCGTGCCCGGCCACGCGCACCCGCCCGCTGTCCGGCCGGTCCAGCCCGCCGACCAGGTTCAGCAGGGTGGTCTTGCCGGCACCCGAGCGGCCCTGGACCGCGACGAGCTCACCCCGGCCGGCCACGAAGGAGACGTCCCGCACGGCGTGGACCGCGTGCTCGCCCCGCCCGAAGGTGCGGCTCACCCCCTCGACCCGGACCACCTCGTCGACGGCGACGCGGGCCGGCGCCACGGTCAGCTGCTCGGTCATCACTCACTCTCCTCGGCGTGCGCCCGGTCGCCCGGCCGCACCTCGACGTGGTCGGGTTCCAGGTTGAGCCGGACCCGGTCGCGCAGGGACAGGCTGTCCACGAAGGACGCCGGCAGCTGCATGCGGCCGGTCCGGTCGAGCACCGCGTACTCCTCGCTGACCAGTTCGGTGCTGCCGTCGGCGGCGACGCGGGCGGTGCGGCGTACCTCGGAGGAGGTCCGCCCGTCGCGGATGGCGACCGTGCGGCGGACCTGGCCGGCCACGGCCTGGTCGTGGGTGACCACCACGATGGTGACGCCCAGCTCCGCGTTGATGGTGCGCAGCGCGGCGAAGACCTCGGCCCCCGTGGCCTCGTCCAGCTCACCGGTCGGCTCGTCGGCGAAGAGCACCTCCGGGTCGTTGGCCACCGCCACGGCCACCGCGCAGCGCTGCTGCTCGCCGCCGCTGAGCTGGCCCGGCCGGCGGTCCGCGCAGTAGCCGACCCCGACCATGTCGAGCAGCTCGCGGGCCCGTTCCCGCCGCGCCCGCCGGGAGCGGCCACCGGCCAGCTTCATCGGCAGCTCGACGTTCTCCAGCGCGGTCAGGTACGGCAGCAGGTTCCGGCCGGTCTGCTGCCAGACGAAGCCGACCATCTGGCGGCGGTAGGCGAGCCGGCGCCGGTTCGACAGGGCGAGCAGGTCGTACTCGGCGACCCGGGCGATGCCGGCGGTCGGGGTGTCCAGCCCGGAGAGGATGTTCAGCAGGGTGGACTTGCCGGACCCGGAGGCGCCGACGATCGCCACCAGCTCACCCCGGTCGATGACCAGGTCGAGGCCCTGGAGGGCGACGACCTCCACCCCTTCGGTCTTGAAGATGCGGACCAGCCCGTCGCAGACGATGTGCCCGCGCAGCCGGTCCCGGCCGCCGGCCCGTTCGGCGGCACGCTCCGCGGCACGCTGCTGAAGGGCGGCCAGATCGGGTACGGCGGACGCCTCGGCGATCGCGGTCATCTCAGCTCTCCTCTCCGAGCCGGAGCACCTCGCCGAGGCGCATCCGACGGTTGTTCAGGGCCTCGACGGCGACGGCGAAGCCGAGGGCCAGCACGGCGAGGCCCAGCACCCCGGCCACCAGACCGGGTTCGAAACGTGCCCGCACGGCCACCCCGCCGGTGAACGCGGGCAGGCCGAGCACCGGGGTGAGCAGCACCGGCAGCAGCGCGCCGACCACCGCGCCGGTGAGCACCGACACCAGCACCAGCGGGGTCAGCTCCACCAGCAGCAGGCCCCGCCACTGGCGGCGGGACAGCCCCATGGTGCGCAGCCGGGACAGCACCTGTCCCCGGCTGCGCGCCTCGGCGAGCACCGCGAACGCGAGCGCGAGCAGGCCCAGCGCGGCCCCGCCGATCGCGCCAATGGTGAAGCCGAAGACCAGCAGCCCGTTCACCCCGCTGCCGCCGAGCTCGGCGCGGACCGCCGACCGGACGGTCACCGTGGGCTGGCGGGGTCGCTCCCCGCCGGTCACCGTCCCGGTGCGCTGGTAGCGCTGCTGCCCCTCGCCGACCACCCGGGCCACCGCGGCCGGGTCGACCCGGTCCCCGGCGAGCAGGAAGCCGGTGGGGACGAGCGGGTGCAGGGCGTCCGCCGGCAGCGCCGGCCAGGGCAACACCACGAACCGGGTCACGCCCCGGTCGACCAGCGGGAACTCGTCGACGGTCGCGGCGGTGCGCACGGGGAACCGGTTGCCCTGCACGTCCAGCCAGGCGGGGCGCCGGCCGGCCGGGTCGGCCAGCCCGGCGTCGGTGAACTCGTCGGCGAGCGCCGGGGAGACGAGCGCCGGCAGCGGGGCGGTGCCGGCGCCGGTGCCGCGCAGCGGGTCGGGGACGGTCACCGGGACGCCCGCGCGGCGGGCCACCTCGGCGAACCGGGCGCCGTCGACCAGCACCACCCGGGTGTCCCCGACGCCGCCGAACCGGCCGGCCTGGTCGGCGTACGGGCGCTGGCCCGGCTCGACCAGCAGCGGGGTGACCGCCCGGACGCCGGGCAGCGCGGCCAGCGCCTCGGTCGTGTCCGGGGCGAACCGCTCCCCGCTGACCAGGACGTCCCCGGGGACGGCCCGGACGGCGGCCAGGTCCCGGCCGTTCTCGATGCCGGCCGCGACCACCCCGCAGAAGGCGGCGGTGGCGACGGCGAGGACGACCACGACGAGGGGGCCGGTGGTGGCGGCCCGGCCGGCACGGGCGGTGCCGAGGAACGCGACGCTGCCCCGGGCCCGGGCGGCGGCCCGGCTGAGCAGCCGCAACGGCCACGGGTACGCGCGCAGCGCGACCAGCGCCGCGGCCACCGCCAGCAACACCGGCACGGAGACCAGCAGCGGATCCACCGCCCCGCCGAGGACCAGTCCCCGGCGACGCAGCAGGAACGCCCCGAGCACGGCCACCCCGAGCACGGTCACCTCGACGGTGAGCCGGACGGCCGCGGAGCGGGCGCCGATCAGGTCGGCCCGGCCGGCGCCACCCCGTGCCGCGGTGAGCGCGGCGACCGGTGGGACCAGGGTGATCAGCACTGCGGCGAGCAGCACCCAGCGCAGCTCCGTGCCCTCCCCGGGCAGCAGGCCGCCGAGCAGCCAGCCGCCGCCCGCTGCGGCTGGCAGCACCAGCAGCGACTCGGCGAATCCGCGGCGCAGCACCGCGCCGGTCGAGCCGCCCCGAGCGCGCAGCAGCACGTACTCGGACCGGCGCCGGCGCGCCGCCAGCCGGGCGGCGAGCAGGGTCAGGCCGGCCAGGGTGGCGAGCAGCCCGGCGGCGATGACGGCGAGCAGCGTACGGGCGGCGGCGAGCGACTCGGCGAACCGCCGCAACGGAATGTCGACCCCCTGCCTGAAGCGGAGCCCGGACGGCTTGGGGCTTCGGTCGAGGCGGCTCAGCCCGTCGATCAGCGCATCGAGCTCGGCCGGAGTGACCCGGTCCGGAGAGATCCGGTAGCGCCAGCCGAAGCTGACCGGCCAGCCGGCCTGGGCCAACGCGGTTAGGCCGCCGTCGGCGGTCACCCCGACCAGCAGGAACGGTTTTCCGTCCCCCTCTGGCTCACCGAGCCGCAGCAGCGAGGGGAGGGCGTCCCAGATCCCGTCGCCGGGATCGGCCGGTCGGAACAGGCCGACCAGGATAATCTTTCTGCTCTTCGTCGGCTTCCCGTTGATGTCCAGGATGGAGAGCGTGAGCCGGTTACCGGCACGCAGTCCGAGCCGGCCGGCGAGCGTGTCGGCGAGGGCCATCTCGACCGAGCCGTCGGAAGCGGTGCCCGCGTCGGGCCACCGGCCCTCGACCAGGGTCGCCGCGTCCCGGATTCCGCTCACCGTCCGCAGGCTGAGATCGATCAGCCCCTTGTCGGAGGTCAACTCCGGCCCGGTCAGTCGGGTGAACGAGGTCTGCGCGGCGAACCAACGCTCGCCGACCGCCTGCCGCACGACGGGTGGCATCCGCTCCTGGAAGCTGTCCAGCTCAGCCGCGCGGCCGGCGAGGACCTCCCGGCCCCCCGAGCGGATCTGCACCGTCCCCATCGTGTAGGTCAGATCCCGGCGCGCCACCGGCTGGGCCGCCACGTACTCCCGCAGCCCCTGCCCGGTGAGCCGGTCGGCGACCCGTGGCACCCCCGTGATCAGCAGGGCGGTGACCAGGGTCAGCACCGCGAGAAGGAGGAAGTGGCCTCCGTACGCCCGCACCCGCCGGGCCGCCCCGAACAGACTCATCGTTCTCCCCCGATCCGCAGCTGCACGGCGGCCACCCGCTGACGGATGCCGGTGGTGATGGCGGCGCCGGCGGCCAACGCGGCCAGCAGCAGGCCGCACGCGGTGATTCCGACCGGCCCCCACGGCACGGAGAAGACCGGGTCGGGCACGGGTCGCCCGGCGTCCGGGGTAAGGATCACCAGGGGCGCCATGGTGGCGCCGACCCCGGCGCCGACCAGCAGTCCCACCGTCACGCCGATGCCTGCCAGGAAGAACTGCTCGGCGAGCAGCGCCCGGGCGAGCAGCCGGGGCGCAGCGCCCAGGGTGTGCAGCACGGCGAACTCCCCGAGTCGGTGCCGGGCGGTGGCCCACACGTCCACCGCCAGGCCGACGAGGGCGAGCAGCACGCAGCCCAACGCGGCGGCGAGCAGCCCGGTCCGGGCGCCCTGCCAGTACGGGTCCCGAGCCGCGGCCTCGACTGCGGCCCGCCGGTCGAGGACCTCCACCCCGGGCAGTGCCGCGATCTCGTCGGCGGCCGTGGTGTGGGCCGTGGTGTCCGTACTCAGCCACCACTCGGGGATCGGTCGGACCGCGCCCTCCTGGCGGATCAGCCAGTCCATCGCGGCGGGCAGGTCGAGCAGCACCCCACCGCCGGTGCCGGCGGTGCCGGGCACCGCCTTGAGCTCGCCGACCACTCGGGCCGGCAGGGACACCCCGAAGAGCGAGAGCGGGACGATGTCCCCCACCTTCACCCGGAGCGCGTCCCGTACTGCCGGTGTGATCAGGGCGGGCACGGGCCGGCTCTCCCCGCCGGGCACGACGGCGAACCGGGAGGAGAACTGGTCCGCGAACCGTCCACCCTCCTGCACGACGGACGGGTGAACGACGTTGACGCCGGAGGCGGTCACGTCCGACGTCTCCACCGGACCGTCGTGGATGGCGTCCACCATCGACCAGGCACCGATCAGCTTCAGCGGCTGCGGAGCGCCCGCGGAGCCAGTCACCCGCAGCCCGTCGATCCGCAGCCGGTAGCCGGTGCCCGCGACATCGCCACCGTCGGCCTCGAAACCGGCGAGCCGAAGCGGGTCGCCGTTGGTGTCGGGCAGGTCCAGGGTGAAGGGCACGGCCCGGCCGTCGCTGCCGGCGGTGGCCAGCGGCAGCCGCCAGGCCAGCCCTCCGGCCGTGGTGACGAGCACGGAGACCTCGATCTGGTGCGGTCGCAGCGCCCCTTCGACGGGGGTACGCACGGTGCCGGCGAGTTGCCGGGCCTCGCTCGGCAATGCGACACCGGCCGGTGCGGCACGCCCGCCGACCATCCGGTCGAGCAGCTTGCCGGGCGGTTCGTCGGCCAGCCGGTCGGCGAGCCGGACCACGCCGCGAGCGGCGGCGGCGTCCAGCGCCACCGCGGTGGTCGGCAAGTCCATTCGACCGACCCGCATCTCGTCCCGCCAGACCGGCAGCACCCGGTCGGTGCCCGGCACCGAGGCGAGCCGCGACCTCCGGTCCGCCGGTGCCGCACCCTGGCGCTCGATCACCCGCAGGTCGGCCCCGACGCGGTGCGCGGCCTGATCGGCCTGCGACCGCTCCCAGGTGGTGACCAGCGACCATGCCAGGGTGCTACCGCCAACGGCGAGAGCGAGCAGCAGCACCGGTCCGGCGTGCGGGCGGCGGCCCGCCTGCCACATGCCGAACATCGTCGCCGTCCACGGCCTCCGGTCGACGAAGCGCTCGGCGAACCGGGTCGCCGGTGGCAGCAGCCGCAGCGCGACGACCGCCCCGGCCAGCACGCCGAGGGTCGGCGCGGCGGCCAGCAGCGGATCGATGCCGAGCCGCCCGCCGGCCCCGGCGAGGGGCGAGGAGTACTGCCGCAGCTGGGCCCAGGCGAGCACGGCCAGCGCGACCAGGGCCAGGTCGGCGCTGGCCCGCTGCACGGCCGCGCCCCGGGTGGGGCGGGACCGGGCCGCCATGTCGGCGACGTAGGTGCCGGCCTGCCGCAGCGCGGGCATCACCATGGCGAGCAGGCAGCCGGTCGCGGCGGCGACCGCGACCGCCCAGACCTGGCCGAGCGCGCCGTCGGCCAGCCGCAGGTCGGCACCGAACCACCGCACCGCCTCCCCGGTCAGCGGCGGGGCGAGCAGGGCGGCCGGGGCCACCACCAGGGCCGCCTCCCGTACGGCGAGGCCGGCGAGCTGGCCGCGGGCGGCGCCACGGGCGCGCAGCAGCGCGGTCTGCCCGCGACGGTCCTCGTTCAGCAGCGCGGCGACCAGCACCAGCGCGTACCCGCCGAGCACCACGATCAGCAGCAGCGGGGTGAGCAGGGCGGACCGGCCCACCAGGTCCGCCCGGCCGAGCCGGTCGACCAGCCGGTCCAGGTGGCTCACGGTCTGCGTGGAGGAGCCGAGGCCGGTCGCGTCGGGGATCTTCTCGACGACGGTGGCGAGGGCCGCCGTGACCCCGGTCAGCCGGCTCGGCTCGACGACGGCGAGGTCGGGGGCGACCAGCCAGGAGCCCGAGGTCGAACCCGGAAAGGTGCGCGCGAAGTCCGCCGGGTCCAGCGCGAACGGCCCGTACGAGTCGCTCGTCGCGTCGCCCTGGCTGTCGCCCACGCCCGGGGCGAGACGCCAGTACGCGTCGGCCGGATCGCGGGGCCGCCAGGTGCCGGCCAGCACCACGGCCCCGGCCCGCTCGGCGCTGCGGTCGTAGAGCGGCACCCGCTCACCGACCCGCAGGCCGAGCTGGCCGGCGATCTTCTCGGGGAGGGTGACCTGCAACGGCGACGCGCCGGGCGCCGGCCACGACCCGCCGGTCAGCTCGGCGTGTGCCGGCAGGTCGGCCAGCGTGGCGAGACTGGCGAACATCGGGTCGTCGTCGGTGCGGGCCGGCCCGAGATCCCCGGTCAGCTCCCGCCCGGTGCCGTAGCGGGCCGCGGCCACGGAGACCGGGACACCGCCGAGCCCGTCGGCGAACTGGGCGCGGACCGCCCGGTCCCGGTCGGCGTACGCGGCGGCGTCCTGCCCGCCGGAGCCGCTGACCAGCAGGCTGCGCTCCTCGGCCGGGGCGGCGTCCAGCACCGCCCGGGCGCCGGCGTCGACCGCCCGGCGGTTGTAGTCGGAGAGCCCGGTGACCAACGCCACCGCGACAAGGGCCGCGACAGCGGCGGCGAGCAGCAGTCCACGAGCCTCGACTGCCCGCCTCCACACCAGCTTCATCCGACGTGTCCTCCCCTGGCCCCGGCGGGCCGACGACCAGGTAGACCCGTCGGGGGGCAGGAAAGGTTCGCGCACGTTACGTGATCGTTATCCGTCGGCGCCGACCGGCGCACGCGCCAGGCCGAGGCGGAGGCTTGCCGACGGGTCAGGCGCGCGGCCGGTCGCGGTCCTTGGAGGGCTGCACCCGCTTCGGCTCGCCGGGCATCTTCGGGTATTCCGGCGGGTAGGGCATGTCGCCCTGACCGGCGGCGGCGTCCCGCTCGGCCCACTCCAGCAGCGGGGTGATGTCCCACGGGGCGTCGTCGATGCCGGCGTGCGGGTCGCCCCGCTCGGCGAAGCGGGCCGGCACGGTGCCCAGGTGGAAGTCGTCCGGGTCGACGTCGGGCAGCTCCGCCCAGTCGACCGGGGTGGAGACGGTGGCGCGCCCGTTGGCCCGCAGCGAGTACGCGCAGGCGATGGTGCGGTCGCGGGCCATCTGGTTGAAGTCCACGAAGACCCGGCTGCCGCGCTCCTCCTTCCACCAGGCGGTGGTGACCAGCTCGGGGCGGCGCCGTTCCAGCTCGCGGGCCAGCGCGATGGTGGCCCGGCGCACCTCGACGAACGTCCAGCGCGGCTCGATGCGCAGGTAGACGTGCACGCCCCGGCCGCCGGAGGTCTTCGGCCAGCCGGTCACGCCCAGCTCGTCGAGCAGCCCGCGCAGCTCACCGGCGGCGGTGACGGCGTGGGTGAAGTCGGTGCCGGGCTGCGGGTCCAGGTCGATGCGCAGCTCGTCGGGGCGGTCTACGTCGGCGGCACGGACCGGCCACGGGTGGAACACCACGGTGCCCATCTGCGCGGCCCAGGCCACGTGGGCCAGGTCGGCCGGGCACAGCTCGGCCGCCTTCCGGCCGCTGGGGAAGCTGATCTCCGCGGTCGCCACCCACGGAGGTACGCCCCGGGCCGGCACCCGCTTCTGGAAGAACGCCTCCCCCTCGATGCCCTCCGGGAAGCGCTGCAGGGTGGTGGGCCGGTCGCGCAGGGCCCGCATGATCCCCTCGCCGACCGACAGGTAGTAGTGGAAGACGTCCGCCTTGGTGAAACCGCGCTGCGGGAAGATCACCCGGTCGGGGCTGCTCAGCCGGACGGTATGCCCGGCGACCTCGATCTCCTCGACTGCGGCCTTGCTGCCAGCCATTGGGCGACACTATGCGATGCCACCGACAGCCGACGTACCGTTGAGCGGTGAGTCTTTCCGACAATGAACTGCCCCGCACCGAGGACGAGTGGCGGGTCCGGCTAAGCCCGGAGGAGTTCCGGGTGCTCCGCGAGGCCGGGACCGAACGGCCGTGGACCGGCGAGTACGTCGACACCAAGACCCCCGGCGTCTACCACTGCCGGGCCTGCGGGGCCGAGCTGTTCCGCAGCGACGACAAGTTCGACTCGCACTGCGGCTGGCCGAGCTTCGACGACGCCATCCCCGGGGCGGTCAAGGAGATCCCCGACAACACCCTCGGCATGCGGCGGGTCGAGATCCGCTGCGCCCGTTGCGACAGTCACCTGGGGCACGTCTTCGAGGGTGAGGGCTTCACCCCGAAGGACACCCGGCACTGCGTGAACTCGATCTCGGTCCGGCTGGAGCCGAAGGGCTGACGGCGCGCGGCCGCCGGCCGGTCAGAGCAGCAGGCGGCTGCCCTGCTCGTCGACCGCGTCGGCGGCCTCGTCGTCCAGCCACACGCCGCCGGTGGCCAGGTAGCGGAACCGGTGCTCGCCCGGGCCGAGCCGCACCGTCACGGTGCGGGTGCCGTCGCGGCGGGCGACCAGCTCGTGCCGGCCGGGCTGCCAGTCGTTGAAGCAGCCGACGACGCTGACCGTGCCGGGCGGGGTGTCCCGGGGCAGGCAGAAGGTGACCCGGGTCTGGCTGCCGAAGAGTTTGTTGCGCTTGATCACGGATCCTCCGGGGTTCGAGGGCGGTCACCAGGCCTAACGCGCGACACGCCGGGGGCGACTCGCCGTCGAGCCGCATCAGGTTCGCCCGTTTCGGTTGCCGGGACGTGTCCGCTCGCCGACCCTGGGATGACGGGTCCGTTTTCGGGGGGTTTCGTATGGCTACCTGTGAGGTCTGCGGCAACGACTACTGGATGGCGTTCGAGGTGCGCACGGTCAACGGGGCCACGCACACCTTCGACTCCTTCGAGTGCGCCATCCAGAAGATGGCGCCGATCTGCGAGCACTGCCAGACGAAGATCGTCGGCCACGGCGTCGAGGTCTCCGGCCGCTTCTTCTGCTGCGCACACTGCGCCCGCGCGGTCGAGGGCTCGCAGGGCGCCGAGGTGCGCGACGCGGTCGGCGCCCGCCCCGCCTGAGCACTCCCGGGGCGGGCCTACCATCGCCGAATGCCTACCGAGTCCCACCTGGCCGGCTTCGCCGAGCTGGACGCGCGCACCTTCCACGACCTGCTGCGGCTGCGCATCGACGTGTTCGTGGTGGAGCAGTCCTGCCCGTACCCGGAGCTGGACGGCCGGGACGTCGAACCCGGCACCCGGCACCTCTGGCTGACCCGGGACGGCGACGTGGTGGCGTACCTGCGGATCCTGGCCGACCCGGGCGGGGTGGCGCGGATCGGGCGGGTGGTGGTGGCGCCGGCGGCCCGCGGCGCGGGCCTGGCCGGCGCGCTCATGACCGAGGCCCTGGCCGCGGTGGGCGACGGCCCGTGCGTGCTGGACGCGCAGACCCACCTGGTCGGCTTCTACGCCGGCCACGGCTTCGCGGTCAGCGGCCCCGGCTACGTCGAGGACGGCATCCCGCACACCCCGATGCGGCGGGAGGGCCGCGCCGCCGCGTGAGGAGACATTGACGGATACCGCTTTCCTGTGGCAGCGTGCCAGGCGGAGCCGCCACACGAGCCGCGGGAGGGGGCAACTCCCGCACCGTCCGGGCGTCGTGCACCGACATCCCCACCCCGGAGGCTCACCATGTCCACTCCGCACCGCCGCCGCGTCCCGATCGTGGCGGCGATCCTGAGCGTCTGCGCGGTCGTCGCGGCGCTGCTCACCACCGCCCTGTCCGGCCCGGCCTCGGCGCACGGGTCGGTGGTCGACCCGGCGTCCCGCAACTACGGCTGCTGGCAGCGCTGGGGCAGCGACTTCCAGAACCCCGCCATGGCCACGCAGGACCCGATGTGCTGGCAGGCCTGGCAGGCCGACCCGAACGCCATGTGGAACTGGAACGGCCTGTTCCGGGAGGGCGTCGCCGGCAACCACCAGGCGGCCATCCCGGACGGCCAGCTCTGCAGCGGCGGGCGCACCTCCAGCGGGCGCTACAACGCCCTCGACACGGTCGGCGCCTGGAAGACCTCGCCGGTGACCACCAACTTCCGGATCAAGCTGTACGACCAGGCCAGCCACGGCGCCGACTACATCCGGGTGTACGTGACGAAGCAGGGCTACAACGCGCTGACCGCGCCGCTGCGCTGGAGCGACCTGGAGCTGGTCGGCCAGATCGGCAACACCCCGGCCAGCCAGTGGACGCCGGAGAGCCAGGGCGTGTCGATCCAGGTCCCGGCGAACGCGCCGGGCCGGTCCGGCCGGCACGTGGTCTACACCATCTGGCAGGCCAGCCACCTGGACCAGTCCTACTACCTGTGCAGTGACGTGGACTTCGGCGGCGGCTCGACCACCCCGCCGACCACGCCGCCGCCGACCACCACCCCGCCGACGACCCCGCCCCCGACCACGACCCCGCCGACGACCACTCCGCCGACGACGCCGAACCCGGCCGGGGCCTGCACGGCGACCTACCGGATCACCGGGCAGTGGGGCGGCGGCTTCCAGGCCGAGGTGCAGGTGACCAACGGCGGGTCGCCGATCCGGGGCTGGTCGGTGAGCTGGAACTACGCCAACGGCCAGCAGGTCAGCTCGGCGTGGAACGCCACGGTCAGCACCAACGGGACGCTGGTCACGGCGCGCAACGTCGCCTACAACGGCGCCCTCGCCGCCGGGGCGAGCACCTCGTTCGGCTTCGTCGGCTCGTCGAGCGGAAGCAACCCGGTGCCCGGGATCCTCTCCTGCACGACGGTCGCCTGACCGCCGCCGGCCGGGGTCGCGCCGGCGGCCCCGGCCTCGGCGCCGGTCAGACCAGGCAGGTCACGAAGTCGGCGATCGAGCGGCGGCGGCCCGTGTAGAAGGGGACCTCCTCGCGCACGTGCCGGCGGGCGTCGGAGGCCCGCAGGTCGCGCATCAGGTCGACGATCCGGTGCAGCTCGTCGGCCTCGAAGGCGAGCATCCACTCGTAGTCGCCGAGGGCGAACGAGGCGACCGTGTTGGCCCGCACGTCCGGGTAGCCCCGGGCCATCTTGCCGTGCTCGGCGAGCATCTCGCGCCGCTCCGCGTCGGGCAGCAGGTACCACTCGTACGACCGGACGAACGGGTAGACGCACAGGTAGGCGCGCGGCTCCTCGTTGGCCAGGAACGCCGGGATGTGGCTCTTGTTGAACTCGGCCGGCCGGTGCAGCGCCATCTGCGACCAGACGGGGGTCAGCGCACGGCCCAGCGTGGTGCGCCGGAACCGCAGGTAGGCGTCCTGGAGCGCGTCGCTGGACGACGAGTGCCACCAGATCATCAGATCCGCGTCGGCGCGCAGGCCCGCCACGTCGTACGTGCCGCGGACGGTGACGTCCTTGCCGGCCAGCTCCTCGAAGAGCGACTCGACCTCGGCGACGACGTTCTCGCGCAGCGACGGGAGGGGGCTGGTGGCCCGGTAGACCGACCACATGGTGTAGCGGATGGTGTCGTTGAGCTCCCGCAGCCGGGCCGCGTTGGTCTGCTCCGTCATGCTGCCGATCCTCCCAGTGCAGTGATGATCTCTTCGGCCGCCGTCTCGCCGGAGCGGACGCAGACCGGGATGCCGACGCCGTCGTAGCCGGCACCGGCCAGGGCCAGCGTCGGGTGGGCGGCACGCAGGGCCGCCCGGGCCGCCGCGACCCGGCCGAGGTGGCCGGGCGTGTACTGCGGCAGGGCCCCGCCCCACCGTTGCACGTGCTGGGCCACCGGGGCCGGCAGCGGCGTGCCGAGCACCTTCGACAGCTCCCGATGCACGGTGGCGACCAGGTCGTCGTCGGTGAGCTGGAGCGAGGCCTCCTCGCCGTACCGGCCCACCGAGGCGCGCACCAGGGCGAGCCCGTCGGGCCGCCGCAGGTGCCCCCACTTCGTCGTGAAGAAGGTGGACGCCTTGATGAGCAGCCCCTCGGTGGCCGGCACCAGGAAGCCGGACAGCTCCGGCAGCTCCGGCTCGGGCAGGGCCATGGTGACCAGCGCGACGCTGGCGTAGTCCAGCCCGCCGACGGTCGCCGCCACCTCGGCGGCCGGGCCGGCGAGCAGCCGGGCGGCCGGGCGGGCCGGCACGGCGAGCAGCACGGCGTCGGCCTCCAGGAACTCCGGATCGCGGGTGGGGCCGACGGTGAGGCGCCAGCCGGTCGGGGTGCGGTGCAGCTCGCGGACCGCGGCGTCCCGGCGGATGGTCGCGCCGCTCTCCCGCGCCGCCGCGTCGACCAGCGTGCTCAGCCCGCCGGCCAGGGTGCCGAAGACCGGGGCGCCGGGGGCGCGGGGCGCGGCGGCCTGCGCGGCGCGGACCGCACCGACGAGGGTGTGCTCGACCCGGGCCGCCCGGGCCAGGGCCGGCATGGTGGTCACCAGCGAGAGGTCGTCGGCGCGGCCGGCGTAGACGCCGCCGAGCATCGGGTCGACCAGCCGGTCCACCACCTCGTCGCCCAGCCGGTCACGGACCAGCGCGCCGACCGACACGTCGGCGTCCGGCGGGAGCAGCGGCGCGCCGCCGTCCCGGTCGGCCGCCGCGGCCGGCTGCGCCACGGCCGCCACCCGGTCCAGATCCCCGGGTACGCCCACCAGGGTGCCGCCCGGGACGGGGCGCAGCCCGCCGTCGACCAGCAGGGCCGCCTGCCCGACGCTCGGGTGCACGATCGCGTCGGCCAGCCCCAGCCGGCGGACCAGGGTCACCACGGCCGACTCCCCGCCGGCCGGGTCGCGCATCAGGAACGACTCGGCGCCGAACTCGACCGGCCCGCCGGCCAGCTCACCGGTGCGCAGCTTGCCGCCGAGGCGGCCGGACTGCTCGTACACGGTGATCTCGGTGCCGGCGGGGGCGCGGTCGCGCAAGCGGACGGCGGCGGCCAGCCCGGTGATCCCGCCACCGACGATCGCCGCCCGCCACGGTCGCGCCATGGTCGTCCCTCCCCTACGCGGCCGGCCGCGCGGACAGCTCGTGCACCAGCGCCACCACCCGGGTCAGCGCCTCGGGGTCGGTCTCCGGCAGCACGCCGTGTCCCAGGTTGAACACGTGACCGGGGGCGGCCCGCCCCTCGTCGAGGATGCGGCGCACCTCGGCCTCCACGACCGGCCAGGGGGCGAGCAGCACGGCCGGGTCGAGGTTGCCCTGCACCGCCCGGTCCGGGCCGATGCGGCGGGTCGCGACGTCCAGCGGCGTGCGCCAGTCCACGCCGACCACGTCGGCGCCGGCCTCGCCCATCGCGCCGAGCAGCTCCGCGGTGCCCACCCCGAAGTGGATGCGGGGCACGCCCGCGTCCGCCAGGCCGGCGAGCACGTACGCCGAGTGCGGCAGCACGTAGCGGCGGTAGTCCGCCTCGGAGAGCGCCCCGGCCCAGGAGTCGAAGAGCTGCACGGCCGAGACCCCGGCGTCGACCTGCACCCGCAGGAACGCCAGCGTCACCTCGGCGAGCCGGGTGCAGAGCGCGTGCCACAGGTCCGGGTCGCCGTACATCAGCGCCTTGGTCTTGGCGTGGGTCCGCGACGGCCCGCCCTCGACCAGGTAGCTGGCCAGGGTGAACGGCGCGCCCGCGAAGCCGATCAGCGGGGTGTCGCCCAGATCGGCGACGAGCAGGCGCACGGCCTCGTCCACGTAGGACACCTCGTCGCGGCCGATCGGGTTGATCCGCTCGACGTCGGCGGCCGTGCGGACCGGTTCGGCCACCACCGGGCCGGTGCCGGGCACGATGTCCAGGTCGACCCCGGCGGCGGCCACCGGCACCACGATGTCGCTGAACAGGATGGCCGCGTCGACGCCGTGCCGGCGGACCGGCTGGAGGGTGATCTCCCGGACCAGCTCGGGGCGGCGGCACGAGTCCAGCATCGGCACGTTGGCCCGGATGTCGCGGTACTCCGGCAGTGACCGGCCGGCCTGGCGCATGAACCAGACCGGGGTGTGCGGGCCCGGCTCGCGCCGGCAGGCGCGCACGAAGGGCGAGTCGGCCGGCCCGCCGCGGCGGGGTTCTCCGTCTCGGGCGGCAGTGCCCGTGGTGTCGGTGGTCATCGCGGCAATCGTGCCACGCGCCCGGACGCCCCCCGCCGCCACCGCCACCTTTTGTGACGTGAAAGGAAGGGCCCCTTGTTAACGCCTGCGGTAGAGAAGGGTCCCCTTCTCACGCGATCCGGCGACATGATCGGCATGATCGCCCGGCGTGCCGTCACACCGGGCGGAGCGGGGCGGCATAGGCTGCCGTCATGGCCCCCCCGATCGCGCTCCCGGAAACCTTCGCCCGCGCGGTCGCGGGGCTGCGATCGGTGACCTGCCGCCCCGAGATCGTGCTGGAGGAGGTCGGCGCACCGCAGCGCCTGGCCCCCTACGCCTTCGCGCTCTCCGCCGGCGTGCTCCGCGAGGACGACGAGGTGGCCACCGGGCGGCTCATCCTCCTGCACGATCCGGCCGGGCACGAGGCGTGGCAGGGCACCCTGCGGCTGGTCACCTACGTGACCGCCGAGCTGGAGGTGGACCTGGCCAGCGACCCGCTGCTGCCCGGGGTGGGCTGGACCTGGCTGACCGACGCCCTCGACGCGCAGGAGGCCCGCTACCGGGCCATCGGCGGCACGGTCACCCAGACGCTCTCCACCCGCTTCGGCGAGCTGGCCGGGCCGCCCGCCGCGGGCGACATCGAGATCCGCGCCTCCTGGACGCCGCTCAGCACCGACCTGGCCCCGCACCTGCTCGGCTGGTGCACCCTGCTGGCCTCGACCGCCGGCCTCCCCCCACCCGGCGTCACGGCGCTCCACACCCGCCGCCCCGCCGGCGCCGCCTGACCCCGCACCCTCTGCGATCGTGGCGAGTTGCCGTCCGCGGTGAACGACAACTTGCCAAGATCCGCCTGTCCGGACACGGCGAGGGCCGCCCCGAGTGGTCGGAGCGGCCCGTGGTGACGCCGGGTCAGAGGTAGTTCTCGGCCTCGTCGCAGACCTTGTCCAGCCCCTTGTTGGCGGCGTCGAAGGCCGCCTTGTCGTCCCGGGACGCCGCCGCGATGGCCGCGGTCAGCTTGTCCAGGCAGCTCCCGATGACCTTCTTCTGGCGGGCCTGCTCGTCCCGGTCGTTCTTGGTGCCCGTCAGGTCCTGCTCGGTGTCGGCGAGCTTGTCACGGACCGTCTGGAGGTCACCCTTCAGCTTGTCGATCTCCTGCCGGTTCGCGGTGATCGTGCCGTCCCGCTGGCTGACCTGCTGCTCGGCCTTGTGCAGCTTGCCGTTGGTGGTGACGTAGAGGCCGGTCATCACGCCGCCGAGGACCAGGAGCAGCCCGGCGACGAGGCCCAGGATCAGGGCGGCCCGCCCCTTCCCGCCACCGGCCGCGGGCGCCCCGTAGGGCGGCACCGGGCCGGGCGGAGCCGACATGGGGTAGCCCGGCGGGGCCGACATCGGCTGCGGGTAGCCGGGTACCGGGCCGGCGCCGGAGGTCGGCGGGGCCGACATGGGCTGCGGGTAGCCGGACCCAGCGCCGGAGATCGGCGGAGCCGACATCGGCTGCGGGTAGCCGGACGCCGCGCCGGAGATCGGCGGGGCCGACATGGGCTGGGGGTAGCTCGGCGCGGGGCTCGCGGGGGCCGGCGGCGGGACCGGCCCGGCGCCCGGCGTGTACTGCCCGGGAATTGGGGCGGTGGGCTGCGGCAGGGTGGGGTCGGGCTGAGCCGCCCCGTGCTGCGGGGGCTCGGGCTGGGCCTCGTACGGGCTGCCGTAGACGGTGCCCCCCGGCGGCTGGGGCGGGTAGCCGCCCGCTCCGGTCGGTGGCTGGGACATGCTTCTTCCTCCAGGTTGGCTGGTCCCCCGCGGGGTGGCCCGTAGGGCCGGGGTCTGCGGTCGGCGGGGTCGGGGCCCACGCCTCGACGGTGCGGTACGCGGTCAAGCCGCCGGCGGCGCGCCGGTCAGCAGAGCTTGAACCGGTCGCACGCGGTCTTGATCGGCACCGCCAGGCCGATGCCTTCGGCGTCCCGGGCCTTGGCCGTGGCGATGCCCACGACCTCCTTCAAGCCGTTGATCACCGGCCCGCCGGAGTTGCCGGGGTTGATCGGCGCATCGAACTGGATCACCGGACCGGAGCCGCCCTCGTCCTTGCGGAACGCGCTCACCACGCCGGTGGTGACACTGTCCTGGAGGCCGAGCGGCGCGCCGACCACCACGATCTGCTGCCCGGACTTGACCGGCGTACGCGCCGCGACCAGCCCGGTGAACTTCGCGGTGGTGCGCAGGTGGGCGAGGTCCTTGTCCTTGTCGACCTCGACGATGGTGGCCTCGAACCGCTGGTCGGTGCGCTCCAGGAAGACCTTGCGGTCGCCCGCGGTGAAGACCGCCTCCACCACGTGGAAGTTGGTGAGCAGGGTGGTGCCGCCCCCGGACGGGGCCTTGCCGATGGCGAAGGCCGTGCCGGTGAACTGGCCGGCCCGTACCCGGAACACGCTGGGCAGCACCGCGCTCGCCACCGCCTCCGGGTTGAACGCGGCCCCGGCCTGCTTCTCCAGGACGCCCGCGCGTTCCTCCAGGCCGTCGAGCCGGCCGGCGGCCGCGCCCTGCGCCTCGGCCAGCCGCCGGTCGGTGGCGGCGAGCCGGTCGTCCAGCCGGTGGATCTGGTACGCCTGCAGGCCCGCGACCAGCGCCAGGATCCCGGCCAGGACGAGCCCCACCACCGGTAGCCGACGCCCCCGCCCGGACCGCTCGGGCTGACCGGCGGGCGGCACCGACAGCGGCCCGGCGCCAGCCTGCCCTGGGTAGGCCGGACGGGATGTCGGCTGACCGGGGTAGGCCGGGCCGGATCCGGGCTGACCGGGGTAGGCCGGGCCCGAGGTCGCCTGACCCGGGTAGGCCGGGCCCGAGGTCGGCTGACCCGGGTAGGCCGGGCCCGAGGTCGGAGCCGGGTAGGCCGGGCCCGACGTGGGCTGACCCGGAAAGGCCGGGCCGGAGGCCGGAGCCGGGTAGGCCGGGCCGGAGGCCGGCTGGGTCGGGTGGGCGGACGGCTGGCCCTGGGGTGCCGGTGCGGCAGCGGGGCTCGCGTCCGGTGCGGCCGGATGGGCGGCGGCGCCGGGCTGGCCGGCGAACTGCCCCGGAACGGCGCCCGGCTGTGCGGGCGGCCAGCCGCCAGGCGTGCGCGGAGCCGGGGCGGCCGGGCCGCCCCACTGGCCACTGTTCGGCGCCGCCGACCACGTGGCCCCGGCACCCGGCTGGTTGGCGCTCGGCGCACCGGGGGTCGCGCCGAAGGCGGCACCGGGGTCGGCGGACGCAGAGCCGAAGCCGAAGCCGGTACCGGGGTCGGCGGACGCAGAGCCGAAGGCGGCACCGGGCGCGGCGGGCCCGGAACCGGGAGCGGCGGGCGGGGAAGCGAAGCCGGCGCCGGGGGCGACGGATGCGGAGCCGGAAGCGAAGCCGGTACCGGGCGCGGCGGGCGCGGAGCCGTAGCCCGCACCGGGGCCGGTCGGGGCGTTGCCCGGCGGAAAGCCGTAGGCGGGCGCACCCGGGAGGCCCGCGGTCGGTGCGGTCGGCTGGCCGGGAACGGTGGCGTGGCCGGTCGGTGGGACGATGCGCGGCGGCAGCGGCCCCGGCCGGTCGGTCCCGGCCCGCTCCGGGGCGGCAGTCTCGTCGTCGCCCGGCCCCGGCACGCCGTCCCCGGCCCCGTACGCGCCCGTCATGATCGCCTTGTCCTCCCCCGTGACCGCACCGCCACCCCGGCAACGCCCTCGCGGCCCCGCGGCTCGATGGACCGTACCTGCGTGAACGGGCTTTGTCGCCCCCGGTGTCCGACCCTGCCATCCCGGCGCAACACGACCCGGCCACGACACCGGTGGGACATCCCGCCGACACGCGCCCGACCGGCTGCGCACACCGGATCGCCCGGCGCACTAGGGTTGTCAGGTGACCGACGAACCACCCCTGCGCCGTCGGGCCGCCGAAAGCCGTACGGAAGAGGCATCGCCGCATCCGTCCTCGGCCACGCCGGAGCCGGCGGACGCGGGGACCGAACCCACCGTCGGCGGGCCCGTCCCGCTGACCGCCCCGCGCGAGGGCACGCCCGCGCCGGTGGCCACTCCGAGCGAGCTCGATGAGGTCGTGGCCCGCTTCGCGGCCGGCAGCGGCCCGGTGGCCCTGGACGCCGAGCGTGCCTCCGGCTATCGCTACAGCCAGCGCGCCTACCTGGTGCAGCTGCGCCGGGCCGGCTCGGGCACGGCGCTGATCGACCCGCTGCCGCTGCCCGACCTGACCGGCCTCGACGGCGTGATCGCCGAGGCCGAGTGGGTGCTGCACGCCGCCAGCCAGGATCTGGCCTGCCTCGCCGAGCTGGGCCTGCGCCCGCGCCGGCTTTTCGACACCGAGCTGGCCGCCCGGCTGGCCGGGTTCGAGCGGGTGGGTCTGGCCGCGCTGACCGAGCAGGTGCTCGGCTACAGCCTGGAGAAGCACCACTCCGCGGCGGACTGGTCGAGCCGGCCGCTGCCGGAGTCCTGGCTGACGTACGCGGCGCTGGACGTGGAGCTGCTGGTCGACCTGCGCGACGCGCTCGACGAGGAGTTGACCAAGCAGGGCAAGTCCGCCTGGGCGGCGGAGGAGTTCGCCGCGCTGGTGCGCAACGGCGCCCGGCCGCCCCGGGTGCGGGCCGAGCCGTGGCGCCGTACCTCGGGCATCCACCGGGTGCGCGGCGCGCGGGCCCAGGCCCGGGTGCGCTCGCTGTGGTACGCGCGGGACCAGATCGCCGCGCGGCGGGACGCCGCACCGGGTCGGGTGCTGCCGGACTCGGCCATCGTGGCGGCCGCCGAGCTGGACCCGAAGGACGAGAAGACCCTGCTGACGCTCCCCGGTTTCGGTGGCCGTTCGGTGCGCCGGCTGGCGCGTACCTGGCTGGCGGCCCTGGACGACGCGCGCCAGCTGCCGGACGACGCCCTGCCGGTGAGCCCGGTGGTGGAGGGTCCGCCCCCGCCGCACCGGTGGGCGGAGCGGGACCCGGTGGCGGCCGGCCGGCTGGCCCGCTGCCGGGAGGTGGTGGTCGGCACCGCCGGCGCCCACCACCTGCCGCCGGAGAACCTGATCGCCCCGGACTTCATCCGCCGCCTGGCCTGGCAGCCGCCGGAGGAGATCACCGACGACACGGTCGCGGAGACCCTGCGCACGTTCGGCGCGAGGGAGTGGCAGATCACCCTCCTCCTCCCCGCCCTGACCGAGGCCCTCCACCTCCCGACGTCCTGACCCCCACTCCTCGTTGATCAAGAGGTTTGCGTCGGCCGCACGGCGTTTCCCGACGCAAACTTCTTGATCAACGCGGCGGGGAGCGGTGTGGGGTTGGCCACACGGGGGGTGGTGTCGGCGATGGTTACTGGCGAGTAGCATCCGGGGGAAACCGCCAGTGCCGGCTAGGGAGGCTCTCAGTGCCCCGTGAAGTTCGGGATGTCGTCTTCGTCGACGGCGTCCGCACCCCGTTCGGCAAGGCGGGTGGCATGTACGCCAACACCCGCGCCGACGACCTGGTGATCCGCTGCATCCGCGAGCTGATGCGGCGCAACCCGCAGCTGCCGCCGGAGAAGGTGGAGGAGGTCGCCATCGCGGCCACCACCCAGATCGGCGACCAGGGCCTGACCATCGGCCGCACCGCCGCCCTGCTGGCCGGCCTGCCCAAGACGGTGCCCGGCTTCGCCATCGACCGGATGTGCGCCGGCGCGATGACCGCCGTCACCACCGTCGCCAGCGGCATCGCCGTGGGCGCCTACGACGTGGCCATCGCCGGTGGCGTCGAGCACATGGGCCGCCACCCGATGGGTGAGGGCGTCGACCCCAACCCGCGGATCATCGCGGAGAAGCTGGTCGACCCGTCGGCGCTGGTCATGGGCGCCACCGCGGAGAACCTGCACGACCGGGTCCCGCAGATCACCAAGGAGCGCACCGACGCGTTCGCGCTCGCCTCGCAGCAGAAGACCGCCAAGGCGTACGCCAACGGCAAGCTCCAGGGCGACCTGGTGCCGGTGGCGATCCGCGACCCGGAGGCCGGCTGGGGCCTGGCCACCACCGACGAGGCTCCGCGGGAGACCTCGCTGGAGAAGCTCGCCACCCTCAAGACCCCGTTCCGCCCGCACGGCAAGGTCACCGCGGGCAACGCGGCCGGCCTGAACGACGGCGCCACGGCCGCCCTGCTCGTCGCCGAGGAGACCGCCCGCGAGCTGGGCCTGCCGATCGGCATGCGGCTGGTGTCGTTCGGCTTCGTCGGCGTCGAGCCCGAGGTCATGGGTGTCGGCCCGATCCCGTCGACCGAGAAGGCGCTGCGGATCGCCGGCCTGAGCATCGACGACATCGGCCTGTTCGAGCTGAACGAGGCCTTCGCGGTGCAGGTGCTCGCCTTCCTCGACCACTTCGGCATCGCCGATGACGACCCCCGGGTCAACCCGTGGGGCGGCGCGATCGCCATCGGTCACCCGCTCGCCTCCTCCGGCGTCCGGCTGATGACCCAGCTCGCCCGGCAGTTCGCCGAGCACCCCGAGGTCCGCTACGGCCTCACCGCCATGTGCATCGGCATCGGCATGGGCGGCACCGTGATCTGGGAGAACCCGCACTGGGAGGGTGGAGACAAGTGAGCCTCGCCGCAGCGAACGAGGTCGTCACCAGGGCGCTCCTGCGCCAGGTGGCCGTACCGGGGCTGGACCGTCCGGCCGCCCTCATCACCCTGGACAACGGCTTCGACCACACCAAGCCGAACAGCTTCGGCCCCGGCGGCCTGACCAGCCTGGACGAGGCGATCACCGCCGCCCTGGCGGCGGACCCCGCGTTCATCGCGGTCACCGGCAAGCCGTACATCTTCTGCGTCGGCGCGGACATCACGAGCCTGCCGCAGCTGGAGAACCGCGAGCAGGCGCTGGAGATCGGCCGGCTCGGCCACCGGGTCTTCGCCCGGCTGAAGGACAGCGCCGTCCCCACGTTCGCCTTCGTCAACGGCGCGGCGATGGGCGGCGGCCTGGAGCTGGCCCTGCACTGCCACTACCGGACCCTGTCGGCGGGCGCGGCGGCCCTGGCGCTGCCCGAGGTCTCGCTCGGGCTGGTCCCCGGCTGGGGCGGCACCCAGCTGCTGCCGAACCTGATCGGCATCCCGGCCGCGACGCAGGTGATCCTGCAGAACCCGCTGATGCAGAACAAGATGCTCAAGCCGAAGCAGGCGGCCGAGATGGGCATCGCCGACGTGCTGCTGGAGCCGGCCGACTTCCTGGAGCGGTCGCTGGAGTGGGCCGCCGGTGTCGTCCGGGGCGAGGTCACCGTGACCCGGCCCGAGGTCGACAAGGACATGTGGGCGGGCGTGCTCTACTTCGCCCGGCAGACCCTCGACCAGCGGCTGCACGGCGCGGTCCCGGCCGCGTACAAGGCGCTGGACCTCCTGGAGACGGCGAAGGACGGCGACTTCGCGGCCGGCACCGCGGCCGAGGACGAGGCCCTGGCGGACCTGGTCTTCTCCGAGGAGCTGCGCAGCGGCCTGTACGCCTTCGATCTGGTGCAGCGGCGGGCCAAGCGGCCGGCCGGCGCGCCGGACAAGGGCCTGGCCCGCCCGGTCACCAAGGTGGGCATCGTGGGCGCCGGCCTCATGGCCAGCCAGCTCGCCCTGCTCTTCGCCCGCCGCCTCCAGGTGCCGGTCGTCATGACCGACCTGGACCAGTCCCGGGTGGACAAGGGCGTCGGCTACGTGCACACCCAGATCGAGAAGGCCGTCAGCAAGGGCCGGATGGACAAGGGCACGGCGGCCAAGCTGTACGGGCTGGTGAGCGGCTCGGTCGACAAGTCCGTCTTCGCCGACGCCGACTTCGTCATCGAGGCGGTCTTCGAGGACCTCGGCGTCAAGAAGCAGGTCTGGGCCGAGCTGGAGAAGATCGTCAAGCCGGAGGCGGTGCTCGCCACCAACACCTCCAGCCTGTCGATCACCGAGATGGCCGCCGACCTGGAGCACCCGGAGCGGGTGGTCGGCTTCCACTTCTTCAACCCGGTCGCCGTGCTGCCACTGCTGGAGATCGTCCGCGGCGAGCGGACCGACGACGCGACGCTGGCCACCGCGTTCGCGGTCGGCAAGCAGCTGAGGAAGTCGAGCGTGCTGGTCAAGGACGCCCCGGCGTTCGTGGTCAACCGGCTGCTGACCCGCTTCCTCGGCACCGTCTTCGCCGCCGTCGACCAGGGCACCCCGCTGGACGTGGCGAACAGCGCGCTGGACCCGCTGGGCCTGCCGATGCGCCCGCTCGCCCTGCTCCAGCTCGTCGGCCCGGCCGTGGCGTACCACGTGGGCGGGACCCTGCACACCGCGTTCCCGGAGCGGTTCGGCGTCAGCGAGAACCTCAAGCGGATCGCCGACTCGGGCCAGCCGATCGTGGTCGACGACCAGGTCAACGAGGAGGTCGCCAAGCTGCTCGTGGTCGGCGACCAGCCGCTCACCGCCGAGCAGGTCCGGCAGAACGCGCTGGACGCGCTCGCCGAGGAGATCCGGCTCATGCTCGACGAGGGCGTCGTCGCCGAGGCGCAGGACATCGACCTGTGCATGATCCTGGGCGCCGGCTGGCCGTTCCACCTGGGCGGCGTCACGCCGTACCTGGACCGGACCGGCACCGCCGAGCGGGTCACCGGCCGGCGGTTCCTGCCGCGCGGGGTCGCCAGCCTGCACGGCTGACACGACGCGCCACCGATCGCGGTGGTCGGCCGTCCCCTCGGGACGGTCCGGCCACCGCGATCGGCCGTTTCCGGGCCGGGCACCGGCCACCCGCCGGTCACCCTGCGGACACCGCAGGGCCGGCCCCGGTCACGACCCGGTTCCGGTTTCGTCACGTGGTCGGAGGCCGGACAGTGCGGTGTCGGTGCGGATGGCTACGATCACGCGTCCGGACTTCTCAGCAGGAGCTGCCAAACATGTCCCAGCCGCCGTCCAATCCTTACCCCGGTTCCTACCCCCCGCCCCAGCAGCAGCCCGGCGGCTACCAGCCGCCGCAGCAGCCCCAGCACGGCGGCGGCTACCCGCCGGCTCCCCAGCAGCAGCCGCAGTACGGCGGCTACCCGGAGAGCGGCCAGCCCGGCCAGCAGTACGGCGGCTACCCGGAGAGCGGGCAGCCCGGCCAGCCCGGCCAGCAGTACGGCGGCTACCCGGAGAGCGGGCAGCCCGGCCAGCCCGGCCAGCAGTACGGCGGCTACCCGGAGACCGGCCAGCCCGGCTACGGCGCGCCGGCCCCGCTGCCGCCGAAGAAGAAGTCGAGCGTCGGCAAGATCCTGCTCATCGTGCTGGCCGTCGTGCTGGTGCTGTGCGTGGGTGGTGGCGTCGCCGTCTGGTTCGCCGCGAAGGACGAGGTCGGTGAGGTCGTCCAGGCGACCAAGACCCGCCTGGTCGAGCCCACCACGCTGGCCGGGCGGCCCAGGGTGAGCGAGCCGGACCTCCAGACGGCCGCCACGCAGATGAAGTCCGAGATGGCCAAGGACGTCCCCAACGCCACCAGCACGGTGGGCGCCTTCTACGGCGATCCGGCGAAGAAGGACCTGGTCATGATCGCCGGCGCGTCCGGCGTCATCGCCGACCCGCAGAAGGAGATGGCGGACGCCGTCACGGAGATCACCCCTGAGCTGGGCGCCAAGGAGTTCAAGACGGTCGACGCCGGCCCGCTGGGCGGCGACGCCAAGTGCGGCGACGGCAAGGCCCAGGACGTCCCGGTGGCCGTCTGCCTGTGGGCCGACAAGGGCAGCCTGGGCATGGTGGTGGTCTACTTCAAGTCCGCCGCCGAGATCCAGCAGGAGTTCGTGACCATGCGCGGTGAGATCGAGAAGCGGGACTAGTTCCCGCCGACCCGGTGAACCGGGCCCCCGCCGGACGGCGGGGGCCCGGTTTCCGTTTCACCGGTCAGGCCGACGCGGCCCGCTCCGCGGGGCTGCGGCAGACGCAGAACTCGTTGCCCTCCGGGTCGGCGAGGACCACCCAGCCGGTGCCGTCCGGCCGGCGCCGGTCGTCGACCAGGGTGGCGCCGAGGTCACGCAGCCGCGCCACCTCCTCGTCCCGGGTCCCCTCGGCCGCGTGCACGTCGAGGTGGAAAGCGCCCTTGCCGTGCCGCTCCCCCACCGAGACGAAGAGGAGGTCGGGGCCGTGGCCGTCGGGGGCGGCGAGGACCGCCTCCGGGTCGCCCGGGTGGTCGTCGTCGTTCAGCTTCCGGTCGAGAGCCCGGGCCCACCATCTGGCCAGGACGTACGGGTCGTCGCTCTCGACGGTGACGCAGTGGATCTGTGCACTCACGGTGCTTCCTCCTGGATCGGAGTGCGCCCCGCCGGAGTGAGGACGGTCAGCGAGGACTGCGGGGCGCGGGACTGTTCACGGTGGACATCGACCACACCCCCTTCCACACGTCGGGCTGACGCTGTCGATCATGTCACCACCCGGCGGCGGGGACAAGGCCGGCCCGGCCCCGCGTGGGCGGGACCGGGCCGGACGGGAGACCTGGGGGTCAGGGGCCGACGAAGACCGCCTTCGCCCGCCAGTCGACGCCGTCCACCGCCGGACCGCTGCGCACGGTGAACGCCGCGGCCGGCGCACCGCCCGCCCAGTCGGTGGCCGACAGCTCGCCGGTGCTGCGGTTGACCTTGTAGAGGGTGCTGCCGGCCAGGAAGACCGAGCCGGCGTCGGCGAAGCCGCTCGCCCCGGCGACGGTGAACTTCTCCGCGCCGACCACGCCGCTGTCCGGGGTGAACCAGCGCCAGAACAGGCCGCTCTGGCCGGCGAGGGTGTAGTAGAGCCGGCCGCCGCCGAAGAACATGCCGGTGACGTTCGGGATCTCGGGATAGAAGTTGGTGGTCACCCCGGCGTACGTCTGGCCGGCCGGGCCCGAGTCCGTCTCCACCGCGTCCCAGTAGGCGTCGTGGTACGGGTCGACCGCCGACGCGGCGCCGAAGGTGGACCCGTCGAAGGTGCGCCGCCACAGCGACCCGTTCATCCCGTAGAAGAGCGTGCCGCCGACCCAGAACGCGCCCCGCGCGGTGGACCACGCGGTGCCGTCCGGCACGGCCACCGGGGCCGCCGCGCCGACCGTGGTAGCCCCGTCGTATGACCGGACCTGCACCTCGTTGCCGGTGCCGGCGGGCGGGGCGCCGGTCTTGACGATCTCGATGCCGTCGACCAGCGGGTTCTCCACGACGTGCCGAAAGTCGACGCCGATCGAGCCGTCGCTGACCACCGTGAACGCCCGCATGGTGCCCACGTTGTGCCCGACGCTCGCGGAGAGGTCGAGGTCGTCCAGGACGGTGGTTCCCTCCACCGCCACGTCGAAGACGCGGGAGCCGGGGCCGGCGGTGCCGTCGTACCGGTTGGCCAGGTAGAGGCGGACCTGCACCTCGGTGCCCGTGGGTACCGGGAACTGCCAGCTCATCTCCGCGTCGCCGGCCGGGTCCCAGCGCTCGTCGGCGTAGAGCGCGGCCGGGGTGCCGGCCGGCACGGTGCCGTCGACGCCGCCGACCGGCGCGAAGCCGGCCGTGCTGCTGCCGGCGTTGTGGTACGGGCTGGGGTTGCCGCCGTCGTCGGCCGCCCAGTCCGGCCCGGTGTCCGTCGAGGCGACCAGGGGGCCGCCCGCGTTGACCCGGTACAGCACGTTCGTCGGCGCCGGGACCCCGGCCTGGTACACGTTCCCGGGAAGGGCGGCCGTGGTGGTCGGGTGCGGCGCCGCGCCGCCGGTCAGCGGGAAGAACGCGATCCGCTCCCGCCGGTACTGGAAGTTGCCGATCCACGAGGTGTCCGAGCCGACCCAGAGGCCGGCCGGGGTGACCAGCATCTCGGAGGCGCCGATGCCGCGCGGGTGCCGGCCCGGGTTCCAGGACAGGGGCAGGCCGGTGCGCGGGTCGAGAGCCGCGATGCTGGCCCGGCCCACGGCGCCGGCCTGGGCGGAGTCGCCGCCGAAGCTGTTGTTCAACCAGCGGAAGTGGCCGCCGACGTAGACGGCCTGCTCGCTGATGCCGACGGAGAGGTAGGTGTCGCCGCCGGTGTAGTCGACCCAGGTGGGCTGGAGGTCGGTGCCGGTGGCGCCGGCCTCCCAGCGGGCGGCGGCGTCGCAGAGCGTGCCGCCGTTGGGCGCGCCGGTGGTCACCACCACGAAGTAGCTGCCGTCCGGGGCGAACGCGAGGTCCCGCATGTACGAGTCGAAGGCCCACCAGGCGCAGCGCGGGGTGTACCGGCTGGTGTTCCAGTCGGCCACGGTGGCCGTCGTCCCGCCCAGGTCCAGCTTGACGATCTGGTCGTGCAGGACCCCGTCGGCCTTCTTGAAGTTGCCGATCACCACGAGCTTCGTGCCGTCCGGTGAGACGGCCAGCTTCTCGGCACCGACGCCGGCGTTGGAGCCGCTGACCCCGTCGTAGTTGTGGTGCTCGGTGAGGGCCGTGGTGAGGTAGCCGTCCACCGCGCCGGTGCTGGCGTTCAGGGAGGCGAGGCCGCCGCGCGGGTTGGGGTTGCCGGCCGTGGTGAAGATGCCGCCGACCAGCAGCCGCCCGCCGACCAGGGCGACGTCGTTGACCAGCCCGTTGAACGCCGGGCCGGCGAAGCCGGTGACCACCGCGCCGGTGGCGACGGTGAGCAGGGCCACCTTGCGCCGGGTCACCCCGTTGACGGTGTTGAACTTGCCGGCCACGAAGACCGTCCCGGCGCTGGGTCCGGCGACCACCGCGTACACCTCGTTGTCGACGGCCGGCGCGAAGGCGGTGTCCACGGCGCCGGTGGCCTTGTCGAAGGCGAGCAGGTAGTTGCGGGTGATGTCGACGTCGGACCCGCGGTTCTGCACGCGGGTGAACGAGCCGGCCACGATGATCTTCGTGCCGGCGTCGTGGATCGCGTTGACCGTGCCGTCCATGATGTCCGGCGAGGCGGTGGAGGGCGTCGCTTTGACCAGCGCGGTGTGGCCGGGCGTGGCGGCGGCGGGATCGGCCGGGGCCAGCCCGGCGGCGGTGAGCGCGACGGCGGCGAGGGCCACGAGGACACGGCGCGTGAGAGCCGAGGGTGGGGTCACTGGCAGCTCCGGAGACTGGTGTGGACAGGTGTGAGGCAGCACTCACCCTGAGCCACCCGTCACGCGCCGTCCAGCACCGGCCACGCTTTCTGCCCGACCACCGCGCCGCTCCCGCCCGACCACCCGGCGCGACCGGACGGGACAGCCGGGCCGCCCGCACGAACAGGTGGCCGCGGATGGTGGTTCGGCGGGCGGCGGCCGTCAGGTCGGCGGTCCGGCGCGTACCGTCGGCCGGCCGCGCGGACGCCGATCGGCTCCTAGGTGGCCGCGGGGGCGTCGGCCGACGGCAGGGTGACGGTCACCTCCAGGCCGCCGCCCGGCTGGGCGACCGCCTTCACCGTGCCTCCGTGCGCGTCGCAGACCGCGCGCACGATGGACAGTCCGAGGCCGGAGCCGCGGGCGCCGGTGCGTTCCTGCCCGCCGCGCCGGAACGGCTCGAACAGCCCCGGCACGTCGGCGGGGGCGACCTCGAAGCCGGTGTTCCCGACCACGAGCCAGGACCGGTGCCCGTCGGTGCCGGTCCGCACCCAGAGCCGGCCGTGCAGGTGGTTGTAACGGACGGCGTTCTCCACCAGGTTGCCGGCGAGCCGGTCGAGCAGGCCCGGGTCGCCGACCACCGGTGCGGCCCGCAGCGAGGTGTGCACCCTGAGGCCGATGCGCTCCACCTCGTGGGCCATTGCGGAGAGCGCGTTGGCGGTGCCCACGGCCAGGTCGAACTCGGTGCGCCGGGCCAGCCGGCCACCCGTCTGCGCCTCGCTGCGGGCCAGCACCAGCAGCGCGTCGACCAGCCCGTTGGCGCGTTCCGAGGCGTCCCGGACCACGCTGGCCATCCGGCGGTACTCGGCGAGGTCCGCCTCGTCGTCGCTGAGGGTCACGTCGATCTCGGTGCGCATCACCGCGAGCGGGGTCCGCAGCTCGTGGGAGGCGTTGGCCACGAACCGCTTCTGCGCCTCGAACGCGGCGCTGATCCGGTCCAGCATGGCGTCGAAGGTCTCGGCCAGCTCGGCCACCTCGTCGTTCGCGCCGGACCAGCCGATCCGCTCGTCGAGGGTGGTCTCGCCGAGCCGGCGCGCGGTGGCGGTGACCTGGTGCAGCGGGCGCAGGGCCCGGCCGGCCACCGCATACCCCCCGGCGATCCCGACCATGCCGATGGCCACCAGCGCCACCAGGGCCTTGACCAGCAGCTCCCGCTCGTCGGCGGGGCGCAGCGCGTCGCGGACCAGCAGCCAGGCCAGCAGCACCAGGACCGCGCCGGCCCCGACCAGCAGCACCCCGTTGAGCAGGGTGAGCCGCAGCCGCAGGGTGGGCCGCAACCGGGTACGCCCGCTCATGCGGGCACCTCGCCGATCCGGTAGCCCGCGCCCACCACCGTGTCGATGAGCGGCGGGTCGCCGAGCTTCTTGCGCAGTGTCATCACGGTGACCCGGACGATGGTGGTGAACGGGTCGGTGTTCGCGTCCCAGACCCGCTCCAGCAACTCCTCGCTGGAGACCACCGCGCCGCGCGCCTTGAGCAGCTCGGCCAGCACGCCGAACTCCTTGTTGGTCAGGTCGACCGGCTCGCCGCCGCGGGTGACCACCCGGCGGGCCGGGTCGAGCACCAGGTCGGCCACCTCCAGCACCGGCGGGGCGGCCGGGGTGGCCCGCCGGCCCAGCGCCTGCACCCGGGCGACCAGCTCGTCGAAGGCGAACGGCTTGGGCAGGTAGTCGTCGGCGCCGAGCCGCAAGCCCTCCACCCGGTCGGCGACCGTGACGCTCGCGGTCAGCATCAGCACCCGGGTGAGCGCGCCGGAGGCGGCCAGGTCGGCGCAGATCCGGTCGCCGTGCACCCCGGGCAGGTCCCGGTCCAGGATCACCACGTCGTAGCGGGTCACGAAGGCGGCCTCGTGCCCGGCGTCGCCGTCGTAGGCGACGTCCACGGCCATCCCGCGCTTGCGCAGCCCGCGCGCGATCGCGTCGGCGAGGTTCCGCTCGTCCTCGACCACCAGTACCCGCATCCCGGCCTCCCACCTCGTGACCTCCCACAACCTAGTGCGGGCCGCCAAGCGTCCCCCGCGCACCGTCGTTGCAAAAAATCTTCGGGTACGCGATGCTGCCCGGCAGCGAGCGACAAGCACCCGGCCACCGGCCCGGGTCCGAGCCCGACGGGAGCCCGCATGACCGCTGTCGACCCCGGCCGGGACGTGACGTACCACCGCTTCCGCTTCCCGGCGGACCTGCGCCTCGGCACCGCCGACGGGGTGGCCGCCGGACCGGACGGGCTGGTGCTGGCCACGCCGGCCGACCGCCTGCACCACACCGACCCGCACTCGGGCGAGACGGCCGGGTACGACGCGGCGACCTGGACGTCCCCGGTGGTCCCGGTCGGCTTCGCCGCCGCCGAACTGGTGCCCTCCTGGACCGCCGACGCCCCGCCCGGCTGCTGGCTGCGGGTGGAGCTGCGCGGCTGCGCCGGGGACGCCGCCACCACAGGGTGGTACGAGCTGGGCCGGTGGGCCGCCGACGACACGGCCATCCACCGCTCCTCGGTGCCGGGCCAGGCGGACGACGCCGCCTCGGTCGCGGCCGACACCCTGCGCGTGACCGGCGCGACCGTCACCGGCTGGCAGGTCCGGGTCACCCTGCTCCGGCACCCCGACGCCCCGGCCGGCCCGGTGCTGCGCACGGTCGGCGTGGTCGCCTCCGCCGGTGCGCCGACCGGCACCGGCACGCCCGCCACCCGCGCGGGTGGCGCACCGGAGACCGGCCCGGTCCCGGCGCCCGCCCGGGGCGGCACGGAAGCCGGCGACGCGCGGGGCCGGGTGCTCGACGTGCCCCGCTACGCGCAGCGGCTGCACGCCGGCGGGGAGACCCGCTGGGGCGGCGGCGGGGACTCCTGGTGCAGCCCCACCTGCGTCTCGATGGTGCTCGACTTCTGGGGCGCCGGCCCCACCCCCGACCGGTACGCCTGGGTCGCCCCGCCCGGCCCCCGCCCCGTGGTGGTGCACGCCGCCCGGCACTGCTACGACCACGCGTACGCGGGGGCCGGGAACTGGGCGTTCAACACCGCGTACGCGGGACTGCACGGGGTGGACGCGTTCGTCACCCGGCTGCGCTCGCTGGCCGAGGCGGAACGGTTCGTGGCCGCCGGCATCCCGCTGATCGTCTCGGCGGCCTTCACCCGGGGGCAGGTTCCCGGGCTGGACTACGACACCCGGGGGCACCTGATCGTGCTGGTCGGCTTCACGGCCGACGGCGACCCGGTGCTCAACGACCCGTACGCCCCCGACGACGAGGGGGTGCGCCGGACCGTGCCCCGGGCGGCGTTCGAGGCGGCCTGGCAGGGCGGCAGCGGCGGCGTCGTCTACGTGGTGCGGCCCGGGTCGGTGCCGCTGCCGCCGGCGCCCGTCCAGGCCAACTGGTAGGTCAGCGGCCCACCGGCCAGATCATCAGCCCGCCCGACGGGCGCAGGCAGACCAGCGCGGTGCCCGAGTCGGCGCACTCGTCCCAGGAGCCGGGCAGCACCGCCCGGATCCGGGCCTCACCGGCCGCGACGTCCAGCACGCCGACCAACGTCCGGTCGCCGGTCAGCCGGCGCAGCCCGAGCAGCCGGGTCGGGTCGCTCTCGACACCCGTCATCCGCCAGCGGCCGAGTCGGGCGAGAGCGCGCCCGGTGGCCGGGTCGAGCACCGACAGCTCCAGCTCCAGCCCGACACCGGGCTCGGCCCCGAGCAGCCGGCCGCCGACCGGCGCCATTCCGACCCACTGGTCGTCCACCCAGCCCGGCCGGCCGGTGGCCGGGTCGAGGGCGCGTACGCCGCCGACCTGGTCGCGGATGCACACCATCCCGGCGCACTCGACGAACCACACCCCGGCGCGGGGCTCCACCGGCACGTTCCAGCGCCGGTCCAGCCGGTCCAGCCCGTACGCGGTGACCGTGCCCGGCGCGCCGTCGACCAGCAGCAGGTCGGCCACCACCTGGGTGAACCGGTAGGAGACCCGGTCCGCGGCCGGCGGCACCCGGCCGGCGTGCACCAGCGCGCCGGAGTCCGCGTCGTGCACCTCCACCCGGCCGTCCGGGGTGACCAGCACGATCTGGGTCGGCCCCCGGTCCTCCGTCCGGTAGGCCACCCCGTTGCTGGGCAGCGGCAGCGACCAGCGCACCGCGCCGGAGGCCGGGTCGACGGCCAGGACCGTGCCCGTCCCGGCGGCACGTGGCGTCTCGAACAGCACCCCGCCGGACGCGGTCGACACCGGGTAGCCGGACTGCCGCCAGCGCACCACGCCGGTCCGGGGATCCAGCAGGGTGGAGAGCGTGTCGCCGGCCCCGGCCGGGCTGCTCGTCACCAGCAGCCCGCCGGCCACCCTGCCCAGCCCGAGGACGTGGTCGCCGGCCGGCAGGGTGAACCGCCACAGCGGCTCGCCGCCGGGCAGGCGATGCCCGGTGACCACCCGGCCACCCCGGCCGACGGTGCCCGGCCCGTCGGCCACCACGAGCCGGTCCGCCAGGACCAGGAAGACGGCGCCCTGCGGGGCGGCCACCCGGATCCCCGCCGGCGGCCGGGCCGGCGGGGCCGCGCCGGCCAGGGTGAGCACCGCGAGGCAGCAGAGCGCCACCACCCGGGCCACCCGGCCCGGCGGCCGGACCGGCGCGGGCGCCGGCTCGTCGGCCTCGTCGCCGCGCCGCATCTCCCCCAGCTCGATGACCGGGCTCACGGCAGCCGCCACAGCGCGAACCCGCCGTTCGTGTGGCGGCAGACGACCAGCTTCGCGCCCATCCGGCAGTCCCCGATCGCGCCGACCAGGACGTCCCGCGCCACGGGGCGGCCGCCTGCCGGGTCCAGCTCGACAAGGAGCTGGCGGCTGTTTCTTATCCGCCGGATGCCGAACAGCCGGCCGTCGAACTCGTCCTGGGGGACCACCTCCCAGACGCCGAGGTCGGCCACCAGCCGGCCGGTGGCCTCGTCGACCACCGCCAGGGGGATTCCGGTGGCCGTGGCGTCGCCCGCGGCGACCAGGAGCCGGCCGCCCGCGGCCCCGAACGTGCCCGTCCACCGGTCGCCGGTCCACCGGACGGCGCCGGTGGCGGGGTCGAGCGCCCACATCCCGCCGGTCAGCCGGGTGGCGCAGAGCAGCCGGCCGCACCGCTCGGCGTAGCCCAGCAGCGGGAGCACCGCCGTCCAGCGCTGCTGCAGGGTGTCCAGGTCGTAGGCGGTGACGCTGCCGCCGTCGACCCCGATCACCAGCAGCAGCCCGGCGGCGAGCAGAGTCCGCTCCCGGGTGGGCCGGTCACCCGTAGCCAGGTCGCGGGCCGCCAGCCTCGCGCCGCTGGCCGGGTCGTAAACGGCGGTCTCGCCGTCGGCCGGCAGGTGCACCAGCCGGTCCACCTCCCCGGACGGGCCGAAGCTGAGCTCGAGGTTGTCCGGGGTGCCGGGGGCCGACCAGAGGGTCCGGCCGTCGCTCACCGCCACCCGGCGGAACGGCTGCCGGCCCGTCACCTCGGGGACCTGCATGAGCAGCGCCCCACCGGCCGGGAAGGCCACCCCGGGCTGAAGCCAGCTCACCCGGCCGGTGCGGGCGTCGAAGCCGATCGTCTCCCACCCGGAGTCGTTGGCGGCCCGCCCGACGAGCAGCACGGTGCCGTCCTGCTCCCACACCGTGCTGCCGGCTCCCTCCCCCGGCACCAGGGTCCGCCAGATCGTCCGGAGTGGACCCAGACCGACGTGGTAGGCGACGAGTTGCCGGCCCACGCCGCGCTGCGGGTCGGGCGGCTGCACCACGTACACCCGGTCGCCGGAGACGAACGCGGTGGCACCGGGACCGCCGGCCAGGGTGCGCGCGGCGGGCCGCGACGGCGGGGCCGCGGCGCCCAGCGTGACCAACGCCACCAGCAGCACCACGACGCTCCGGAACGGACGGCCGACGGCCCGCGGCCGCCGTGCCGCCGGACCGGGCGCGGTGTCGTCGCGCAGCTCACCCAGATCGATGACGGTCACGACCACCCCCTCTCCGCGCCGCCGCACCGGCGGCCGGCCGTGACCGGCGCGGCGACGTGCCGCCTGTACGATGGCCCGTCGTGGCTGTGCCGGTGGTGGATCCCTCGCTGAACTCCTCGCCCGTCGAGGCCGAGGCCGTCGTGGCGGACCCGCCGCGTCGGCCCCGACGCCGGCCGGCGCGCGCCGACGTGCTGGCCATCGGAGCCTATGCGGTGCTCGGGGTTCTCGTCTGCCTCAACTACTGGGGGGACGTGGAGCACCGGGTCTCCTCGCACCTGCCGACCGACCACAGCTGGTTCGAATGGCTCTTCGCGCACGGCGCGTACTCGGTGCGTCACCTGGAGAACCCGCTCTTCACCGCCCGGCAGAACGCGCCGGACGGGGTGAACATGATGGCGAACACCTCGCTGCTCGGGGTCACCCTGCCGCTGGCGCCGCTCACCCTGCTGCTCGGCCCGCAGGTGATGTACGCGCTCTACCTCGGCGCGGCGCTGTCGGCCACCGCGGCCACCTCCTACTGGGTGCTGTCGCGGCACCTGGTGCGCTCGCGCGGGGCGGCCTTCGTCGGCGGCGCCTTCCTCGGTTTCGCCCCGGGCATCGTGCACCACGCCAACGGGCAGCCGAACTTCGTCTCCAACTTCCTGCTCCCGCTGATCGTGGCCCGGGTGCTGCGGCTGGGCGAACCGGGTCGCTGGCGGCGCAACGGGCTCGCGCTGGGCCTGCTGGTGGCGTACCAGATCTTCATCAACGAGGAGATGCTGCTGCTCACCGCGCTGGCCTGCCTGGTGGTCGTGGTGGCCTGGGTGGTGCAGCGGCCGCGCGCGGCGCGCGAGCGGGCCGGCGCGTTCTTCGCCGCCGCCGGGGTGGGCGGCGGGCTGGCCCTGCTGCTGACCGCGTACCCGATCTGGTTCCAGTTCAACGGGCCGCAGTCCTACCGGGGCCTGCAGGGCGGGGTCTTCCACAACTGGGGCGAGGACCTGATGGCCTTCGTCACCTTCGCCCGCGACACGGTCGCCGGCAACGAGGCGGTGGAGCAGACCATCGGGCTGACCGAGCAGAACACCTGGTTCGGCTGGCCGCTGGTGCTCGTGGCGCTGGCCGCCCTGGTGCTGCTGGTGCGCCGCTCGCTGCCGGCCCGGATCCTGGCCGTGCTCGTGGTGGTCTTCTCGGTCGCCGCGATCGGCCCGAAGGTGCGTTTCGACGGGGTGGAGACCACCGTCGACGGCCCCTGGGCGTACGTGCCGGACGACCTGCCGCTGGTCGAGATGATGATGCCGACCCGGCTCAGCCTCGTGGTGGCCGCCGCGGTCGGCGTGCTGCTCGCGCTGGCCTGGGACGCCCTGTCCGGGCGCGGCCGCCCGCCGGTGCCCGCCCAGCGCACCGGCTCCGCCGCTCCCGGGTCGCTCCGGCGCCGGCTGCGCCTCGTCGGGTACGCGGCCATCGTGGCCGCCCTGCTCCCGCTGTTCCCCCGCCCGCTGCCGGCCCAGCAGATCGACCCGCCGCCGCGCTTCATCACGGCGGGCGGCTGGCGGCCCTACGTGCCGGACGGCCGCACCCTGGTGCCGGTGCCGATCCCGAGCAACGTGCACGGCCTGCCCACGCTGCGCTGGAGCGCGCTCACCGAGCAGGCGTTCCCCATTCCCGGCGGCTACTTCATCGGGCCGAACGAGGTGGGCGAGGGGGTCTTCGGCGCGCCGAACCGGCCGACCAGCACCCTCATCTACTCCACGATGGACGCCAACAAGGTTCCGCCGCTGACCGAGGAGAACCGCCGCCAGGCCCTCGACGACCTGCGCTTCTGGAAGGCGTCGGTGGTGGTGCTCGGCGCGAATCCCCGCGAGGACGTGCTCCGCGAGCTGATGACGGCGCTGCTCGGGCAGCCGCAGCGCATGGACGACGTCTGGCTCTGGGACGTCCGCGACCGCGTGTAAGGAAGGGCCCCCTGTTAACGCCTCCGGTATAGGAGGGGGCCCCTCCTAACCGCCTGGGGCAACGAGCAGGGGGCGGACGTCCCACAGGTGCGCGCCGGGGACGTCGCGGCCGGGGCCGACCAGGGCGTCCACCGTGGCACGGACCGGGTCGCCCGGCGTCGAGCCGGCCTGCACGAGCACGGCCGCCCGCCAGTGCCGCAGGTCCGCGACGGCCTGGCGGCGTTCCGCGTCGCCGATCGGCGGCACCTGGCCGGTCTCGGCGGCCCGGCGCAGCAGCAGCGAGGTGGGCAGATCTGGCGCACCCCAGTGCGCGGTGGGACTGTCGGCGGAGCGGGGGCCGATGAAGTAGCCGCCCGGCGCGTCGAAGGCCAGCCCGGTGCGCGCCGACCAGAAGGTGGCGGGGCTGACCCCGGAGCCGGTGACGGGCGGCACCGGCACCAGCGTCCGCCCCGGCGGCACGTACGCCCGCCAGTCGCCGCCGGCCACGAAGGCCGGCACCGGCATGGCCGGCACGGTGCGGATCGGGGTCGGGGTGAGCGGCAGGAGCGCGGCGGCGACCGCCCCCGCCCACGGCGCCCAGGTGCGGGCCGCGCGGCGCCGGACCCGGTCCAGGGCGAGGGCCAGCAGAACCCCGAGCACCGGTACGCACACCAGCGCGAACCGGGCCGGCACCACGAGGTCGAGCAGCGGCACCCCGGCGAGCAACCGGTACGGCCCGGGCAGCCCGGTGTCGTGCCGGTTCACCACGATCGTGGTGCCGAGGGAGAGCAGCGCGAAGAGCAGCCCGCAGGCGGCGAGGGCCCGGACCAGGGGCCGCCGCCACAGCCGAACCACGATGAGCACGGCCAGCAGCGGCAGGAACGGCCCGAAGAAGGAGTTCTCCTCGGTGGGGTTCGGGGAGAGCAGCCCGGCATGGTAGCCGTCCCCGGCGACGGTCTGCCGGGCGGCGGACGCGTAAGAGGCCAGGTCCAGCCGGTAGCCCCGCGCGTAGAAGGGCATCCCGTCGTAGTGGCCGGGGCCGCGGAACTGGACCCAGAGCGGGTACGCCAGCAGCACCCCGGCGACCAGCACGCCGACGCCGAGCCGGCGCGCCACCACGGGCGCCAGCCGGCGCGCCCCGGCCCGGTCCGCGAGGGCGTACGCCCCGGCGAACACCCCGGCCGCGAGGGCCAGGAAGACCAGCACCTCCTCGCCGAGGAAGACCTGGTACGCGACGGCCAGCCCGAGCAGGATCCCGTCCCGGCGGACCCGGTCTGCGGCCGGCCGGAACACCAGCCCGAGAATCACCGGGACCAGGAACTGGGCGGCCATGTGCAGGTGCGCGCCGGCCTGGGACACGAGGCCCGGGGCGAAGCCGCAGAACAGCCCGCCCACCGCCGCGGCGGCCCGGGAGCGGATCAGCCGGCGGGCGAGCAGCGCGTACCAGGCGGTGGCCGTGCCGGCGAGGCAGAGCACCACGGCGACGAGGAAGGCCGCCTGCGAGCCGAACAGCGCGGTGACCGGGGTGAGCGGCACGCCCAGCCCCAGCACCGAGGTGTTGGCCATCAGGTTGACCCCGTCCGGCACGTTCAACGCGGCGCTGTGCAGCGGGTTCTCGCCGCCGGTCACCGCCCGGGCGGCGCGGGCCAGCATCCACTCGAACAGCATCTGGTCGCCGGCCTGGTGGAACAGCCGGTCGGGCCGGCCCCACTGGCCGGCGGTGAGCAGCACGGCCAGCCCGAGGTAGCCGGCGACCACGAGCGCGTCGACCGGGCGCGGCCGCCACCGGCGCCGGGGCGCCGGGTCGGGGCGGTCCGGGCCGGTCAGGCGGACTGGCTGGTCAGTGTCCGGACGTCCCACAACCACACGTCCAGCTCCTGCCGGGCGGGCCCGACCAGCTGCTCCACGGTGCGGCGCAGCGGTTCGGCGTTCTGCTCGTTCAGCGGCAGCACCACGATGGCGGCCCGCCAGTGCCGCAGCTCGTCGAGGAAGCGGCGGCGCTGCCGCTCGTCGAGCTTCGGCGTACGCCCGGTGGCCTCGACCTCGGCGAGCAGCTCGCCGATGCCGCTGGGCCGGCCGCCGAAGCGGCCCGGGTCGCCGGTGACCCCGTTGCGCGGGGCCAGGAAGTAGCCCCCGGGGATCTTGAAGGCCAGGTCGGTGCTGGCCGCCCAGCGCATCGGGTCGGTGTTGCCCATGGCCGGCACCGGGACGGAGACCAGCGTCTGGTCCGGGCCCACGTACTGCCGCCACCGGTCGGCCGTGATGAACGCCGGCACGGCCGGGCGGGTGGTGACCCGCAACGGCATGGGCGCGATGGGCAGCAGCGCGAAGACCAGACCGGCGGCGGTCAGGGTACGCATGGTGCGCCGCTCCACGACCCGCAGCGTCGCGGCCCGCTGGACGGCGAGGGCGAGCAGCACCCCGACGACCACGGTGGTGATGAGGCCGAACCGGGTGGGCACCACGGCGTCCAGCAGCGGCAGCTTCACCAGCAGCTCCCACGGGCCGGTGACCAGGTCCCGGTCCCACCAGGAGACCCGCTCACCCAGGGAGAGCACGGCGAAGAACAGCCCGGTCGCGGCGAGCGCCCGGACCACCACGTCCCGGCGCAGCCAGACCACGATGCCGACGGCCAGCAGCGACAGGCTCCAGCCGAAGAAGGCGTTCTCCTCCGAGTAGTTCGGGGCCAGGTTGACGTTGGCCCGCTCGTTGCCGCCCAGCGTGGGCGAGCCGGGGGTGAAGAACGCGGCGATGTCGTTGCCGTAGTCGCGGACCGTGTCGCTCAGCCCGTGGTACGCCATGGGCCCCGCGAACTGCACCCAGAGCGGGTACGCCAGCAGCGCCCCGGCGAGCACCGCGCAGACGGCCAGCCCGGCGGCGAGCGGCCGCCAGGCGGCGGCCCACCGCTCGCGCCGCTGCACCACCACGGCCAGCAGGAACACCCCGCAGGCCAGCGCCGTGAAGAGCAGGATCTCCTCGTTGACGAACGCCTGCGCGGTGACCAACAGGGCGAGCAGCGCGCCGTCGCGGACCGGCCGGTTGGAGCGGGTCAGCACCAGCACCCGCCACACGATGAACGGCAGCAGGAACTGGCTGATGATGTTCGGATGCCAGTTGGCGTGCGACAGCATGGCCGGCGAGAACCCGCAGAACCAGGCGCCCACGGCGGCGGCCAGCCGGTTGCGGACCAGGTGCCGGGAGAGCACCCGGTACCAGGCGGCGGCCGTGCCGGCGAGACCCAGCGTGACCAGGGTGACGAAGGAAGCCGCCGGCCCGAACAGGAGGGTCACCGGCACCATGGGGATGCCGAGGGCCAGGATGGCGGTGTTCGCCATCAGGTTGACCCCGTCCGGATAGTTGAACTGGTCGGTGTAGAACGGGTACTCACCGTGCAGCACGACCCGCACCGAGTGGGCCAGGAAGAACTGCACCTGCGCCGGGTCGCTGCTGTAGAGGGCGGCCACCCGGCCGGCCGGGTCGGCCCAGATCCCACTCGTCACCCAGAGCGCGGCGAGCAGGAACACCCCGTACACGGCCAGGTCCAGCCGGCGCGGCGTCCACCGCCACCGCCGCCGCGCGGCCGGCGCGGCCGGCTCCGGGTCGGGTGCGGTGACCGGGGGTTCGTCCACCATGACGGAGAGCGGTCCGCCGGGGGCGTCGGCGTCGGGCGTCGAGTCGCCACGGGGCTCGGCAGGCGTCACAGTCGGCGGAGTCTACCGGAGCGGGAGAATGGCGTACGAATCGCACGTCCCACCGTCCTCAATGGTCATCGGCCGAAAGGGTGAGCCGGGCGCGGCCGGGCGACGGGTCGTCTCGTACCATGTGGGCTTCCGGACACGACCGCGATGGGATAACAGGGGGCGTACAGGGTGGCTTCAGCCCGCCGACGCGGCACGACGGCCACCGCGCTGCTTGCCCTGCTGCTGACCGGCTGCGGCCCGGTCGCCGGGCGGCAGCCCGCGACGCTGCCGGTCGGCTACGACAGCCTGGACGGCACCCTCAAGGTCTGGCCGGCGCGGGGCAGCCTGACCCGCGACGCCGCTGCGACCGCCGGCATCACCGCCGCCGTCCGCGACTGGCGCTCCCCCGTCGACGACCGCGCCCACCTCTCCTCCTCGGGCATCCTCTACTCCGGGGAGGTCGCCGGGTCACCGCTCGCCCTGGTCGCCGCCGATGTGCCCGGCGAGGCCGCCTCCTGGCTGCTGCAACTCGACCGCGACGGACAGCGCTGGCGCGTCGCCCACGCCACCGAGTACACCGAGCCCGGCTACCTCGTCTACTCCGACGTGCTGCCCGTCCAGCAGCCCACCGGCCGCCGCTATCTCACCTCCGCCCGGGTGGAGCGGCTGCTCGGCCCCGACGGGAAGGCGCTCCCCGCGGCCGACGGCATCACCGAGCCGGTCGCCGTGCCCGCCTGCCAGGCCGTGGCGGTGACCGCGACGCTGCGGCCCACCCGCTCACTGCCGCGCGGCCGGGCCGCGGACCGCGTCCTCGACCTGGGTACGGCGACTCCGGCGCCTCGCTATCCCCTGGTGCGCGACGAGACGGGTTCGGGGAAGCGGGCGCTGACCGGGCTGGACACGTGCCTGCTCGGCGGGGAGCGCGGGCCGTTCGGGAGCGTGCCGCGGCGGCTCGGGGACCGGCAGGCGCCGCGGTCGGCGCCGGAGTCCTGGCCGATGGCGAAGATCGCGGTGCGGTCGCTGGGGTCGGTGACGCTCGGCGGCGGCGAGCCGGGCGAGCTGGAGCAGCTCACCTGGGAGAGCGCCACCGGGACGATGACGGCCGTGGTCTACCGACCGGCGGGCGGCGGCGCTCCCGTGGTCTCCCCGGCCGACCGGTCCACGACGTTGCAGGCCTACTACCTGCCGGTGCCGGGGCAGCCTCTGGCCGTGCTGAGCTGGCGGACGCGGGACGCCTCGTTCGCGGCGCCGCCGGGGACGACCCGGCTGGTGGACCGGCCGGGGCTCGTGGTGGTGGCGCAGCCGGACCGGAAGCAGACGTTCAGCCTGGCGGGCACCGAGAAGACCTGGTACCGGTCCGTGGGCGGGCGCTGAGCCTTCGACGTGGCTCGTCGTCGGCGTTCGACGCCAACCGAAGGGCCGACCCGCCGCCATACGCGCACCGTATTGGGTTGCGGCTTCGTTCGCCGCTGGGCGATCTTGGTACGAAATGGCCCCTATAGGGGCCGTTTCGTCCAAGATCTAGGTCCTGGCTGCGGAGATCTGTTTACAGGTCCATCGCGTAGACCCGGACCGGGCGGCCGGTGTCCGGCTGCACGGTCTCGCGCTCCAGCGACATGCCCAGCTTGACCATCACCCGCGCGGACGCCTCGTTGCCGACGACGTGGATGCTGACCAGCCGCCGCAGGCCGAGCTCGGCACGAGTGTGGGCGACAACGGCCTGGGCCGCCTCGGTGGCCAGGCCCCGGCCCCAGTACGCGCGGCCGAGCCGCCAGCCGATCTCCACGGCCGGCATGATCTCGGGCAGGAAGGTCGGCACCGCGAGTCCGGTGAAACCGGCCAGCTCGCCGGTCTCTTTGATCTCCACCGCGTACAGGCCGAAGCCGTGCTCGTCCCAGTGCCGCTGATAGTTGGCCAGACGCTCCGCGGTCGCGGCCCGGTCCAGGGTGCGGCCGTCGTGGATGTAGCGCATCACCTCGGGCTGCGCGTTGACTGCGGCCAACCCGTCCAGATCATCGCTTTGCCAGCGGCGCAGCAGCAGCCGCGGAGTCTCCAGGGACGTGGCATCAAGGGAGCTTGTCAGGTCAGGCACTCCCCTTCGTAGCATTTCGGCGTCCACGGGGCGATGGACTGTCCGGCCGGGAACTGCCGGTCAGCCGGCCGGGAAGGTGCCGATCCGGTCGGGCCAGGTGCGGACGTCGCCAGCGGTGGCCGAGACGCAGGTCGACTTACTCATCCAGATGCCGAACGGGCGGCCCTGCGCACAGCAGGACCGCCCGTTCGACGTAGCTGGGATCAGTTCTTGGCGGTGGCCTCGTCGGCGGCCGGCTCGACGGACTCCGCGTCCAGCCCCGAGATCCACCCGGTGACGTTCCGCGCCACGTCCTGCGCCGTCAGCCCCAGATCAGCAAGGATCTGCGCCCGGGTCCCGTGCGGGTGCCAGTCCGCCGGCACACCGAGGTCCTTCACCGGCACCAGAACGTCAGCGTCCCGCATGGCCTGCGCGAGGGCGGACCCCACGCCACCGACCCGGACGCCGTCCTCGACGGTGACGACGAGCCGGTGTCCGGCGGCCAGCTCGACCAGCTCGGCCGGCACCGGACGCACCCAGCGCGGGTCGACCACGGTCACCCCGTACCCCTGCTCGGCGACCCGGGTGGCGACCTCCATGCCGAGTGCGGCGAAGGAGCCCACCGCGACCAGCAGCACGTCCTTGCGCGCCGACTCGGCCAGCACGTCCACGGGGCCGACCCGGCGCAGGGCCGGCAGGTCGGCGGCCACGGTGCCGGTCGGGAAGCGCAGGATGGTCGGGCCGTCGTCCACGGCGACCGCCTCGCGCAGCTCCTCGCGGAGGGTGGCCGAGTCGCGGGGCGCGGCGACGCGCAGGCCGGGCACCACGCCGAACACGGACATGTCCCAGATGCCGTAGTGGCTGGGCCCGTCGGGGCCGGTGATGCCGGCCCGGTCGAGCACGAAGGTGACCGGCAGCTTGTGCATGGCCACGTCGAGCAGGACCTGGTCGAAGGCGCGGTTGAGGAAGGTGGCGTAGACGGCGACCACCGGGTGCAGGCCGCCCATGGCCAGGCCGGCCGCCGAGGTGGCGGCGTGCTGCTCGGCGATGCCCACGTCGTAGACCCGGTTGGGGTACTTGCGGGCCAGGGTGGCGATGCCGGTGGGCTCGGCCATGGCGGCGGTGATGCCGACGACGTCGGGGCGCTCGTCGGCGATGGTGACCAGCTCGTCGGCGAAGACGTGGGTCCACTTCACCGACGGCGCGGCGAGCAGCTTGCCGGTCTCGATGTCGAACGCGCCGCCTGGGCCGTGCAGGCGGTCCGCCTCGTCCTCCTCGGCGGCGCGATAGCCGTAGCCCTTGCGGGTGACCGCGTGGACTATCACCGGGCCGCCGAAGTTCTTGGCGGCGCGCAGCGCCGACTCGATCGCGGGGACGTCGTGGCCGTCGACCGGGCCGACGTACTTGATGCCCAGGTCCTCGAACATGGCCTGCGGCGCGACGGCGTCCTTGATGCCCTTCTTGACGGCGTGCAGCACCTCGTACATGGGCTTGCCGACCAGCGGGGTCGAGCCGAGGGCGTCCTTGACGGTGTCGAGCACCTTCTCGTAGCTCGGGTTGAGCCGCAGCGACGACAGGTGGTCGGCGAGGCCGCCGATGGTCGGCGAGTAGGACCGGCCGTTGTCGTTGACGACGATCACCAGCGGGTTGCCGGCGGTGGCGATGTTGTTCAGCGCCTCCCAGCACATGCCGCCGGTGAGGGCGCCGTCGCCGACCACGGCGACGACGCTGCGCCTCTCGCCGCGCAGCGCGTACGCCTTGGCGAGCCCGTCGGCGTAGGACAGGGCGGTGGAGGCGTGCGAGTTCTCCACGAGGTCGTGCTCGCTCTCGGCCTGGCTCGGGTAGCCGGAGAGGCCACCGCGCTGGCGGAGCTTGTCGAAGCCCTCCTGCCGGCCGGTCACGATCTTGTGTACGTAGGACTGGTGGCCGGTGTCGAACAGGAGCCGGTCGCGCGGCGAGTCGAAGACCCGGTGCATGGCCAGGGTCAGCTCGACCACGCCCAGGTTGGGGCCGACGTGCCCGCCGGTGCGGGAAACCTTGGCGATCAGGAAGTCCCGGATCTCGGCGGCGAGGATGTCCAGCTGCTCGGCCGTCATCCGCTTCACGTCCTGCGGACCGCGGACGGTGCCCAGCAGCCGGCCGTGGTTGGCCGTGCCCTCTTCAACGCTCATGACCGAAGAGTCTATCGGCCACCCGACAGCCCGCAGCCCGGCCGTGGATCTTCCCAGGTCAGGCCCCCGATCAGGGGTTGACGACCAATCGGAGCGGCGGCGCCGGCGGGGTCGTGGCGGACGGCGGGCCGGAGGGGGCCCAGGAGCCCAGCACGGCGGCCCGGGAGGCCCCGGTGACCGAGGGGATGGCCCCGGGCAGCCCGTGCCAGGAGAGCCACCCGAGCAGGGCGAACGCGTACGCCTCCTTGGCCTGGGCCGGCACCCCCAGCTCGTCGGTGGTGCGCAGCCGCCAGCGCCCCGCCCCGAGGGCGGCGAGCCGGGCCCGGAGTGTGGGATTGCGCACTCCCCCGCCGGCGGCGATGACCTCGGTCACCCCGTGCCGGTCGCAGGCGTCGGCGACAGTTCGGGCGGTCAGCTCGGTGAGCGTGGCGAGCACGTCGTCGGCCACCGGCTCGCCCAGGGCGGCCAGCCGGTCGTCCAGGTAGCCGGCGTGGAACAGCTCCTTGCCGGTCGACTTGGGCGGGGGCGCGGCGTAGTAGGGCTCGGCGAGCAGCCGCGCCAGCAGCCCGTCGTGCACCCGGCCGGCCGCCGCCCGCGCCCCGTCGAGGTCGCAGGGGCGGTCCAGGAAGCGCCGGGCCGCGGCGTCCAGGAGGGCGTTCGCGGGACCCACGTCGTACCCGAGGACCGGCGCCCCGGGGGCGACCACGGTGAGGTTGGCGATCCCGCCCAGATTGAGCGCCGCCCGCGGCCCGCCGGCCGCGTCGAGCAGCAGCGCGTCGAAGGCCGGGACCAGCGGCGCGCCCTGGCCGCCGGCCGCCACGTCCGCCGACCGCAGGTCGTGCAACACGGGTACGCCCACCCGGGCGGCCACCCGGGCCGGCGCGCCGAGCTGGAGGGTGCCCCGCACCCGGCCCGCCTCGACCCAGTGGAAGACGGTCTGCCCGGGCGAGACCACCGCGTCGACCGCGCCACCGGCCAGCTCGACGCCGGCCGCCGCCGCCTCGGCGAAGACCTCGCCGAGGCGGTTGTCCAGCCGGCAGACCGCCTCGATGGTGGTGGCCGCCGGGGGCAGCAGCGCGCCGATCTCGGCCCGCAGGTCGTCGGGGTAGTCCAGGCTGCGGTGCCCGAGCGGGCGCAGGGTCAGTGTCTCCCCGTCCCGGGTGAACTCGGCCGCCACCACGTCCACCCCGTCGTAGGAGGTCCCCGACATCAGCCCGACGATCTTCATCGGGCCAGGCTAGTCACTGGTCGGGTGGCAGGAACAGGCCGACCAGCTCGACGTGCTGGGTCATCGGGAACAGGTCGAAGCCGCGCAGCGCGGCGAGCCGCCAGCCGGCCCCGGTGAAGGTGCGCACGTCCCGGGCGAAGGCCGCCGGGTCGCAGGCCACGTACGCGACCGCGCGCGGGCCGGCGGCGACGATGTCCCGCACCACCGGGGCGCCCGCGCCGGAGCGCGGCGGGTCGAGCACCACGAGGTCGACCGGGCCGGTGACCCGGCGGCGGGCCAGCGCGGTCTCCACCCGGGCGGCGACCACCTCGACCCGGGGCAGGTCGGCCAGGTTGGCCCGGGCGGCGTCCACCCCGCTCTGGCTCGACTCGACCAGGGTGACCCGGGCGTCGCCGACCCGGCCGGCAAGGGCCGCGGCGAACAGCCCGGCGCCGCCGTAGAGGTCCCAGGCGGTCTCGCCGGGGCGCGGGTCGAGCAGGTCGAGCACCGCGCCGACCAGGGTGTCCGCGGCGGCCGGGTGCACCTGCCAGAAGCCGGACGCGGGCAGCGTCCAGTCCCGCCCGGCGGCCACCTCGCGCACGTCGGCCGGGCCGCTGACCGGGGTGGGAGCCCCCTCGGCGTACGCGACGACGCTGACGTCGCCGCCGGTGGAGGCGACCGTCTCGACGGCGTCGGCGTCCGGCCAGCTCGCCCCGCTCGGGGTGAGCACCGGCAGCTCCTGGATGGCCGGGTGGGCGATCAGGCAGCGGTCGATCGGCACCACCTCGTGCGAGCGGTGCTTGAGCAGCCCGGCCCGGCCGGCCGCGTCGACCGCGTAGCGGACCCGCGAGCGCCAGCCGAGTTGCCCGCCCGGCAGCGCCTCGACCCGGACGCCCAGCGCGTCGACCTGGTCGTCGGTGAGCCCGCCCAGCCGGGTGAGCTGCTCGCGCACCACGGCGAGCTTCCAGTCGAGCTGGGCGGCCGGGGTGACGTGCTGGAGGTCGCAGCCGCCGCAGCGGCCCGGCTTCGCGTACGGGCAGGGTTGTTCGACCCGGTCCGGGGAGGCGGTCAGGATCTCGACGGCGTCGGCGCGGGCGAAGCCCCGGTGCAGCTCGGTCACCTCGGCCACCACCCGCTCGCCGGGCAGCGCGTGCCGGACGAAGACGACCTGGCCGTCGACCCGGGCGACGCAGTGCCCGCCCGGGGCGACCGCGTCCACGGTCAGCTCGACCCGCTGCGCCTCCTCCAGCCCGGTCCGGGCCGGCGCGGTCACGGGCGCTCCCCCGCACCGCTCTCGCCGGGCGGGGCGGACACCACCGGCGGCACGCTGGGCGGCAGAGTGCTGCGCGGGGCCACCCGGGGGCCGCGCGCCGGGCCACGGGTGAGCGTGGCGTCCAGCCGGTCCAGGTTCTTGCTGGCGGTCGAGGCGAGCTGCCAGGGCACGCTGGTGACCATCACGCCCGGCTCGAAGAGCAGCCGGCCCTTGAGCCGCAGCGCGCTCTGGTTGTGCAGCAGGTTCTCCCACCAGCGGCCCACCACGTACTCCGGGATGAAGACGGTGACCACGTCGCGGGGCGACTCCCGGCGGGTCGACGCGACGAAGTTGAGGATCGGCCGGGTGATCTCCCGGTACGGGGAGTCGATAACGGTCAGCGGCACCGGCAGCTCACGCCGCTCCCAGTCGGCCTGGAGGTCCCGGGTGTCCTTGTCGTCCACGTTCACCGTCACGGCGGTGAGCGTGTCCGGCCGGGTCGCCCGCGCGTACGCGACGGCCCGCAGGGTGGGCTGGTGCAGCTTGCTGACCAGCACGATGGCGTGGTTGCGGGCGGGCAGCACGGCGCGCTGCTCGGTCGGCTCCAGCTCGGCGGCGATCCGGTCGTAGTGCCGGCGGATGGCCAGCATCACCAGGTAGATCATCGCCATGGCGGCGATCGCGATCCAGGCGCCGAGCAGGAACTTGGTGAGCAGGACGATGATCAGCACCACGCCGGTCATGGCCATGCCGAACGCGTTGATCGCCCGGGAGCGGATCATCCGGGCGCGCGCCTCCGGGTCCCGCTCGGTGCGCAGGTGCCGGTTCCAGTGCCGGATCATGCCGGCCTGGGAGAGGGTGAACGAGACGAACACCCCGACGATGTAGAGCTGGATGAGCCGGGTCACCTCGGCCTGGAAGCCGATGATCAGCACCACCGCGAAGACGGCCAGGAACACGATGCCGTTGGAGAAGGCCAGCCGGTCGCCCCGGGTGTGCAGCTGGCGGGGCAGGTAGCGGTCCTGCGCCAGGATCGAGCCGAGCACCGGGAAGCCGTTGAAGGCGGTGTTCGCGGCCAGGAACAGGATCAGCGCGGTCATCCCGGCCACCACGTAGAGCAGCACCGAGCCGTCGCCGAAGACGGTCTGGCCGAGCTGGGTGGTGACGGTCTTCTGCACGTAGCCGTCCGGCCCGGAGACGATCTGCGCCGGGTCCTCGACGAACTGGAGACCGGTCAGCTTGGCCAGCCAGATGATCCCGACCAGCATGCTGACCGCGATGGTGCCGAGCAGCAGCAGGGTGGTCGCCGCGTTCTTCGACTTGGGGGTCTTGAACGCGGGTACGCCGTTGGAGATCGCCTCGACGCCGGTGAGCGCCGCGCAGCCGGAGGAGAAGGTGCGCAGCAACAGGAAGATCAACGCGAAGCCGGTCACGCTGTGCTCGGCGTGGATCTCCAGCCCGGCGCTCGGCGCGCGCAGGTCGTGGCCGAGGATGAAGATCCGGACCAGCCCGGTCAGCAGCATGCCGCCGATGACGATCACGAAGCCGTAGGTGGGGATGGCGAACGCGGTGCCGGACTCGCGCAGGCCGCGCAGGTTCATGGCGGTCAGCAGCACCACCGCGCTGACCGCGATGAGGACCTTGTGGGTGGCCACGAACGGCACCACCGAGCCGAGGTTCGCGACGCCCGAGGAGACCGACACCGCCACGGTCAGCACGTAGTCGACCAGCAGCGCGCTGGCCACCGCGAGCCCGGCCCGCGGCCCGAGGTTGACCGTCGCCACCTCGTAGTCCCCGCCGCCCGAGGGGTAGGCGTGCACGTTCTGCCGGTAGCTGGCCACCACGGTGAGCATCACCACGACGACCGCGAGCGCGATCCACGGGGAGAAGATGAAGGCCGACGCGCCCGCGATGGAGAGCGTCAGGAGGATCTCGTCGGGGGCGTAGGCGACGCTGGAGAGCGCGTCGGAGGCGAAGACCGGCAGCGCGATGCGCTTCGGCAGGAGGGTGTGCTGGAGTCGGTCGGACCGGAACGGTCGACCGAGGAGGAGTCGCTTCAGCAGCGAGGTGGGTCTGGCCACAAGCGCCAAGAGTACGACCACACCGCGCCGGGTGGTGGGGGTGGCTGACGGCCCGCGCGGTACGGTCGGTCCCCCGCCGGGCGCGGGGACGTGGCAGGCTCGCAGTCGACGGGCCAGCGTGCGGCACCGTGGGAGGAGCGGACACCGTGCATGTCGTGATCATGGGCTGTGGCCGGGTCGGGTCGACCCTGGCCCAGAGCCTGGAGTCCCGGGGGCACTCGGTGGCGGTGATCGACCAGGACGCGGACGCGTTCCGCCGTCTCGGGCCGGACTTCGCCGGCATCACGGTCACCGGCGCCGGTTTCGACGGCGAGGTGCTGCGGCAGGCCGGCATCGAGCGCGCCGACGCGTTCGCCGCGGTCTCCAGCGGCGACAACTCCAACATCATCTCGGCCCGGCTCGCCCGGGAGACCTTCGGCGTGTCCCGGGTGGCCGCGCGCATCTACGACCAGCGCCGCGCCCAGGTCTACGAGCGCCTCGGCATCCCCACCGTGGCCACCGTGCGATGGACGGCCGAACGCATGCTGCGCCACCTGGTCCCCGAGGGCAACGTGGAGATGTTCCGCGACCCGACCAGCACGGTGTCGATCATCGAGGTGCCGGTGCACAAGGACTGGATCGGCCGGTCCCTGCGGCACCTCGAGGAGGCCACCGGAGCCCGGGTGGCCTACCTGATCCGGTTCGGGATCGGCACGCTGCCCACCGCCTCCACGGTGGTGCAGGAGGGCGACCAGGTCTTCATGCTGGTGACCGACGACATCACCGGCTCGGTCACGTCGGTGGCGGCGGCGCCGCCCGAAGGGGGGCAGTGAGCATGCGCATCGCCATCGCCGGCGCGGGCAACGTGGGCCGGTCGATCGCCCAGGAGCTGATCGACAACGGCCACCAGGTGATGCTGATCGAGCGGCAGCCCAAGATGCTCCGCCCCGACCGGGTGCCGGCCGCCGACTGGGTGCTCGCCGACGCCTGCGAGCTGGCCAGCCTGGAGGAGGCCAACCTGGCCGGCTGCGAGGTGGTCGTGGCCGCCACCGGCGACGACAAGGTGAACCTCGTGGTGTCGCTGCTGGCCAAGACCGAGTTCGCGGTGCCCCGCGTGGTGGCCCGGGTCAACCGGGCCGAGAACGAGTGGCTCTTCACCGAGCAGTGGGGCGTCGACGTCGCGGTGAGCAAGCCGCGGGTGATGGCCGCGCTGGTCGAGGAGGCGGTCACCGTCGGCGACCTGGTCCGGCTGATGACCTTCCGCCAGGGCGAGGCGAACCTCGTCGAGATCACCCTGCCGCCCACCGCGCCCTACGTCGGGCAGCCCATCCACGCGGTGCCGCTCCCCCGGGACGCGGCGCTGGTGGCGATCCTGCGCGGCAAGCGGGTGCTGGTGCCCAGCCCGGACGACCCCATCGAGGCCGGCGACGAGCTGATCTTCGTGTGCACGGCCGCCGTGGAGGACGAGGTCCGGGCGGTGATCCTCGGCCCGCCCAGCGTCGAGCGCAAGCGGAACCGGTCCTGAGCGACCGCCGCCCGGGGGCTCAGGCCCCCGGCAGCGGCTCCGGCGCGGGCTCCCGGGTCACCCGGCGCACCACCCAGACGGTGATCAGCAGCAGCAGCGCGTACGGCGGGTAGCCCAGGGCGAGCCGGGCCACGCCCAGCGCGGTGTCCTGGTGGGCCAGGTAGAGCCCGGCCTGCACGCCCACCTTGGCCAGCCACACCACGCCCCAGAGCACGGTGAGCTGGGTGAAGGTGCGCACCAGCCGCGGGTCGTCCCGCCACTCGGAGCGGCCCTTGGCCACCAGCACCGACCAGATCCAGCCGACCAGCGGCTGCCGGATCGCCGCCGAGAGCAGCAGGGCCAGGCCGTACCCGATGCCGTAGAGGATGCCGGGCAGGTAGAAGTCGCGCTCGTCGCCGGTGCGCCAGGCGATGGCCGCACCGATGGCGATGCCGAACAGGCCGTTGACCGCGTGCCGCACCGGCCGGCGCTGGGCCAGCCGCAGCCCGGCGATCAGCAGGGTCACCGCCACCGAGGCGATCACCGCGGGACGCAGGTCGCCCACCACGTTGGCGATCACGAAGACCACCACGGGGATGCTCGACTCGACCAGACCCCGCCAGCCGCCGAGCTGGTCGGCCATCTGCTCCGCGATGCTGGGCAGCGGCGCGTCCTCCGGCCCGAGCTCCGGCTCGGTGTGCTGTCCGGTCGTCACTTCGGCGACTCCAGCTCGTAGTACGGGTTGTAGATCACCTTGCGGTCGTCCCGTACGGCCACCCGGCCGCGGGCGGTCAGGTGCCGGCCCGGCTCGATGCCGGCGATGTGCCGCCGGCCCAGCCAGACCAGGGTCACCACGTCGCTGCCGTCGTAGAGGTCAGCCTCCAGCGTGGGCAGGTTGGTCCGGGGCGTGTAGACCACCGTGCGCAGCCGCCCGCTGACCGAGACCACCTGGCCGCGCATGCACTGGCGGGCCGGCATGCCGCCACACTCGGCGCTCTCCCGTTGCAGCTCCTGCGCCTCGATCTCGGCCTCGCTCGCGGTGAGCCGTTGCAGGAACCGCCGCAGCGACACCCGGCTCTCGTCGGTCGTCATGACCTCCGCGTCACCTCTCCACCCCGGCCGGCCCGCGCCGGCTCCCTGGATCGGCCGGCCGCGCCGGCGCGGCCCCGCAGATGGCGGAACCGTCCCGCCAGCGTACGCCGATCCGGCACGCCGGCGGGACCGGCGTCGGGGCGTACCGCCGCCGGGGTCGGACGCGCGACGGGCCCGGCGTCGCCGGCGTCACGCCGACTCGACCGGGCCCGGATCGCGGTGCTCAGACCTCGCGCTGTTACGGCGCGCCCTGCTCGGCCTGCTCGGCCATTTCGCGGGGCAGCCGCAGCGGCAGCGGCTCGCGGACCGGCTTGGCCTCCGGGCCGCGGTCGACGACCAGGCCGTCCAGGCAGGCCGCGAGAGGGCCGGCGGCGTCGGGGCTGGTGGCGGCCGCGCCCTGGTAGACCCCGCGCACCATCCAGCGCGGCCCGTCGATGCCGACGAAGCGCAGGTCGGTGATGCCGTCCGGGGTGCGGACCCGGGCCCGCAGCTCCGTGCCGTACTCCCCCTCGACCTCCTGGGCGGCCGCGCCGTCGTTGAACAGCGACTGCCGGATCTCCTCGCGCACCTCGTCCCAGATGCCCTCGGAGCGGGGGGCCGCGAAGACGCCGAGCTGGAGGGCGTTCTCGCCGTGCACCAGCACCACCTGCTGGATCACGCCCTGCGGGTCGGCCTGCACCCGCACCTCGACCTCCGGGACCGCCGGGATCTGCAGGCTGCCCAGGTCGAGCCGGGGCGCGTCGGGCGCCTCGGCCAGGTCGTAGGGGCCGCGGGCCGACGGCTGCGGGGTCTCCTCGGTGTCGAGGACCCCGGTGTCCCGCTCGTCACGCGCGTGCCGCGCGCCCTCGGCCCGCTTACGGGAGAAGATCACTGCGCCCACCCTCCGCTGTTCGCACTCACCCTGCCACCTCTTCCGTCCGCCCGCCCGCCGGAGCCGGGACCAGCCCGGCGTGCCCGCCGGTGGAGCCGTGCCCGCCGGTCCCGCGCCGGGACGCGGGCAGCTCGACCACCGGCTGGAACTCGGCCCGGGCGACGCGCTGGACCACGAGCTGCGCGATCCGATCGCCCCGGCTGATCTTCGCCGGCGTGTCCCGATCATGATTGATCAGGTTGACCAGGATCTCACCCCGGTAGCCGGCGTCGACCGTACCGGGCGCGTTGAGCACCGTCACGCCGAGCCTGGCCGCCAGCCCCGATCGGGGGTGCACCAGGCCGACGTAGCCCTCCGGCAGCGCGATGGCCACGCCGGTCGGCACCAGGGCCCGCCCGCCGGGCGGCAGCTCCACGTCCGCGGCGGCCACCAGGTCCGCGCCCGCGTCGCCGGGATGGGCGTACGCCGGCAGCGGCAGTTCCGGGTCGAGCTGCCGCACGGGCACGGGTACGACGTCTGTCACGGTCATCCTCTTCCGTCCGGTCCTTGCGGGGGTGCCCCTGCCATCCTGCCGGTTCGGCGGCCGGCCGCGCGCCGTACCCTCGTGATGTGCGTCAGTCGTCATCCTCGGCCGCCCCGGTGGCCGCCGCTCCCGACTACTCGGAGCGCCTCGGGCTGCCCTGGTGGGCCTGGCCGGTCGGCCTGGCCCTCGCCGGGCTGCTCGCCGCCGAGCTGTGGATGGGCGCGACCGGCGTCCGGGCCTGGCTGCCGTTCGTGCTGCTGCTCCCGGCGGCGGCGGCCACGCTGTGGTGGCTGGGGCGGATCCGGGTCGAGGTGCGGGCCGGTGAGCTGCGGGTCGACGACGCGCACCTGCCGGTGCGCCACGTCGCGGACGCGGTGCCGCTGGACGCGGCCGGCCGGCGCGAGGTGCTCGGCGTCGGCGCCGACCCGCTCGCCTTCGTGGTGCAGCGCCCCTGGGTCGGCGGCGCCGTGCAGGTGGTGCTGGACGACCCCAACGACCCCACCCCGTTCTGGGTGGTCAGCTCGCGCCGCCCGGTCGAGCTGGCCGCGGCCCTGATCGCCGCTCGCGACGCCGCCTGACCCGCCCGCGTCGTCCCCTGGTCAGGGGTGCGTGCCGGGCAGGGCGCGGGCCTGGTGTCGGAGGTCCTTGCGGAGCTGGTCGCCGAGGGTGCGGGTGGCCCGCCGGTTGAGGTAGCCGGCCACCGCGGCGCCGGTCAGGAACGGGCCGAGCGTGGTGAGGTTGCGGCCGAAGCGGCGCAGCAGGCTGTCGCGCAGCTCGCGGCGGGCCGCCGTGCCGAGCACCGCGCTGACCCCGACGCCCGGCATCATCGGGTTGACCCCGCGCTGGGTGGCCCAGGACTGCACCAGCGACACGGCCCGCTGCGAGCCGCCGGCGGGCAGCGGCAACCGGTGCACCTCGTGCAGCTCGCCGATCAGCTTCAGCTCGATCGCCACGACGGCGACCGTCTCGGCGGCCAGCAGCACCGGGGCGGACAGCAGGGTCGGAGTGACGGCCCACTCGACCGCGGCCACGCCTCCGCCGGCCGCGCCGACGCCGGCGGTGGCCCGGGACGCGTTGCGGATCAGCCGGTCGGCGAGGGCCTCGTCGTCCAGGCCGGGGAAGTGCTTCCGGAGCGTGGCCAGGTCGCGGATCGGCACGCGCGGGGCGATCTCGGCGACGGTGTCGGCCATCCAGCGGACCGCGGCCTTCGGCTTGTACAGATCGGTGAGGCCGCGGGCGCGGGCCTGGCCGACCAGCCGGGTGAGCAGCTGTCGACGGCGGGCCGGGGGGAGATCGTCGGCGGTCAGCGCGGCGACGGTCGCGCCGAGCTGGTCGGCGTCCGCGCCGGGCGGCGCGGACTCGCCGGCGCCCGCGGGAGGCGTCGCGTCGGTCGGCCGGTCGGTGCCGCTGTCGTCGGCGCCCGGCCCGTCGGCCCGCTCGCTGCGCTCGCTCACCCGTCCGCCCTCCTGCTCCGCGCGGGCGTCATCCCCGCCGGTACGAGTCAAGCAGCTTCCGGCCACCACCGCACGGCGGGTCGATAAGCGGCGGCCCCGTCGAGGAGGCCGCCGCCGGTGTCTCGGGTCGGGGTCAGACGCACTCGCGGCAGATCAGCTCGCCGTTGCGCTCGACCGCCAGCTGGCTGCGGTGGTGGACCAGGAAGCAGCGGGCGCACCGGAACTCGTCCTGCTGCATCGGTAGCACCTTGACCGTGAGCTCCTCGTCGGCCAGGTCGGCGCCGGGCAGCTCGAAGCTCTCGGCCACCTCGGCCTCGTCGACGTCCACGGCGCCCGACTGTGTGTCGACGCGCCGGGCCTTGAGCTCTTCCAGGCTGTCCTCGCCGAGGTCGACCTCGTCGCGACGCGGGGCGTCGTAGTCGGTGGCCATCGGTTTCACTCTCCCATATCGATATGGTCGCTTCCGGTTGTAACGCCGGACGACGCTGTTTCGGTTCCGCTGGCCGGCCACCAGAAGTGTCGGTCACCCGACCCGACCCCTCGTGGGCCGGGACCGCCAGGAAGGAACTCCCCAGCGAGCGCGGAACCTTACCCCCCCTTTGGGCGAGGCATGTATACCGCCCTCGCGGCAGAGATGTACGCCCCTGCGCCCGAAGTTGTTCCCAATGTGACTCAGGCGACACGAAGATAGGGGTAGTAGTACCCGTTCCCCCGGTGGCGCGCCGGCATGTCGGACTGTTTCCACGCGACGGCCGGACAACCGTTAACCTCAGCGGCGTACTCGACGGCCGGCGGGGCGGACCGACCGCCGGCGGCCGCCGCCACCCAATCACGTCCGGGGAGCGCCCAGAATGAGTTTTGCACGAGTGCGGGCACTCGTTGTCGTCGGACTGCTGGCGGTCATCGCCCTGGTCATCGTCGTCGTCGCGGTGGTCCGCGACACCCAGAGCAAGGCCGGCACCGCCGCGGACTGCCCCGAGGGCTGGCCGATCGCCGACGTTCGCCTGCGCGAGCAGAAGGACGTCAAGATCAACGTCTACAACGGCACCGAAGAGGCCGGGCTGGCCGGCAGCATCGCGGACGACTTCCGCAACCGCAAGTTCCAGGTCAAGAAGGAGGCCAACGCCCCCAAGGCCGTGGTGGGTGTGGCGGTGCTGCGCTACGGCCCCAAGGGTGTCGGCTCCGCGCACCTGCTGCGGGCCTACTTCCTCAACGAGGCCAAGCTGGAACCCGACCTGAAGCGCAAGGACGACACGGTCGACGTGATCCTGGGCGACCGCTTCCAGCAGTTGGCCACCACCACCGAGGTCAACCAGTCCCTGGGCGACCTCGGCTCGCCGCAGGCGCCGACCGGCACCTGCGCGGGCCCGGTGAAGTAGCCGGCCGTTCGGCCGACCCGCCAGCGCGAAAGAGTGGCCTCCCCCGGCGGGGCGGCCACTCTTTCCGTACGTCCGGGCGGACCGGTCACGGGCCGCCGGAGGCGTCCAGGGCGGCGAGCCGGCTGTGCAGCGGCTCGTGCAGCGCCGGCGGCGCGGCGAGCACCAGGTCCGGACCGGGCGGCCGGCCCGACAGCCCGGTCACCAGCAGCCCGGCCTCCCGGGCGACCAGCCCGCCCGCGGCGAGGTCCCAGGCGGCCAGCCCCTTCTCGTAGTAGGCGTCCACCCGGCCCTCGGCGGCCAGGCAGAGGTCGAGCGCGGCGGCGCCCATCCGGCGGATGTCCCGCACCTGCGGGATCAGCTCGGCGACCACCCGGGCCTGGTGCGCCCGGCGCCCGGCGTCGTAGCCGAACCCGGTCGCGACCAGCGCCTGCCCGAGGTCGGTCTCGGCGGAGCAGCTCAGCCGCCGCCCGTCCCGCCACGCGCCGCCGCCCGCCGTGGCGGTCCACTCCTCGCCGGTGGCCACGTTGCGCACCACCCCGGCGACGACCTCGCCGGCCACCTCTGCCGCCAGGGACACCGCGCAGTACGGCAGCCCGTAGAGATAGTTGACGGTCCCGTCGATCGGGTCGACGATCCAGCGCACCCCGTCCTCGGCGGCCGGGCCGGTCTCCCCCGCGCCGTACTCCTCGCCCAGCACGGCGTCGCCGGGGCGCAGCGTCCGCAGCGCCTCCAGCACCTGCCGCTCCACCGCCCGGTCGGCGGCGGTGACCACGTCGGTGACGGTGCTCTTGGTCGCGGCGACCGAAACCCCCTCGGCCCGCATCCGGTGCGCGGTGGCCGCGGCGTCCCGCGCCACCTCGACGGCGATCGTGAGCAGTTCCTGCGGCGTAGGTGCCGAGGCGATCATGTTCGTCCCCTTCCGGCACGACGCGGACCTGCCGGTTCGTGCGCGGGTATCATCCTTACAAAGTCCACAACTGCGCCTGATCGGTGGTCCGTACGGCCGGTCCGCCGTGCGGCGCAGGATGATCGCGGCAGACGGCGTTACAATTCACCCTGCCCACGCGCCACGGACCGCCAGCGACCGGCCGGCCCGGGACACGGGGGTCCCTCAACGACATCGCCCGACACCGCGTTCCTTGCCGTGCCGGACGACCCGGCCGTGCTCGCTCTTCGCCTCCGGAAGGTCATTCGTGACAGAACCCCGCCAGCCCGGCGCCGACGTTCGCTCGCTCACCGACACCCTGATCGCCCACGCGCAGAGCGCCGGCGGCCAGCTGACGTCGGCTCAGCTCGCGCGCACCGTCGAGTCCGCTGAGGTGACCCCGGCCCAGGCCAAGAAGATCCTCCGTGCGCTCTCCGAGGCGGGCGTGACGGTGGTCGTGGACGGCTCCGCGAGCACCCGCCGCCGGGTGGCCGCCGCCCGGTCCGCCACCCCGGCCTCCCGGGCCACCACCGCCAAGACCACCAAGAAGGCCGCCGCGCCCGCCCCGAAGCAGGCCCCGGCCGCCGAGGAGTCCCCGGCCCCCGCCCCGCGGAAGGCGACGGCGCGCAAGGCCGCCGGCACCATCGGCTCCGCCACCGGCACCACCGCCGAGGTGGCCGCCAAGGCCGCCGCCCCGGCGAAGGCCACCAAGACCACCCGCGCCACCAAGGCCACCGTGGCCGCCAAGAACGCGGCGGCGAAGCCGGCCAAGGACGGCGCGAAGGGCGAGGGCGCCGAGGGCGAGATCTCCCCGGAGGAACTGGCCGCCGAGATCGAGGACGTGGTGGTCGAGGAGCCGGCCGAGCTGACCCAGGCCGCCGAGGCCGACGCGGCCAGCTCCGCCACCGACAACGACTTCGAGTGGGACGACGAGGAGTCCGAGGCGCTCAAGCAGGCGCGCCGGGACGCCGAGCTGACCGCCTCCGCCGACTCCGTGCGGGCGTACCTGAAGCAGATCGGCAAGGTGCCGCTGCTCAACGCCGAGCAGGAGGTCGAGCTCGCCAAGCGGATCGAGGCCGGCCTCTACGCCGCCGAGCGGCTGCGCGCCGCCGACGAGGGCGAGGAGAAGCTCACCCGCGACATGCAGCGCGACCTGATGTGGATCTCCCGGGACGGCGAGCGGGCCAAGAACCACCTGCTGGAGGCCAACCTCCGGCTGGTCGTCTCGCTGGCCAAGCGCTACACCGGTCGCGGCATGGCCTTCCTCGACCTCATCCAGGAGGGCAACCTCGGCCTGATCCGCGCCGTCGAGAAGTTCGACTACACCAAGGGCTACAAGTTCTCCACCTACGCCACCTGGTGGATCCGCCAGGCCATCACCCGCGCCATGGCCGACCAGGCCCGCACCATCCGCATCCCGGTGCACATGGTCGAGGTGATCAACAAGCTTGGCCGGATCCAGCGCGAGCTGCTCCAGGACCTGGGCCGCGAGCCCACGCCGGAGGAGCTGGCGAAGGAGATGGACATCACACCGGAGAAGGTGCTGGAGATCCAGCAGTACGCCCGGGAGCCCATCTCGCTCGACCAGACCATCGGTGACGAGGGTGACAGCCAGCTCGGCGACTTCATCGAGGACTCCGAGGCCGTCGTCGCGGTCGACGCGGTGTCGTTCTCGCTGCTGCAGGACCAGCTCCAGCAGGTCCTCCAGACGCTGTCCGAGCGCGAGGCGGGCGTGGTACGCCTGCGCTTCGGCCTCACCGACGGCCAGCCGCGCACCCTGGACGAGATCGGCCAGGTGTACGGCGTGACCCGGGAGCGCATCCGGCAGATCGAATCCAAGACCATGTCCAAGTTGCGGCACCCCTCGCGTTCCCAGGTGCTCCGCGACTACCTGGACTGACCGGCACGCGTCAACCAGACGTGTCGGTTTGATCACCAGCCGTAGAACACTCACCGGTGACCTGACGGTTGCCCGTTTGTGATCGTTGACGTGGCACCCTTGGTGCACGGCACACTGTCTCCCACGCCAGGTGTGACCTCCGTCCCCGACGGGCACACAGGGAAGGCAGGGCCCGAGAAGGGTGTTGCACGATAGGTGAGCAACCGAAGAGAGTGTTCATCGGTGACGACCAGAGGAGGAAGGCGATGACCCCGACCCTCACGCCGCCGCCCGAGACGGTGAGCCCCCCGGCCGCCGATGAACGGTGCGACCGCTGCAATGCTGCCGGCAAGCTCCGGATCACTCTGGCGGGTGGGAGCGAGCTGGTGTTCTGTGGGCACCACGCGAACAAGTACGCGGAGGATCTCGTGAAGATCACCGTGCGCTACGCGTCGGACCCCGAGTTCAGCTGGCGTGGCGCCGATCTGATGGCGAACTGAGTACGAAGAATCCGCAACTCGACATAAAGCCGGCCGGAGGTCCCTGGGGACCTCCGGCCGGCTTTTGCGCACCCACCCCAACCGTCCGGCCGGGGGCCAGACCGGTCAGAGGGTCTGGACCGTGGCGATGCGTTCTTCGAGCTGCTCGATCGTTGCCTGGGCGCTGGGCGGGCCGCCGCAGAGGCGGCGGAGTTCGGCGTGGATCTTGCCGTGGGGCTGGCCGGTGCGGTGGTGGCGGGCGGCCACCAGGGCGTTCAGCTGCCGCCGTAGGGCCACCCGGCGCTGGGCGGCACTCATCGGTGGCGGGGCCGCCGGCGGGGCCGCAGCGGCCGGCTCAGCGGCCCGCTGGGTGGCCCGGCGCCGCTGCGCGGCAAGCTGCTCGGCCTGCCGCTTGGTGAGCAGCATGGAGACCTGGTCGGCGGTGAGCAGCCCGGGCAGGCCGAGGTATTCCTCCTCCTCCGGGGTGCCCGCCTGGGCGGCCGTGCCGAACGAGGCCCCGTCGAAGATCACCTGGTCCAGCTCGGCGGTCGCGGAAAGCGCGGCGAACCGCTTCTCCAGCTCGCCGCTGGCCTGGTCGTCCCGCTGGGCACGCTCCAGCAGGTCGTCGTCGAGGCCGTCGGAGTCCTTCGGCTTGCCGAGCACATGGTCCCGCTCGGCCTCCATCTCGCTGGCCAGGCCGAGCAGGTGCGGCACGCTGGGCAGGAAGACCGAGGCGGTCTCGCCGGGGCGGCGGGCCCGGACGAACCGGCCGATGGCCTGCGCGAAGTAGAGCGGGGTGCTGGCGCTGGTCGCGTAGACGCCGACGGCCAGCCGGGGGATGTCGACGCCCTCGGACACCATCCGCACCGCGACGAGCCAGCGCTGTTGGGAGGCCGCGAACGTCGCGATCCGCGCGGAGGCGCCCTGGTCGTCGGAGAGCACCACGGCGGCCTTCTCACCGGTCACCTGCTCCAGCAGCTTGGCGTACGAGCGGGCCACCTGCTGGTCGCTGGCGATCACCAGACCGCCGGCGTCGGGCATGCCGTTGCTGCGCAGCACGGTCAGCCGGGCGTCGGCGGCACGCAGCACCTGCGGCATCCAGTCGCCGGCCGGGTCCAGCGCGGTCCGCCAGGCCTGCGCGATGAGGTCCTGGGTCATCGGCTCGCCCAGCCGGGCGGCCAGCTCCTCCCCCGCGTTGGTGCGCCACCGGGTCTCCCCCGAGTACGCCAGGAAGAGCACCGGCCGGACCACGCCCTCGCGCAGCGCGTCGGAGTAGCCGTAGACCGAGTCGGCGCGGGAGCGGAGCAGCCCGTCCCCGCCCCGCTCGTAGCTGACGAACGGGATCGGGTTGTCGTCGGAGCGGAACGGCGTGCCGGTGAGCATCAGCCGCCGTACCGCGGGCTCGAAGGCCGCCTTGACGCCGTCGCCCCAGGTGCGTGAATCGCCGGCGTGGTGGATCTCGTCGAGGATCACCAGGGTGCGCCGCGTCATGGTGCGCCGCCGGTGCACCTGCGGCGCCATGCCGACCTGGGCGTACGTGACGACCGCGCCGTGGAAGTCGGCCGCGGAGTGCAGGTCGGCGTTGCGGAAGGCGGCGTCGAGCTGGATGCCGACCCGGGCGGCGGACTCGGCCCACTGGGTCTTCAGGTGCTCGGTCGGCGCGACCACGGTGACCGCCTCGACGGTGCCGTCGTTCAGCAGCTCGGCGGCGATCCGCAGGGCGAACGTGGTCTTGCCGGCGCCGGGCGTGGCGACCGCCGTGAAGTCGTCGGTGCGGCGGCGCAGGTACTCCACCATCGCCTTGCGCTGCCAGGCACGCAGGGGCGGGAACGTGTCGAGCGCCGGCAACCGCGGTGCCACGCGTAGCTCCTCTCCGACCGCACGACGGCGGACCCGGGCCGAGGGCCACGGGTGCGGCCGCCCATGAAAAGGCCCTCGCGCATCCGGTGCCGCGAAGGCCGGCTCAGCATAACCAGCGGGGGCCGTCCGCCCCACTCGACGCCACGCTGGTCACATCCGCCCACCCCGGCGCGCGGGGCTCAGACCTGCGGTCCCCGGGCGCCGGTGCGCGGCGGTCGCATCGCGGGCACCGGGGCGGACCAGCGGCGGCGCAGCGACACCAGGCGCAGCGCGAAGACGAAGACGGCGGCGACGGTCAGCGGCACCGCGGTCGCCGCGTCGTACGCCGACAGCAGCGCCACGGCGATCGACCCGGCCAGCGCGGCCACGGCGTAGATCTCCCGGCGCAGCACCACCGGGATCTCGCCGGTGAGCAGGTCGCGGCCCAGCCCGCCGCCGATCGCCGTGAGCATGCCGATCATGCAGGCGCCGACGGCCGGCACGTGGGCGTCGAGCGCCTTGAGCGTGCCGGTGACGGTGAACAGGGCGAGACCGGCCGCGTCGAGCACCAGCACGGTGGTGCGCAGCCGGGCGAACTGGGGATGCAGCCAGAAGATGGCGGCGGCGGTGACCGCCGCGGTGACCGCGTACCGCCAGTCGGCGAAGGCGAGCGGGGGCACCTCGTCGATGACCAGGTCGCGGAAGATCCCGCCGCCGAGGGCGGCGACGACGCCGACGAAGATCACCCCGAAGAGGTCGAGCCGCTTGGCCACCGCCGCGGAGGCGCCGGAGGCCGCGAAGACCGCCACGCCGGTGAGGTCGGCGAAGAGCAGGGCGGTGGAGGTGGTCACCGCCGCAGGTTACGCGGGCGGCCGGGGCGGCCGCCCCGGATCACTCGCGGTACGAGTCGTAGATCTCCTTGCACTTCGGGCAGACCGGGGAACCGGGCTTGGCGGCCTTGGTCACCGGAAAGGTCTCGCCGCAGAGCGCCACCACGTAGGTGCCCATGACGGCACTCTCCGCGATCTTCTCCTTGCGGACGTAGTGGAACATCTCCGGGCCGGTGTCGGCGTCCTTCAGCTCGGGACGCTCGAGAACCTCTGTACTCACGACTACACCTCCAACGGTCCAGTTTTGCAGGTCGATCCGGCCCGGTCCACCTGGGCCCGCGCCGGAGGCGGCCCGTACCGTAGCCGAAGTGACCAACTTTCACATCAGTCTCGGCACCGAGGTGGCCGACGCCCTGCGCGACGGGCGTCCGGTCGTCGCCCTGGAGAGCACCATCGTCTCGCACGGCCTGCCCCGACCGGACAATCTTCGCGTCGCGCGTCAGATCGAGCAGGCGGTCCGGGACGCGGGGGCCGTTCCGGCCACCATCGGCATGGTCGCCGGTGAGCTGATCGTGGGGCTGGACGACGCCCAGCTCACCCGGCTCGCCACGGTCGACGGGGTGAGCAAGCTCTCGGTGCGCGACCTGGCCGTGGCGGCCGCCACCGGCGCGGACGGCGCCACCACCGTGGCGGCGACCAGCGCGGTGGCCGCGGCGGCCGGGATCGGCGTCTTCGCCACCGGTGGCCTGGGCGGGGTGCACCGGGAGGCCGCGCAGACGTTCGACGAGTCCGCCGACCTGGTCACCCTGGCCCGGACCCCGATCGCGGTGGTCTGCGCCGGGGTGAAGTCGATCCTCGACGTGGGCGCCACCCTGGAGCGGCTGGAGACCCTCGGCGTGAGCGTGGTCGGCTACCGCACCCGCCGCTTCCCCGGCTTCTACCTCACCGACGCCGGCTTCGACCTGGACTGGTCGGTGGAGTCGCCGGAGCAGGCGGCCGACGTGCTGGCCGCCCGCCGGGAGCAGGGCGTGCACTCCGGCGGGCTGATCGTGGCGAACCCGCTGCCGGTGGACGAGCAGCTCGACCCGGCGCTGCACGACCGCACCCTGGCCACGGGGCTGGCCATGCTGGCGCGCGACGGGGTGACCGGCAAGGCGGTGACCCCGTTCCTGCTGGCCCACTTCCACTCCGCCACCGAGGGCGCCAGCCTGGCGGTGAACGTGCGGATCATCCTGCGCAACGCCGACCTGGCGGCGCGGATCGCGGTTGCCGCGGCGACCCGCCACACCCCGGCATGAGCCCGGCACCCCGCATCGTCGTCGTCGGCGACGTCATCACCGACGTGCTCGCGGTGCTCTCCGGTCCTCTGGCCACCGGCTCGGACACCGCGGCCGGGATCCGGTTCAGCGGCGGCGGCCAGGCGGCCAACACCGCGGCCTGGCTCGCCGGCCAGGGGGCGGACGTCACCCTGGTCGCCGCGGTCGGCGACGACGAGACGGGCCGCGAGCGGGTCGCCGAACTGGAGCGGGTCGGGGTGACCTGTGCCGTGGAGCGCCACGAGGGCTACCCGACCGGCACGGTGATCGTGCTCACCCACGACGGGGAGCGGACCATGGTCAGCCAGCGCGGGGCGAACCTGCGGCTGACCACCGGGCACGTCGACCGGACCGTCGCGGCGGCGCCCGACGCCGGGCACCTGCACCTGTCCGCGTACACCCTGCTGGACGTGGGGTCGCGCGGCGCGGGCCTGCGCGCGCTGGCCGCCGCCCGCGAGCGCGGGCTCACCACCAGCGTCGACGCGGCCTCCGCGGCCCCGCTGCGGCGGGTCGGCACGGCCTTCCTGACCTGGGTACGCGACGTGGACCTGCTGCTGGTCAACACGGACGAGGCGACCGTGCTGGCCGGCGGGCTGGACCCGGCGGCGCAGGCCCGGGCCCTGACCTCGGTGGCCCACCGGGTGGTGGTGAAGCGGGGCGCGGCCGGCGCGGTCTGGGTGGACCGGACCGGGCTGGTCGAGACGGCCCCGGCGCCCGGGGTGGCCGTGGTGGACGTGACCGGGGCGGGCGACGCCTTCGCCGCCGGCCTGCTCACCGCCTGGCTGGCCGGCGCGGACCCGCGCGCGGCGCTGGCCCGGGCCGGCGATCTCGGCGCGCTGGCGGTCACCACCGTCGGCGCGCGGCCCCAGCCCTGACGGCGGACCGGTCCGGGCGGCTGCCGCCCGGGCCGGTCAGGGCTCGGCGTCGATGACCTTGTGCGGGCGCTCCTCGGCGGTGAGCGACATGGGCGGGGTCTCGTCGCGGTGGCGGGCCTGGAGCTTCCCGGCCAGCCGGTGCTCCTCCTTGGGCGGGCGGTCGTTGGCCAGCAGCACCGCCAGCCAGGGGATGAGCACCATCCCGAGGGCGCAGAGCGGCAGCCACAGCCAGAGCAGCGGTGCCTTGACGCCGGCCAGGACCGCACCGAGCACCAGGCACGCGACCCGGATTCCCATCATCAGCACGTAGCGCTTCTGCCGGCTGGTGAGCTGGTCGTCCTGGCTGCGCGAGGCGTCGGTGATCAGGATCGGCTGGTACGCCTGACGCTTCACCACGGACCTCCTCAAGGGATTACTGCTCATCCTGTCACCCTCGACGGTTGATCGGCGAAAATCGTGACAAGGGCGGCGCGTGTTACGTGCGTGGTACGCTGCGTCCGTGGGGAACCGGTTCAGCTTCACCGACGAGGCGTTGGCCAACCTGCGGGTCTACGACGTCACGCCCGGGGAAGTCTGGGAGGCCCTGCACAGCACGCGGCGGGTCATCCGGCACCTCGGGGACGACGTCATGGTGGTCTACGCGACCGACCACCGGGGTCGACGCCTCGCGGTGCTGCTGGCCGAGGCCGACGGCAGCGACAACGACTGGGACATCCTCTCCGCCCGCGAACTGAGCGACGTCGAGGCCAAGCGCTACGACGACGCGGTGCGGAGGTCACGCCGACGAGGAGGCGGTCACGATGCACCGTAACGAGGCGACCAAGCGGTTCCACGACGCCGGCGACGCGCTCGCCGACCTGATCGACGAGACCCAGCCCGCGGAGCTGCCCATCCCCGACACCGACGTGCCGATGGTCAGCCGCTCGGTGCGCCTCCCGCTGGAGACGTACGAGCGGGTCCGGTTGGCCGCCGAGGCACGCGGCATCGGGGTGACCACGCTCATGCGGCAGTGGATCGAGGCCGGCCTGGCCGACCTCGACGAGTCCGCCACGGTCTCCCTGGCCGACGTGCGCCGGGCCCTGGCCGCGCTGTCGCGCCCCACCGCCGCCTGAGCGTCAGGCCTCCGGGCCGCTGCTCTCCGGCCCCGTCCGGCCGAACGGGGAGGCCGACATCTCCGGCGGGCGCAGCAGCGCGGCACCGCGTTCCTCCACCGTGCCACCCCCGTCCGCCGCCCTGGGCTCCCAACGACCGGGCCGCCGCACCTGTTGCACGTCGGGGGCAGCGGCTCACATTGGCGAGGCGGGCTGTTCCGGCGGGCGGCCCCGGGCCCGCAGCGCGTCGGCCACGGCCATCCCGGTCAGCACCGCCGTGACCCCGACGGCGATGCCGATCAGCGGCAGCCGGCTCAGCAGCGGCACGCCGAGGACCAGGAGCAGCAGGCCGACCACGCGGGACGGGGAGACCCGGCCGAACACCTCGTACTCGAAGCGGGCCCGGCCGACCACGAAGAGCGCCGGACCCCCGACGATGGCCGCCACCCGGACCACGTCGGCGTGCCCCCCGGGCTCGGAGATGGCCACCTCGTAACCGACCGCCGTGGTGACGATGCCGGCGATCATCGTGAGGTGGGTCCAGGTGGCCGACTGGCCGAGCCGGGCCGGCTGCCGGGCGCGGGCCACCGCCTGGGCCAGCACCGAGCCCGCCCGGTGGAAGTAGATCCGCCAGAGCAGCACGGTGGTGGCGAAGGCGTCCACGAGGGCGATCCAGCGCAGCAGCGTGAAGTCGCTGCCGCTGAACCCGACGCCGGCCACGAAGATCATCTCGCCGAGCGCGATGATCGTGAACTGCTGGTACCGCTCGGCCAGGTGCTCGCCGGTCACCGTCCACGCCGTGGCCGGCGCCCGGCCCAGCCGGGGCACCGGCCATCCGATGACCACGCCCACGTAGTCGATCATCAGGGCCACCGCCCAGCAGAGCAGCCGTGCGTCGTCCCCGACCAGGCCACCGCCCAGCCAGAACACGGCGGAGACGGCCGACCAGACCAGGATCCGGCTGGACAGGTGCCGCTGGAAGTGCCGGCGCAGTGCCACCGTCAGGTAGATCGAGCGGCCCAACTGGATGGAGACGTAGCCGGCGGCGAAGCTCAACCCGTGCGCGCCGTACGCGTCCGGCACCGACACCGCCATCACCAGGCTGCCGAACATGGACCCGATCATCACCGCCTGGATGGGCGGTTGCTCCGGGTCGTAGTGGCTGGTGGCCCAGGCGGTCAGCGACCAGACCATCCAGAGCGCGAGCAGCAGGAACAGCGTCTGCGCCAGTTCCAGCGGGAGGCGTCCGCCGCCTGCCGCCACGTCGGTGATCAGGCGCTGCGAGACCCGGGTGAAGGCGAAGACGAAGACGACGTCGAGGAAGAGCTCCAGGAAGGTCGCACGGTGACTGCCCCCGCCGCCGCGCAGGAGTTCCGCCCCCCGCTCGTCCGTCATCACCCGCCCGCCGTCACCGCCTTGACGATCATGACAACGAGCCAGGGTGGGCGCAGGTTGCGTCAGCCCTTGGCGGCCTTCGCCTCCGCCTTCATCCGCTGCTTGTACTCGCGGACCCGGCGCAGCGACTCGGGGTCGGTCACGTCGGCCACCGACCGGTACGCGTCCGCGTCGCCGTAGCCGCCGGCCGCCTCGCGCCAGCCGTCCGGGGTGATCCCGAACCGCTTGCCGAGCAGGGCCACGAAGATCTGCGCCTTCTGCCGGCCGAAACCGGGCAGCTCGCCGACCCGGCGCAGCAGGTCCGTGCCGTCGGCCGCCTCTGACCAGAGCCGGGCCGGGTCGCCGTCGTAGCGCTCGACCAGGGCCCGGCAGACCTCCTGCACCCGGGCCGCCATGGCCTTGGGGAACCGGTGCAGGGCCGGCGGCGTGGCGAACAGCTCGACCAGGGCCTCCGGGGAGTATTCGGCCAGCTCCCGGGCGTCGGGCTCGTGGCCGAGCCGCTGCGCCAGCACGTACGGGGAGGAGAACGCCTTCTCCATCGGCACCTGCTGGTCCAGCACCATGCCGAGGAGCAGCGCCAGCGGGCTGCGTGCCAGCAGCTCGTTGGCCTGCGGGTCGATGGGCAGCGAGAGCGTCATGCCCTCCATCCTGCCCCGGCCGCCGCCGCCCGCCACGCCGACTCCCCGCGGCACGCGCGGCACGGCCCGGTGGACAGGGGTGGGGTCCACCGGGCCGCGCGGCCGCGGGATCGTCAGTTGACGACGAAGAGCAGCCGGTTCGGCGAGCCGGAGCCGGGGTTGGTCACCTTGCCGGTGGTGGCGTTGGTGGTCAGGTAGCTGGCCACCTGCGCCGGGGTGTACGACGGGTTGGCGCCGAGCACCAGCGCCGCCGCGCCGGCCACGTGCGGCGACGCCATCGAGGTGCCGCTCAGCGTGCTGCTGGCGGTGTCGCTGGTCCGGTACGCGGAGACGATGCTCGACCCGGGGGCGAAGATGTCCACGCAGGAGCCGTAGTTGGAGAAGGACGAGCGCGCGTCGCTGCTGGTGGTGGAGCCGACGGTGATCGCGGCGGCGGCCCGCGCCGGCGAGTAGTTGCAGGCGTTGGCGCTGGAGTTGCCGGCCGCCACCGCGTACGTGACGCCGGAGTTGACCGAGCTGGTCACCGCGTTGTCGATCGAGCTGCTGACGCCGCCGCCGAGGCTCATGTTGGCCACGGCCGGCTTCACGGCGTTCGAGGTGACCCAGTTGATGCCGCTCACCACGCCGGTGGTGCTGCCGCTGCCGGAGCAGTTGAGCACCTTGACCGCGACGAGGCGGACGCCCTTGGCCACGCCGTACCGGGTGCCGCCCACGGTGCCGGCGACGTGGGTGCCGTGGCCGTTGCAGTCGGTGTTGTTGCTGTCGACCGTGTTGGTGCCCCAGGTGGCCCGCCCACCGAAGTCGGTGTGGGTGGTCCGGATGCCGGTGTCGATGATGTACGCCCGGACGTTCGAGGCCGTGTTCGGGTAGGTGTAGCTGGAGTTCAACGGCAGGTTGCGCTGGTCGATCCGGTCCAGGCCCCAGGACGGCGGGTTGGCCTGGGTGGCCTGCGTGGTGACGACCCGGTCCTGCTCGACGTACGCGACGGCCGGGTCGGCGGCCAGCCGGCGGGCCTGCGCGGGGCTCATCGTCGCGCTGTAGCCGGTGAGGGCGGCGCTCCACACCGTGCCGACGCTGCCGCCGTAGCGCCTGGCCAGGCCGGCGGCCCGGTCCGGCACGGCGGTGCGGGCGGCGAGGCTGTTCGCGGCGCCGACCGCGTCGCCCTTCAGCACCACCAGGTAGCTGCCGCTGATGGCGTCGGGGGCGGAGGCGTAGCGGACGTCGCCGGTCGGTGCGGCAAGGGCGGGGGTGGAGGCGGCGGCGGCGAGGGCCGCGGCGGCGGCCGTGACGGCGAGCGCGCGCAGCGCACGCCGCCGGGGAACGGACACGTCGGACATCGTCTGGCTCCCTACCGGGCGCGCCCGGGCTCTCGGCCACCGGGGACGCCCATCGGCGGATGTTGGGGCAGATGGTAGCCATACATCGATGAGCATGAAAGAGATAACGGCCGATACCCTGAGCTGGCGGTATGGATCTGCCGGGTGCCGGCCGGGAGAACCGCACGGGGAGGCAGGATGACGACGTGGACCGTCACGACATGCTGCTCTCCCCCGCCGGCGTCGACGCGCTGCGCACCGCGCTCACCCGGGCGGGCTTCACCGCCAACGGCATCGCCGACCGGCTCGGCCCGCAGGCCACCGGCGCCGTGGCCCGCAACGACTTCCGCGCCGCGCTGCGCGCCACCGAGGACCGCGACCCGCTCGCCACGCTGATCCGGGTCTACATCTGCGACCAGACCGAGCCGGAGCCGGCGGTGGCCGCCGCGCTCACCCCGCTGACCGTCGAGGAGGCGCTGGCCGGGGGCCTGGTCGAGCGGCACGGCGACGGCCTGCGCGCCGGGGTCGACCTGGAGCCGTACGGGGACGACTGGTTCGTGCTCGCCGACGTGCCGGCCAGCGCCCGCCCCGGCCGCCCGCTGCACGCCGAGCACGTGCTGGGCATCGGCGGGGCCACCCAGACGCTGATCGGCGCGACCGTGCGCGGGCCCGTGGAGACCGCCCTGGACCTGGGCACCGGCTCGGGCGTCCAGGCCCTGCACCTGTCGACCCACGCCCGCCGGATCACCGTCACCGACGTCTCCGAACGGGCGCTGCGCTTCGCCGCCACCACCGCCGCCCTCAACGGGCAGGACTGGGAGCTGCTCCGCGGCGACCTGGTCGAACCGGTGGCCGGCCGCCGGTTCGACCTGGTGGTCAGCAACCCGCCGTTCGTGGTGGGGCCGGGCACCACCACGCACGTCTACCGGGACTCCGGCCGGGTGGGCGACGCCATCGGCGCCGAGCTGGCCGCCGCCGCCCCGCACCTGCTCACCGAGGGCGGGACGATGCAGTACCTGGCCAACTGGGTGCACGTCACCGGCGAGGACTGGGCCGAGCGGGTGACCGGCTGGTTCGCCGGCACCGGGCTGGACGCCTGGGTGATCCAGCGCGAGGTGGCCGACCCGATGGCGTACGTCAACCTGTGGCTCACCGACGTCGGCGAGACGGCCGACCCGCAGCGGATGGCGGCCTGGCTGGACTGGTTCGACGCGCACAAGGTGGAGGCGATCGGGTTCGGCATCGTCTCGCTGCGCCGGGGCGGCCACGACGAGCCGATCGTCCGGGTGGAGGACCTGCGGCAGCGGGTGGAGCCGCCGCTGGGCGACCGCGTGGACGAGTGGTTCGGTCGGCAGGACTGGCTGCGCGCCCGGGGCGTCGACGGCCTCCTCGCCGCCCGCTACCGGGCCGCCGACGGGCTCCAGCTGCGCCAGGAGGCCACCATGGGTGAGGAGGGCTGGGCGGTGGACCGCCAGGTCCTCGCCATGCCGCGCGGGCTGCGCTGGTCCGAGGAGATCGATCCGCTGGTGCTCGCCCTGGTCGGCGGCGCGGACGGCCGGCTGCCGCTGCGCGACCAGCTTGCCCTGCTCGCCGCCGCGCACGACGTCGCACCGGACGAGCTGGCCGAGGCGGCCGGGCCGATCGTGGCGCACCTCGTCGAGCGGGGCATCGTCGAGCCGGTGGCGGACTGATGCGGGCCGTGGTGCAGACCGTCGGGCGGGCCGCCGTGACGGTCGACGGGGAGGTGGTCGGCGAGATCGCCGAGGGCCTGCTGGTGCTGCTGGGCGTGACCCACACGGACACCCCGCAGGTGGCCGCCACCATGGCCCGCAAGATCCACGAACTGCGCATCCTGGACGACGAGCGCAGCGCCGCCGACACCGGCGCCCCCGTCCTCGTGGTCAGCCAGTTCACCCTCTACGGCGACGCCCGCAAGGGCAGAAGACCGAGCTGGACCGCCGCCGCCCCCGCCGAGGTGGCGGAACCCCTGGTGAACGCCGTGGTGGAAACCCTCCGCGCCCGCGGCGCCAAGGTAGAGACCGGCCGCTTCCGCACCCACATGCTGGTGGAAAGCGTCAATGTAGGCCCCCGCACCCTCCTCCTGGACCTGTAACCCCCGCTCTATGGATCAAGAGGTTTGCGTCAGGAATCGGCCCTGCCGAGACGCAAATCTCTTGATCAACGAGGAAGGGACCGGTCAGAAGAAGAGGCCGCGGCGGGACAGGGACTGGTGCAGCCAGCCGTCGAGCTGGGCGGCCCAGTCGGTGCGGTCCGCCGTCGCGTGGTCGACCGTGAAGCGGCCGAACGCGTCGCGGCCCTCGGTGAACACGCCGCCGCGCTTGTCCAGCTCCAGCACCACGTGCACCTGCTGCGGGTCGGTGACGAAGGTCAGTTCGAGCTGGTTCATGGCGCGCGCGTACTGCGGCGCCGGGTGGAACTCGATCTCCTGGTAGAACGGCAGGCTCTGCCGTACGCCGTAGAGGTGGCCGCGCTCGACGTCGGCCCGGGCGAACCGGAAACCCAACCGGAGCAACGCCTCCAGCAGCCGCTCCTGCGCGGGCAGCGGATGCACCGCCACCGCGTCCAGGTCGCCCTTGTCGACGGCCCGGGCCACCTCCAGCTCGGTCCGCAGCCCCATCGTCATCCCGTGCAGGTGCTGGCCGTACAGGTCGGTGAGCGGGGTCTCCCAGGGCACCTGGAAACGGAACGGCACCTCGTACCGCTGACCCGGGTCCAGCCGGAACGCGCCGGTCACCTGGGCGCGGCCGAACTCCTGCGTGGTGTCGTACTCCGAGTCGCCGCTCTCCACCTCGACCCGGGTGACCAGGCCGAGCGCGACGTAGCTCACATCCACCGGGTGGTCCCCGCCGACCACCTGGATGCGGCCCTCCACCTGCCCGCCGGGGCGGCAGTTCGGGTTGGCCAGCACCGTCTCCACCGACGGTCCACCCACACCCATCGCCTGCATGAGCCGCTTGAAGACCACCACGTCCTCCGATCGCCTGTGCGTCGCCGAACCTCGCTGGCCGGCCGCTGGCACGGTATCCGGGCCCGGCAAGACACAGCCGCTGTTCCGCCCGGATTGCTGTCGGGTCCCCGATCGCCTCACTCCCGTTTCACGCCCCGCCCGCCAAGCTGTTCCTCACCGGCACCACCGCGCCGGCGGACGGCACGGACCGGTACGGCACGACGGACACGGGGAGAGACAGAGATGGCTCAGCAGATGATCGAGCACCAGGACATGGACGTCACCCTGACCGACCTGGACGCGACCGACGAGCGCGGCGTCTCCACGGACCTGGTCCGGGCGTACCTGAACGGCATCGGCCGCACCAAGCTGCTCACCGCGGCGCAGGAGGTCGAGCTGAGCAAGCGGATCGAGGCCGGCCTGTTCGCCGAGGAGAAGCTCTCCACCTGCACCCCGGTCTCCGGCGAGCTGCGCGCCGACCTGGAGCTGATCGCGGCCGAGGGCCGCGCCGCCAAGGACCACCTGCTGGAGGCGAACCTGAGGCTCGTGGTGAGCATCGCCAAGCGCTACACCGGTCGCGGCATGGCCTTCCTCGACCTCATCCAGGAGGGCAACCTCGGCCTGATCCGCGCCGTCGAGAAGTTCGACTACACCAAGGGCTACAAGTTCTCCACCTACGCCACCTGGTGGATCCGCCAGGCCATCACCCGCGCCATGGCCGACCAGGCCCGCACCATCCGCATCCCGGTGCACATGGTCGAGCAGGTCAACCGGATGGTCCGGGTCCGCCGCGAGCTGTCGGTCACGCTGGGCCGCGAGCCCACGGTCGCCGAGGTGGCCACCGCGCTGGAGATCCCGGAGTACCAGGTGATCGAGCTGATCTCGTACGACCGGGAGCCGGTGAGCCTGGACCAGACCGTCGGCGAGGACGGCGAGAGCGCGCTGGGCGACTTCGTTGCCGCCGTGGACCCCAACGCCGAGCCGGGCGAGGCCGCCGGCGACGGCGAACTGCGCAACGAGGTCCGCATCGTGCTCGCCACCCTCTCCCAGCGGGAGCAGGCGGTCATCCGGCTGCGGTTCGGCCTGGACGACGGCCGGCAGCGCACCCTCGACGAGGTGGGTCGCGAGTTCGGGCTGTCCCGGGAGCGGATCCGGCAGATCGAGAAGGTGACGCTGCTGAAGCTGCGCGACCCGGAGCGGGCCACCCGGCTGGAGGCGTACGCCTGCTGATCCTGACCGACGCGACAGGCCCCGGCGGTGCGCCGGGGCCTGTCGCGCTTGAACCGGCGGCCGGCGGCCGTCACCCTGGGGCGATGAACTGGACACTGGAAGTGGTGGTGGTGCCGGTCTCCGACGTGGACCGGGCCAAGGAGTTCTACGCCGAGCGGCTCGGCTTCGCCGTCGACCACGACACCGACCTGGGGGGCGTCGGGCGAATCGTCCAACTCACGCCCCCGGGCTCAGGGTGCTCGATCGTCCTCGGCCGGGGCGTCGTGCCCGAGATGCCGCCGGGCTCGCTCAAGGGGCTGCAACTGGTCGTGCCCGACCTGGAGAAGGCCCGCGCGGAGCTGGTCGAGCGGGGCGTCGAGGTCAGCGAGATCCAGGTGATCGGGCAGAACCCGCGCCCGGCCCCGCACCCGCTGGACAACGTGGGCTTCGTCTTCCTCACCGACCCGGACGGCAACGCCTGGGCGGTGCAGCAGATCTCCAGCCGGGGCTGAGCTTCACAGCCGGCGCGGGCCGGTGTCCGGGCGGGGCGCCTCGGCGCCGGTGCGGACGGTGGCGTGCAGCACCGAGATGCCGTCCGGCCGGGCCAGCACCGGGTTCAGGGTGAGCGACCGGACCCGGGGCTGCTCGTCGGCGAGCCGCCCCACCCGCAGCAGCAGGTCGACCAGGGCGGCCCGGTCCACCGGCGCGGCGCCCCGGTGGCCGCGCAGCAGCGGCGCGGCCCGCGGTTCGTCGACCAGCTCGGCAGCGTCCCGGTCGGTGAGCGGCACCGCCCGCCACGCCCGGTCGCCGAGCAGCTCGGTGGCCACGCCGCCCAGGCCGAAACCGACCACCGGCCCGAACGCCGGATCCTCCACCAGCTCCACCACGCAGGCCACCCCCGGCGGGACCATCGGCTGGACCAGCACGTCCGCGCCGAAGACCGCAGCCATGTCGGCGTAGGCGCGGCGCAGCGCGGCGGCGTCGGGCAGGTCGAGCCGGACCGCACCCAGGTCGAGACGGTGCCGCAGCCCGGGGGCGGCCGCCTTGAGCGCGACGGGCCAGCCGAGCCGTTCCGCCGCCGCCACCGCCTCCCCGGCCGACTGCGCCGGCGCCGACTCGACCACGTCGATCCCGTACGCCCCCAGCAGCGCCGCCGGGTCGGCGCCGTCCGGGCGCAGCGCGGCCTGACCGGCCGCCCGGTCCACCCGGTCCAGTTCGGGCACCATGCCGGGCGGGCGGCGCAGCCAGTCCGCGTACGTGGTGACCCGGGCCAGGGCCCGGACGGCCTCCTCCACACTCGGGTACGCGGGCACCCCGGCGGGCACCCGGCCGGCGAGGAAGGTGGCCACCACGGGCTTGCCGGTGGTCCGCGCGTCGGGCAGGGCGGTGGTGAAGTCGGCCTCCGGGTCGGTGAGCTGGCCGGGCAGCGGCGGGGCGAACACCGCCACGACGGCGTCCACCCGCTCGTCGGCGGCGGACGCGGCGAGCGCGGCGGCGTACTGGGCGGCGGTGGCCCGGGGGCCCACGTCGTCCGGGTAGCCGTCGGCCACGGTGAGGCCCTGGGCGGCGCAGGCCGTGGCGGCCAGCCCGGTCAGCGCCGAGGAGTTGCCGACCACAGCCACCCGGCGGCCGGCCGGCAGCGGCTGGTGGGCCAGGAGCACACCGACGTCGAGCAGTTCGGCGACGGTGTCCACCCGGATCACCCCGGACTGGGCGAACAGCGCGCTCACCGCGGCGGCGTCCAGGGCCGGCGCGTCGCCGACCCCCGGCGGGCGGGCCAGCGAGGCGAGCGCCACGACGGGCTTGCTCCGGCCGATCCGCCGGGCCAACCGGGCGAACTTGCGCGGGTTGCCGAACGTCTCCAGGTAGAGCGTGATGACGTCGGTGCCCGGATCGTCCTGCCAGTACTGGAGCAGGTCGTTGCCGGAGACGTCGGCCCGGTTGCCCGCCGAGACGAAGCTGGACAGGCCGAGGCCGCGCCGGGACGCCTCGGCGAGCAGGGCCACCCCGAACGCGCCGGACTGGCTGAACACGCCGACCCGGCCGGGGGCCGGCAGCACCGGGGCGAGGGTGGCGTTGAGGCGTACCGCACGGTCGGTGTTGGCGACGCCCAGGCAGTTCGGGCCGACCACGCGCATGCCGGCCAGGTGGGCGGCGCGGACCAGGGCGCGCTGGGCCGCCGCCCCCGCCGGGCCGGACTCGGCGAACCCGGCGGAGATCACCACCAGCCCGTGCGCGCCGGCCCGCGCGGCGTCGGCGACCACCTCGGTCACCGCCTCCGGGGCGACGGCCACCACGGCCAGGTCCACGTCCGCGCCGGCGTCGACCGCCGACGGGTACGCGGGCAGCCCGGCCACGGTCGCCGCGGTCGGGTGCACGGGGACGATCGCCCCGGTGAACCCGCCGTCGCGCAGGTGCCCCAGGAGGGCCGCGCCGACGCCCTGGCCGGTGGTGCTGGCGCCGTAGACGGCGATGCCGCGCGGGGCGAGCAGCCGGGCGATCGAGCGGGCCTCGGTGCGGTGCTCCCGGCCGCGCTGCACCTCCAGCGTCGCCTCGGTGGGGGCGATCGGGAAGTCCAGGTGCACCACGCCGTCGGCGTACTGGCGCTGGACCTGGTAGCCGAAGTCGGAGAAGACCCGCAGCATCGTCCCGTTGGCCGGCAGCACCTCGGCGACGAAGTGCACGATGCCCCAGCGCCGGGCCGCGTCGGCCAGGTGCTCCAGCAGCACCGACCCGATGCCCCGGCCCTGGTACGCGTCCTCCACCACGAAGGCCACCTCGGCCTCCGGGGAGCCGGGGCCGAGCCGCTCGTACCGGCCCACGGCGACGATCCGGTCGCCGGCCAGCACCACGAACGCCTCCCGGTCGCGGTGGTCGACGGTGACGAACCGCTGCAGGTCCCGCTCCGGGATGCGCGGGTACGGCGAGAAGTAGCGCAGGTAGCGGGTGCGCTCGGAGAAGCGCGAGTGCATGGCCACGACGGCCGCGGCGTCGTCCGGGCGGATCTGCCGCAGCTGGACGGTCGTGCCGTCGCTCAGCAGCACGTCCACCGGTTGCTCGACGGTGGTCACCGGTCAGTCGCGGGGATCGTGCGGGTCGAGCCCGTGCAGCGGGAAGACCGCCTTGCGGGTCGCCGTGATCGCGCGGTCCACCGCGGTCGGCTCGCCGCTCGGCTGCCACGGCTGGTACGACGGGTCGACGTCGTCGGTCATCCGCAGCGGGATCTCGTGCCCGGGCCGCCGTCGCGCCGCCAGCTCCCGCCAGCCCGGCGGGGTGAGGGTGGCCGGGTCGAGCGGCTCCCCGGTGGCCACCGCGAGCAGGTGCGTCCAGGCCCGCGGCACCACCTCGACCAGCGCGTACCCGCCGCCGCCGAAGGCCACCCAGCGGCCGTCGCAGAGCTCGTCGGCGAGCGCGCGCAGCGCCAGGTAGGTGGCCCGCTGCCCGTCGACGGAGAGGTGCAGGTCGGCCAGGGGGTCCAGCCGGTGCCCGTCCGCCCCGCACTGGGTGACCAGCACCTGCGGCCGGAACGCCCGCAGCACCGACGGCACGACGGCGTGGAACGCGCGCTGCCAGCCCGGGTCGCCGGCGCCCGGCGGCAGCGGCAGGTTGACCGCCGACCCCTCCGCGCCCGGGCCGCCGGTCTCGTCGGGGAACCCGGTGCCGGGGAAGAGCGCGAGCGGGGTCTCGTGCAGGCTGACCGTGAGCACCCGCGGGTCCCGGTAGAAGATCTCCTGCACCCCGTCGCCGTGGTGCACGTCCACGTCCACGTACGCGATGCGCTCCGCGCCCAGGTCGAGCAGGCGGGCGATGGCCACCGCCGGGTCGTTGTAGACGCAGAAGCCGGAGGCCTGGGCCGGCATGGCGTGGTGCAGCCCGCCGGCCACGTTGACCGCCCGCCGGGCCTCGCCGCGCCAGACCGCCTCGGCCGCGGCCACGCTCGCCCCGGCGATCAGCGCGCTCGACTCGTGCATGCCGTCGAAGACGGGGTTGTCCGAGGTGCCGAGACCGAAGCCGGCGAAGAGCGGGTCGCGGGGCGCGGCCCGCACGGCCTCCAGGTAGCGCGGGTCGTGCACCCGGGTGAGCAGCACGTCGTCGGCCGGTTCCGGCTTCACGAGCCGGACCCCGGGCCGGTCCAGCACCCCCAGCTCGCGGGCGAGCGCCATGGTCAACTCGACCCGCACCGGGTCCAGGGGATGGTCGCCCATGTCGTACCCGAGCAGGGCCTCGTCCCACACCACCACCGTGTCGTCGGCCATGGGCTCATCGTCGCACGTGGTCCGGGGCCGGCCCACCGCACGCGCACCCCGGCCGCCCGGGTGTCTACCCGGTGGCGACCGGACGGTCCGGGTCGGCCACCCAGTTGCTCCACGAGCCGACGTACAGGGCGGCGTCCGGGCGGCCGGCCAGGTGCAGCGCCAGGACCGCCTGGGCGGCGGTCACCCCCGAGCCGCAGTACGCGCCGACCGGCGTGCCCTCGGCCACCCCGGCGGCGGCGAACCGCTCGCGCAGCGCCTCGGCGGCGGGGAAGCGCCCCTCGGTGACGTACTCCGGAGCCGGCAGGTTGACCGCGCCCGGGACGTGCCCGGCGACCGGGTCGATCGGCTCGGTCTCGCCCCGGTAGCGGGGGGCGGCCCGCACGTCGAGCAGTACCCCGGCGTCGGCGGCGGCCAGCCGGGCGGCCTCCCCCGCGTCCAGCACCGGCAGCTCGCCGGGGCTGACCGTGACGTCCCCGGGCGCGGGCGCCGGCGCGTCGGTGGAGACGGGTCCGCCGGCCGCGACCCAGGCCGGGAAGCCGCCGTGCAGCACCCGGACCGCCCGGTGACCGGCCCAGCGCAGCGTCCACCAGGCGCGGGCGGCCGACATGCCGTCGCCGCCGTCGTACACCACCACGGGGTGCCCGGCGCGGACGCCGGCGGCCCGCAGCGCGGCCTGGAGCGCGGCGGGGTCGGGCAGCGGGTGCCGGCCGGCGGCGCCCGGCCGGCCACAGAGCTCGGTGTCCAGGTCGACGAAGACCGCGCCGGGCAGGTGACCGGCCTGGTAGTCCTCCCGGCCGGGCGGCCCGGCGAGCCGCCAGCGGACGTCCAGGAGGGTGGGCGGATCGGCGCGGTCGAGCTCGGCGGCGAGCCCGTCGGGCTCGACGAGCAGGTCTTCGGTTCCGGACATGCGGTCCAGTCAACACCATCCGGGCAGCGACCTCCCGGTTCGGCGGGCGTGGATCGTCGGGGGTCCGGGGTAGCATCGAACGCCGGAGGGACGCTGACGTGAAGCATGACCTGGTCGACACGACCGAGATGTACCTGCGCACCATCCTCGAGCTGGAAGAGGAGGGGGTGCCGCCGCTGCGTGCGCGGATCGCGGAGCGGCTGAAGCAGAGCGGTCCCACCGTCAGCCAGACCGTGGCCCGCATGGAACGGGACGGCCTGCTCACCGTCGAGGGCGACCGCCACCTGATGCTCACCGCGCTGGGCCGCACCTCGGCCGTTTCGGTCATGCGCAAGCACCGGCTCGCCGAGCTGCTGCTCGTCAACGTGATCGGGATGCCCTACGAGGAGGCCCACGACGAGGCCTGCCGCTGGGAGCACGTGATGAGCGACGCGGTCGAGAAGCGGGTCTACGACCTGCTCAACCGCCCGACCCGCTCCCCCTACGGCAACCCGATCCCGGGCCTCGAGGAGCTGGGCGAGCCGGGCCTGCGCGAGGTCGAGACCGCGGAGAGCGAGCGGAACCTGGCCTTCCCGGGCCTGTCCGGGCCGGTCGTGGTGCGGCGGATCTGCGAGAGCGTGCAGACCGACGCCGACGTGCTCCGGCAGCTGCACGCGGCGGGCGTCGACCCGGGCGCCACGGTGACCGTGGCCCAGGAACGCGACGGCGTCTCCATCGACCGCTCCGGCGACCGGGTCCGGCTGCCCCGCGAGGTGGCCTCCCGGGTGTTCGTCGCGGCCCGCTGACCGGGCCGCCCGGCGGTCAGAGCTGCCGGGTGTCGGTCACCTTGGCGAGGTCGACCAGCTTGCCGGCCGCCTTGTCCGCCTCGGCCGTGGCGGTGCCGCGCGGGGTGGTCCAGCGCAGCGTGACCAGCCGCCCCTCGCCGGCCAGCCAGCCCACCTCCGCCATTGGGCCGTTCTTCGCGGTCTTCGGCAGCGTGTGCCGGTAGGCGATCTTCCCGAGCTTGGTCACCTTCTTCGCGCCCCGGGGCAGCACGTCGAGGGTGAAGGTCGACGTGTCGATCGACGTGTCGGTCACCGTGAGCGTCAGCTCCGGCAGCACCGCCTGCTCGGCCCGGACCACGCAGGTGTGCGTGTCGCCCTTGTCCATGGCGGCGGCCACGTCGAACGTGCCGCCGGTGTGCTTGGCGATCACCGCGAAGTCGAGCAGCCGGCACGCCCCGCCGGACGAGGCGGCGGACACCTCGACGGCCTTCGGCTCCGCCGCCGGCACCGCCACCGGCGTGGCCTCCTTCGCGCAGCCGGTGGTCAGCAGTACGGCCGAAGCGGCCAGCCAGGTCCGGGCGCGCACGTGGAGACCTCCGCAGTCGTCGGCGGGCACCGCCCGCCGGATGTCCGTCGGCCACCGTACGGGCAACCCCGCCGGGACGGAAGTCCTCAATCGACCACGTACGGACAGTGCCGGCATCCTCGCCCGCAGCACGTGCCGCGGCGGGCCAGGAAACCGGCGCTGAGCACGAACAGTCCGGTAGCCGGGTCGAGGTAGCCGGCCTCACCGGCGGCCAGGGCGGCGGCGTGCGCGGCCAGGATCCGCGCCCGGTCCGGGTGGTCGGGCGACAGCCGCGACGGGTGCGGCTCGGTCAACGGCCGGTCCGCCAGGGGTCGTCGCTCTCCGGTCACCCGGCGAGTGTAAGGAAGGGCCCCTTGTTAACGCCTTCTGCATAGCAGTGGCCCCCTGTTAACGGGCCGAACGGGGCTCAGCCGTGCCGGGCGAACGCCTCGGTCACCGCTGGGCGGTCCGCGCCGGAGGCCAGGAGCAGCCTCAGCAGCACCTTCGCCTTGTACGGGTCGAGCAGCCCACCGCGGACCAGCCCGCGCCGCCGCAGGTCGGTCTCCGAGCCGACCGCGCCGTACGTGTTCCGCAGCACCGACCCGGCCCCGGTCCGGGAGGCGAGGACCACCGGCATCCGCGCGGCCAGCTCGCCCAGCGCCGGGGCGAAGTCCGGCGGCACGTGCCCCACCCCGAAGCCGGCCACCACGAGGCCGTCCAGGCCCGGGGTGAGCGCGTCGAGCAGCGCCGGGTCGTCGTCGAGGGTGACGGTGTGCAGCGCCACCCGGGTGGCGGCCAGCCGGTCACGGTCCACCGGCGGCAGCGGGGCGTGCCGGGGCGGGCGGGTGAGCAGGCGTACCTCGCCCTCGATGACGTGCCCGAGCGGGCCGGCGTTGGGTGAGGCGAACGTGGCCGTGCTGGTGCTGTGGGTCTTGCGGGCGAAGCGGGCCGCGTGGATCTCGTCGTTGAACGCCACCAGCCCCCCGAGGTCCCGCGCGGCCGGCGCGGCGGCGACCCGGGCGGCGGCGAGCAGGTTCGCCGGACCGTCCGGGCCGGCCAGGGTGGGGTTGCGCATGGCGCCGGTGAACACCAGCGGCGCCGGGTGCGGCCAGACCAGGTCGGCCAGGAAGGCGCTCTCCTCCAGGGTGTCGGTGCCCTGGGTCACCACCACGCCGGTCGCGCCGTCCGCGACCGCCGCGCCGGCCGCGTCCACCAGGTCGAGGATCTGCCGGTACGCCAGGGCGGCGCTGGGCACCGCCTCGACGTCCCGCACGTCGAGCGGGATGTCAGCGAGTCCCGGTACGGCGGCGGTGAGGTCGGCGCCGGTGAGCCGGCTGACCACTCCCCCGGAACCGGTGCCCGCCATGGCGATCGTGCCGCCCAGGGTGAAGAGCGCGACGGTCACCGGTCAGCCTTCCGGGCGAGCAGGAACGCCTGCGGCCCCCGGTCCAGCTCCTCCGCTTCGCGGACCAGCGTGGCGTGCACGGCGAACCCGGCCGCCGTGAGCTGCTCGGCGAGCCGGTCCGCCGGCAGCCAGTACACGTCGTACGAGACCGTGTGGCCGTACGCCTGCTCCAGCCGGATCCGCTGGTCGCCGGCCTTCACGGCGATCAGGAGGTGGCCACCCGGGGCGAGCACCCGGTGGAACTCGGCGAACACCCCGGGCAGCAGGTCCGGCGGCAGGTGGATGATCGAGTACCAGGCCACGAGGCCGGCCAGCGCCGCGTCGCGGATGTCCAGCGCGGTCATCGAGCCGACCTCGAAGCGCAGCTCCGGATAGTTCCGGCGGGCCACCTCGAGCATGCCCGGGGAGAGGTCGACCCCGGAGATGTCGAGCCCGAGACCGCGCAGGTGGGCGGTGATCCGGCCGGTCCCGCAGCCCGCCTCCAGCACCGGCCGGCCGGGGCCCACCAGCTCCGCGAACGCGGCCAGCATCCCCCGGTCGAGCGGGCCCTCCAGCACGTCGGGAATCAACCGTGCGTAGTCCACGGCCACCGTGTCGTAGGCGGCGCGCGTCTCGGTGAGCCAGGTCGGTTCGATCATGGAAGCCGACCCTAGTCGCCGGCCGGCCCCGCGTCCGCCCGCCCCGCCCGGGGAGCGCCCTCCGACCGCTCGTACCGCGAACGTGCCCGCCCACGCCCGGAAAAGGCCGCGCCCGGCGGCGGCCGGCGGGATACCGTGCCGGGTCGCACACGCATGACCTCGACGGACAGGCCCGACCGGTGACCCAGCAACTGACGCCCCCGATGCCCGGAACCCGCACCTCGCTGTGGCGGAGCCGGGACTTCCTGCTGCTGTGGAGCGGCCAGACGGTCAGCGAGGTGGGCACCCGGGTCTCCGGGGTGGCGGTGCCGCTGCTCGCCGCGGACGTGCTCGACGCCACCGTCCTCCAGGTCTCCCTGCTCACCGTCCTGGCCTGGCTGCCGTACCTGATCTTCTCGCTGCCGGCCGGGATGCTGGCCGACCGGGTCGACCAGCGGCGGCTGATGGTCGCGTGCGACCTGGGTCGCGCGGCGCTGCTGCTGTCGGTGCCGGCGGTCGCCCTGGTCGGCCACCTCACGCTGGCCTTCCTGTACGCGGTGGTCGGGCTCTCCGGCGTGCTGACCGTGGCGTTCACGGTGGCCTACCGGAGCCTGCTGCCCGCCCTCGTCGCGCCGGAGCAGTTGACCTCGGCCAACGCGCGCCTCGAAGTGAGCGAGAACGTCGCCCACCTGGCCGGGCCGAGCGCGGGCGGCGTGCTCGTCGGCCTGCTCGGCGCGGCCCGCACCTTCGTCGCCGACGCGGCGAGCTTCCTGGCCAGCGCGGTCACGCTGCTGCTGGTGCGGCACCGCCCGACGCCCCGCGCCGAGGGCCGGGTGCCGGTCCGGGCGGCGCTCACCGAGGGCCTCGGTTTCATCCGCCGGCAGCGGATCCTCGCCCTGGTCCTGGCCTGCACCGCCACCTCGAACTTCTTCGTCATGGCCACCCGCGCCATCGAGGTGCCCTACCTGCTGCGGGTGCTGCACGCCAGCCCGGCCACCATCGGCCTCCTGTTCAGCCTCGGCTCGGTGGGCGGGCTGCTGGCCGGCGTGCTGGCCGGGCGGGTGACCGCGCTGCTCGGCGGCGCCCGGACCATCTGGGTGTCGATGGCCGTGCCCGGCCCGCTCTACCTGCTCATGCCGCTGGCCCGGCCGGGCTGGGGCGCCCTGCTCTACGCGGTCGGCACGGCCGCGTTCGCGGCCAACGCGGTGCTGTTCAACGTGGCCGCCATGTCGTACCGGCAGCGGGTCACCCCGGGCCGGCTGCTCGGCCGGGTCAACGCCGCGTTCCTGTGGATCTGCTACGGCGCGATCCCGCTCGGCGCCCTGCTCGGCGGCGCCCTCGGCACCCGGCTCGGGCTGCGGCCGGCGCTGCTGGTCTGCGTGCTCGGCATGTGGAGCGCGGCGCTGTTCGTGGTCTTTTCGCCGCTGCGCCGCATGCGGGACTTCCCGGCGTCCTGAAAAGAGGCAGGATTTTTCCCGGACCGCTGTCGAATCCGGCCACGCCCGTCCGTCGGTGAGTCGGAAGAGGGAAACGACAACCTCAAGGAGAGACCCATGGCCCAGTACGCAGTCCTCGTCTACTCGCCCGCGCCGGCCGACCCGATGGACCTGACCCCGGACTACGTGGCCCTGCTGGAGCGATACGGCGACCAGGTCACCGAGCTGGGCGGGCAGATCCTCACCGGGTTCGCGCTCCAGCCGAGCACCACGGCCACGGCGATCCGCGGCGACGTGGTGACCGACGGCCCGTTCATCGAGGCCAAGGAGGTCGTCGCCGGGTTCTTCATCCTGGAGGCGCCCGACCTGGACGTGGCCCTGAAGATCGCCAAGCTGAACCCGGCCACCATCGACGGCGGCGTCGAGGTCCGGCCCCTCTTCCAGCCGCCGGCCGAGTGAGCGACGCCGCCACGGTCGCCGCCGAACGCGCGGTGGCGGACGCGCACCGTCGCGAGTGGGCCTTCGTGCTCGCCGCGACGGCGCGCGTCGCCGGCGACCTCGACGTGGCCGAGGAGTGCGTGCAGGACGCCTACCTGGCCGCGCTGGCCGCCTGGGCGCGCGACGGCGTACCTGACAAGCCGGGCGCCTGGCTGACCGCCACGGCGAAGCGCAAGGCGCTCGACGTGCTGCGCCGGGACAAGGTGTTCCGGTCGAAGATGCCCCTGCTCGTCGAGCCGGCGGAGGCCGAGATGGTGGAGGAGGCCGGTGGGGACCCGGTCCCCGACGACCGGCTGCGGCTGGTCTTCACCTGCTGCCACCCGGCGCTGGCCCGGGAGGCCCAGGTGGCGCTGACCCTGCGCCTGGTCTGCGGGGTGGCCACCGGCGACATCGCCCGCGCGTTCCTGGTCACCGAGACGACCATGGCGGCCCGGGTGACCCGGGCCAAGAAGAAGATCGCCGCCGCCCGGATCCCCTACCGGGTGCCGGAGGCCGCCGAGCTGCCCGAACGGCTCGACGCGGTGCTCACCGTGATCCATCTGCTCTTCACCGCCGGGCACACCGCGCCGACCGGCGGCGACCTGGTCCGCGCCGACCTGGTCGACCGGGCGGTGCACCTGACCCGGATGCTGCTGGCCCTGATGCCCGACGAACCGGAGGTCCGCGGCCTGCTCGCCCTGCTGCTGCTCACCGACGCCCGCCGGGCCACCCGCACCGACGATTCCGGGCGGCTGCTGGTGCTGGAGGAGCAGGACCGGTCCCGCTGGGACCGGGCGGCCATCGCCGAGGGCAACCACCTGGTCCTGGGCGCGTTCCGCACGGGCCGGGTCGGCCGGTACGCCCTCCAGGCCGCCATCGCCTCGCTGCACGCCGTCGCCCCCAGCTATGCCGCCACCGACTGGCCCCAGGTCGTCCGCCTCTACGACGAGCTGCTCAAGCGCTGGTCGTCGCCGGTGGTGGCGCTGAACCGGGCGGTCGCGGTGTCCATGGTCGACGGACCGGCCGCGGCCCTCGCCGAGGTCGACGCCCTGGCCGCCGATCCGCACCTGGCCGGTTACCACTACCTGCCAGCGATCCGCGCCGACCTGCTCCGCCGCCTGGATCGCCGCGCGGAAGCGGCGGACGCCTACCGGGCGGCGCTGGACCTGGTCGACAACGAGGCAGAACACGCCTTCCTCACCGCCCGCCTCACGGAGGTCACCCCGCCCGGTCGATCATGAAGTTATCGCCCGCCGCTTCGGCGTGTCGGGGCAATAACTTTATGATCAACGTCGTCTCAGATCGTCGCGCGGTGGGCCTGGCGGACGGTGCGGCGGGCGTCCCGCCAGGCGATCAGGGCCGTGCGGAGCCGGGGCGAGGTGACCGGCTCGCCCCGGCGCCGAGCCGCCAACTGACCGATCAGCCAGGCCGGGGCGTGGGCCGCCTCCACCGCTGCGGTCTTGGTGAGCAGGTCGCCGTGGTGGAGCGCGTGCCGGCCGCGGGCCATCGAGGTGAGGCCGAGGTCGGCGAGGGCGGGATTCAGCCACAGCCACGGACGCCGGGCCGCCCAGGCCCAGTAGCCGGCGAGTTCCGCCCGCGCGGCGGCCCGAACGTCGTCGTCGCTCATCGGTGGGAACACCTCGCCGGGCGGGCGGCCGAGGACGGCGTACCCGTGACGGACCAGCTCGGCGCGGGTGACGCCGGACAGGATGCGCTGGACGAGCTGCCCGTGCGTCCACGTGGGATGCTTCCGGTGGACCTCGACGATGGTGGCGCTGTCGACGTAGACGCAGCCCAGGTGCAGCCCGGCGGCGCTGCCCGCGTCGAGGCGGCGGTGCACGGCGACGAGCGCGGCCTCCCGCGCGGCGTCGACCGACCCATCCGTCAGGGCCACCAGGTCAAGATCGCTCACGCCGGGGCGGTGGTCGCCGGTCGCCAGCGATCCCGCCACGAGCAGGTCGGTGACCCAGCCGAGCGCCGCGAGCTCGCTCGCAAACTCCTCAACGGCCGGCAGCGTCACCATGGCCCCAGTCTCGCCTGCGCGGTGAAGATTGGACACTGTCCGCTCCTGACGAACGATAAGTCTCCAAGATCTGGCGCTGCGACCGCGACGGCCGTGTCCGCGGCGTGCGGGCCTACCCGAACCAGGTGATCGCCTGGCCGTGGCCTCGGGTCCAGGCCAGTGGCTTCCCGTCGAGGGCCAGCACGTTGTGGAACCCGTCGGCCGGCGGCTCGGGCAACGCGGGGTACCGCAGCACGTCCGGGTCCTCGTTGGCGATCCAGTGCCCGGGCAGCTCCCGGACCAGCTCGGCGAACGCGTCCCTCCGCGCCGGCGGCACCTGGTACAGCACCGAGGTGTGGAAGACCACCAGAGTCGCGTCCCGGGGTGCCCGCGCGGCCAGCGCCGGCAGGTCGTCCACCAGGTCGCCCCGCACGAGCTGCGGCGGCTCGGCCCGGGCGACGGCCGCCGCGGCCCGCAGCCGCTCGCGGCGGTGCCCGTGCTCCGGCCAGATGAGCGCGTCCAGCCACGCCACGTCGGCCGGGTCGGTCACGTCCAGCGGGTTGAGGTCCAGGCCGGCTCGCCACACCACCTCGGGCCGGCGGGTCGGCGGCGCCGTGCCGCTGATCGCGCAGTCGAGGACCGGCTCACCGTCGCCGAGCTGATGGTCGCCGTAGCGGTAGGCGTACCGGTCGGGGTAGAGACACAGGCCCGCGGAGGCGCCGACCTCCAGCAGGGCGAGCGGCTGGGGCAGCGACGCCAGCACCGGCAGGAGTACGGCACACCGGCCCGGCTCGTTCGTCTGCGTGGCCCGGACCCGCATCTCCGCCGCGATCACCGGCCAGTTCGCCAGCGCATACCCGCGAAAGGTGGCCGGATCGGTGACCGGGCCGCCGAGCAGCCGGACGGCGGCGAAGAGCAGGTTCGGCTGGCGCTTGGCCGGCGGGAGGGTGTCGAGCCGGGCCAGCAGCTCGTCGTCGCGGGCGACCGCCTCCGACAGCCGCTCGTACGCCGGCGACATCCCGCGCACCTCCCGGGCGAAGGCGGTGTAGCGGTCCTTAGTGGTCATGGCGCGAGCATTCCAGCCGGACGCCGTGCCGGGGTGGCGCCGACGGCGTGAGCTGCGTCGCTTCAGCGGGCCGCGTCCTGAAAGCCGCGAGCGCGGCAGGGAAATCCCTGCCGCGCTCGCGAGCGGTCGTGCGTCAGCTGCAGCCGCTGGTGGAGCCGCAGCCCTCGCAGACGTAGCAGCTGCCGGCCGGCCGCATCTTCGTGCCGCAGGTGAAGCAGAGCGGCGCGTCCGCGGCCTTGCCGATCACGGCCTCCAGCAGTTCGGTGCTGGAACCCACCGACGGCGCCGGCTTGACGGCCGCGACGTCCGCGACCTCCTGCTTCGGCTGGGCGACCGCCTTCGGCTCGGGCGCTTCGACCGGGGCGGAGGCGGCCATCGCGGTGAGGTCCGCACCGCTCGCCTCCGCCTCCGCCTCGGCCGCGAGCTGGGCGGCCCGCTCCTTGGCGGTGAAGATGCCCAGCTCGGCGCGGCGCTCGTACGGCAGGAAGTCCAGGGCCAGGCGACGGAAGATGTAGTCCATCACCGAGGCCGCCATGCGCACGTCCGGGTCGTCGGTCATGCCGGCCGGCTCGAAGCGCATGTTGGTGAACTTGCTGACGAACGTCTCCAGCGGGACGCCGTACTGGAGACCGATGGAGATGGCCACCGAGAAGGCGTCCATCACGCCGGCCAGGGTCGAGCCCTGCTTCGACATCTTGAGGAAGACCTCGCCGAGGCCGTCGTCCGGGTACGACGAGGCGGTGAGGTAGCCCTCCGCGCCGCCGACCGAGAACGAGATGGTCTCCGAAGGGCGCTTCTTCGGCAGGCGCTTGCGCACCGGCCGGTATTCCACGACCTTCTCCACGACCTTCTCGACCTCGGCGGCCGGGGCCTGGGTCTCGGCGGTGGCCTTGTTCGACTTGGCCACCGAGAGCGGCTGGCCGACCTTGCAGTTGTCCCGGTAGATCGCCAGCGCCTTGAGGCCGAGCTTCCAGCCCTCGAAGTAGATCTTCTCGACGTCCTCGACGGTCGCCTGCTCCGGCATGTTGACCGTCTTGGAGATCGCGCCGGAGACGAACGGCTGGATCGCCGCCATCATCCGCACGTGGCCCATCGGGGCGATCGACCGCTCACCCATGGCGCAGTCGAAGACCGGGTAGTGCTCCGGCTTGAGGCCGGGGGCGTCCACCACGTGGCCGTGGTCGGCGATGTGCTCGACGATCGCCTCGACCTGCTCCTCCGGGTAGCCGAGGCTGCGCAGGGCACGCGGCACGGTCTGGTTGACGATCTGCATCGAGCCGCCGCCGACCAGCTTCTTGAACTTGACCAGCGCCAGGTCCGGCTCCACGCCGGTCGTGTCGCAGTCCATCATGAAGCCGATGGTGCCGGTCGGCGCGAGGACGCTGGCCTGCGAGTTGCGCCAGCCGTTCTTGTCGCCGATCTTGTTGCCGAGCGTCCACTGCCTGGTGGCCTCGCGCTGGACGGCGGTCGCCACGGTGCCGGTCGGCTTGATCGCGTCGTTGGCGGCGGCGTGCTTGCGCATGACCCGCTTGTGCGGCTCCGCGTTGCGGGCGTAGCCGTCGTACGGGCCGACGACGCCGGCCAGCTCGGCGGAGCGGCGGTAGGCGGTGCCGGTCATCAGCGAGGTGATCGCCGCGGCGACCCCCCGGCCCTGCTCCGAGTCGTACGGCAGGCCGGAGGCCATCAGCAGCGCGCCGAGGTTGGCGTAGCCGATGCCGAGCTGCCGGTAGGCGCGGCTGGTCTCACCGATCTTCTCGGTCGGGAAGTCGGCGAAGCAGATCGAGATGTCCATCGCCGTGATGACGAACTCGACCGACTTGACGAACTTCTCCACCTCGAAGCCGCCGTCGGCGCGCATGAACTTCATGAGGTTCAGCGACGCCAGGTTGCACGAGGAGTTGTCCAGGTGCAGGTATTCCGAGCAGGGGTTCGACGCGGTGATCCGACCGGTCTCCGGGCAGGTGTGCCAGTCGTTGATGGTGTCGTCGTACTGCAGGCCGGGGTCGGCGCACTCCCAGGCCGCCTGGGAGATGCCGCGGAACAGCTTCTTGGCGTCGATCGTCTCGATGACCTGGCCGTCGAGCCGGCCGCGCAGGTCGAAGCCGCCGCCGTTCTCCACCGCGGTCATGAACTCGTCGGAGACCCGGACCGAGTTGTTGGCGTTCTGGTACTGCACGCTGACGATGTCGGCGCCGCCCAGGTCCATGTCGAAGCCGGCGTCCCGCAGCGCGCGGATCTTGTCCTCCTCGCGCGCCTTGGTGACCACGAACTCCTGGATGTCCGGGTGGTCCACGTCGAGGATGACCATCTTGGCCGCCCGCCGGGTGGCGCCGCCGGACTTGATGGTGCCGGCGGAGGCGTCCGCGCCGCGCATGAAGCTGACCGGGCCGGAGGCGTTGCCGCCGGAGGACAGCAGTTCGCGGGAGGAGCGGATCCGGGACAGGTTGACGCCGGAGCCGGAGCCGCCCTTGAAGATCAGCCCCTCCTCCTTGTACCAGTCGAGGATCGAGTCCATCGAGTCGTCGACGGCCAGGATGAAGCAGGCGCTGACCTGCTGCGGCGACGGCGTGCCGACGTTGAACCAGACCGGCGAGTTGAAGCTGAACACCTGGTGCAGCAGCATCCAGGTCAGCTCGTGCGCGAACACCTCGGCGTCGGCCGGGGTGGCGAAGTAGCCGTACTCCTCACCGGCGGTGCGGTAGGTGCCGACCACCCGGTCGATCAGCTGCTTGAGCGACCACTCCCGCTCCGGGGTCCCCACCGCGCCCCGGAAGTACTTGGTGGTCACGATGTTGGCCGCGTTGACCGACCAGGACTCGGGGAACTCCACCCCGCGCTGCTCGAAGTTGATCGAACCGTCCCGCCAGTTCGTCATCACGACGTCGCGGCGCTCCCAGGTGACCTCGTCGTAGGGATGCACCCCCTCGGTCGTCCAGACGCGCTCGATCTTCAGCCCTGTCCCGGCCTTGTTCCGTGACCTGCTGGTCGTCACGCCCTCGCCCCCCTCGTCAGCGCGGTCACCCACCGCGCGTCGTCAAACTGTCAGAAATCCGTGAAACTCAACTGGTCGCGCCGGCGGCCTCGACGGCCCCGGCACCCTCCCGCGCCCGCGCGGCGGCCCGCAGCGTCTCGATCTCGCGCTCGAAGTCGGCGAGCGAGTCGAAGGAGCGGTAGACGCTCGCGAACCTCAGGTAGGCCACCTCGTCGAGGTCGCGCAGCGGCCCGAGGATGGCCAGCCCGACCTCGTGGCTGGGGATCTCGGCGGCCCCCTTGGCCCGGACGGTCTCCTCGACCTTCTGCGCGAGCAGCGCGATGGAGTCGTCGTCGACCGGCCGGCCCTGGCACGCCTTGCGCACCCCGCCGATGATCTTGGTGCGGCTGAACGGCTCGGTCACCCCGCTGCGCTTGACCACCGCGAGCACCGCCTCCTCGACGGTGGTGAACCGCTTGCCGCACTCCGGGCAGGATCGCCGCCGCCGGATGAGCTGGCCGTCGTCGGCCTCCCGCGAGTCGACCACCCGGGAGTCGGCGTGTCGGCAGTACGGACACCGCATCGCCTGACCTCCTTCATCGACCGCGGCCCGCCGGCCGCCTCCGGGCACGCGTCACCACGGCGGCACCGTCTCTCGACGGCCGCCGCCGGGGTCGGCGTACGGGAGTGCGGTCGGTAACCGGACCCAACCTGTAGGCGACTTACGCCCATGTAACCACAACATCTAGGGGTCGACCGTATGCCGTCGCACTAGCGAGGTCAAGTTGGCCGGCGTGTCCGGCGCGTCATCAGAATCACTCACCCGTGCCACCCCGTCCCCGGCGTACCGAGGAACCCAACGGCCGGCGGCCGCCGGGGTCACGGGACGCCGGGATAGAACATTCGTTCGAGATCGACGTACCATTTATCAGAACAGGCGTTCGGAAATCCAGGATTCTGCGGCGACACGCCGACAACAGGTCGTACAGATGTTTGAAAATGGCCGATCTCACCTATACGGTCAACAACGACCGGCGCGGCGGATCGCCGCGGACCGGTCGACAGCACCACCGGAGCACGCACCACGAGCCGACGAGGCACCCAGCGCCGACCAGGGAGGACGGACGTGACCGAGGACCGGGCCAGCCGGCAGAAGAACCCGCAGCCGATCGACGGGGCGGGTCCGCCGGCGACCCGTCGACCCCGCACCGCGCGCAGCCGGGCGGCACAGCCCGCCGTGCGTGCGGTCACCCCGGTGGTCAGCAGCTTCCCCGACCCGGCGACCGTCGACCTCACCGCCCGGCAGCGCCGCATCCTGGAGTTCATCCGCACCTGGGTGGAGCGCCACGGCTACCCGCCGAGCGTGCGCGAGATCGGCGAGGCCGTCGGCCTGGTGTCCCCGTCGAGCGTCGCCTACCAGCTCAAGGAGCTGGAGAAGAAGGGCTTCCTGCGCCGCGACCCCAACCGGCCCCGCGCCGTGGACGTCCGGGCCCCCGCCGACGTCGACGACGAGGCGGCCCGCGCCCAGCGCCCCGCCCCGGCGTACGTGCCGATGCTGGGCCGGATCGCCGCCGGTGGTCCGATCCTCGCCGAGCAGGCGGTGGAGGACATCTTCCCCCTCCCCCGTGAGCTGGTCGGTGAGGGCGAGGTCTTCATGCTGCAGGTCAAGGGCGACTCGATGCTCGACGCGGCGATCTGCGACGGCGACTGGGTGGTGGTCCGGCAGCAGCCGACCGCCGAGGTCGGCGACATCGTGGCGGCCATGCTCGACGGCGAGGCGACCGTGAAGACCTACCGGCGGCGCGACGGGCACGTCTGGCTGATGCCGCAGAGCCCGGCCTTCGACCCGATTCCCGGCGACGACGCCACCATCATGGGCCGCGTGGTCGCCGTGCTCCGCCGCATCTGAGACGACGAGAACCGGGGGGGTGACCGGCGGTCACCCCCCTTTTTCCTGCGCTAGTAGCGGTCGCCCCGGTAGTCCCGGCCGCCGCCGGAGACCTGGCCGTACTGCTGGCCCCCGCCGCCGTAGCCGCCGTCGCGGCGGCCGTCACGCGGGTCCCGGCGGTCGGGCTCCCGGCGCGGTGGTTCGGCCCGGGCCGGGCCGTAGCCTCCGCCGCCACCCGGCCGGCCGCCGCCGTAGCCGCCACCGCCGCCCGGCGAGCCGCCGTAGACACCACCACCCGGCGGGCGGCCACCGCCCTGGCCGCCGCCGCCACCCTGGGGGCCGCCACCGTAGACCGCGCCCCCGCGACCGCCGCCCTGCGGACGGCCACCGCCGTAGACCCCGCCGCCCGGGCGACCGCCGTTCGCCGGGGCGCCGCCGTAGACCCCGCCCGGACCGCCACCGCCGCCGTAGACCCCGCCCCGCGGCGGGGCGTCGGGCCGGTTGCCCGGCGGCGGATAGGCGGGGTTGGCCGGGAACTCGTCGCCGCGCTCGTCGGTCGGCTCGGCGCGCGGCGCCGGCTTGCGCCGGGCCCGCAGGATGCCGAAGATGCCCGCGCCGACCATCAGCGCGCCGACCACGCCGACCGCCGCGATCAGGTACGTGATCTCGTCGAGGCTGAGGCCCTCGATCCACGACTTCTCGGCGGCCGGCTTCGTGGCCGACTTGCCGCCGTTGGGCAGTGCCTCCACGCCGGTGGTGGCCGGGGTGTAGCTGAGGACGTCGATCGGGTCCGCGGCGTCCAGGAGGCCGCCGTCGGAGACGGTGAGGAAGGATTTGCCGTCCGGCGTGTAGGAGATGGCCTCGCCGAACGGGTCGGCCAGGGGGGTGACCCGGGGCTTGCCGGTGGTCAGCGCGCCGACGATGTCGCCGCCGGTCACGTCGAACTCGAAGGCGTCGGCGTAGGTGCGCAGCACCACCCGGGCGCCGTCGGGCGAGCGGGCCGCGCCGGTGACCAGCAGCCGGCCGGGGCCGCCCAGCTTGTTATCGGTGTCGGTCTCGGGGAGCGTGACCTGGCCGACCTTCTTCATCGGGATGGCCTCGAGGTCGCCGCTGCTCTTGAACTTGGCCGTCGGCGTGAAGATCTCCGACTTGCCGGACAGGTCCTTGGTGATGACCAGCGGCAGGTTGTCGTCGCCGACGAGCAGCGCCTCGGCGTCGTGCGGCTCCTTGCCGGGGTAGGACAGCCGGTGCAGCACCGGCTGCTTCGACCCGCTCAACGGCATGGTCCAGACCGCAACCCGCTCCCGCCGGGTCTTGGCCTCGACGTTGTCGCCCGTGTCCGCGACGAAGAGCGTCTTCTTGTCCGGCCCGACGGCCAGGTCCTCGGTGTCGTAGGGACCGGAGCCCGTGTAGCGGACCGGGTCCTTGGAGATCTCGCACTTCGTGTCGAGGAAGAAGATCCGTTTGCGGCTCTCGTCCTCGGTGCCGTCGTTGATCACGACGTAGCCGGTGCTGGTGGCGACGATGCCGGACAGCTCCCGGAGTCGGTTGTCGTCGACGGTGCACTTCTTCTTGGGAGCCGCGGCCAGCACGGGGGCCGCAGCGGGAGCCGCCAGGGCGAGCCCGGCCGGCGCCACGACCGCGCCGACGAGGCTCAGCGCGATCGTGACCGAGGAGACAGCGTGCCGCATGGCGCCAAGTGTCGCACGACCCAGGTTTCGGGCGGGTGACGCCGGACGGCTCACCGCCCGGCGCCCACCCGTTCCTCGCTGGTGAGCCGGTCCCCCGCCCGGTACGGCACGAGTTCGGCGGCCAGCGCCTGGCCCACCCGGACGTGCAGCAGCGTGCCCTCGGGCAGGTGCGCGGTGCTCAGCACCTCGCCCTGCCGGTGCACCCGGGCCACCAGGTCGCCCCGGTCGTACGGGAGCACCGCCCGGACCTCGACGGCCGGCCGCGGGAGGCGCTGCTCGACGGCCTCGCGCAGCCCGTCGATTCCGCGCCCGCTGTGCGCGGAGACGAGGACCGCCTCGGGCCAGAGCCGCTTGAGCCGCAGCAGCGTCTCCTCGTCGGCGGCGTCGATCTTGTTGACCACCAGCAGTTCGGGCAGCCGGTCGGCGCCCACCTCGGCGAGCACCTCGCGGACCGCTCGGACCTGCTCCTCCGGGTCCGGGTGGGTGCCGTCGACCACGTGCACCACCAGGTCGGCGTCGGCGACCTCCTCCAGCGTCGAGCGGAACGCCTCGACGATCTGGTGCGGCAGGTGCCGGACGAACCCGACCGTGTCGGAGAGGGTGTAGAGCCGCCCGTCGGAGGCGGTGGCTCGGCGGGTGGTCGGGTCCAGGGTGGCGAACAGCGCGTTCTCCACCAGCACGCCCGCCCCGGTGAGGCGGTTGAGCAGGCTGGACTTGCCGGCGTTGGTGTAGCCGGCGATGGCCACCGCGGGCACCGCGTTGCGGGTGCGGCGGGCACGCTTGGTCTGGCGTACCGTCGTCATGCTCTTGATCTCGCGGCGCAGCCGCGCGATGCGGTGCCGGATCCGGCGCCGGTCGGTCTCGAGCTTGGTCTCACCCGGACCACGCAGGCCCACGCCGCCGCCGGCGCCACCGCCGCGGCCGCTACCACCGGTCTGCCGGGAGAGGGTCTCGCCCCAACCGCGCAGTCGCGGCAGCAGGTATTCGAGCTGGGCCAGCTCGACCTGCGCCTTGCCCTCGCGGCTCTTGGCGTGCTGGGCGAAGATGTCGAGGATCAGGGCGGTCCGGTCGACCACCTTGACCTTGGTGCGCTGCTCCAGGTTGCGCAGCTGCGACGGGGACAGCTCGCCGTCGCAGATGACCGTGTCGGCGCCGGTGGCGAGCACCACGGCGCTCAGGTCGTCGACCTTGCCCCGGCCGATGTAGGTGGCCGGGTCCGGCCGGTTGCGCCGCTGGATCAGCCCTTCGAGCACCTGCGAGCCGGCCGTCTCGGCCAGCGCCGCCAGCTCGGTGAGGCTGTTGTCGGCGTCGACCTGGGTCCCCTCGGTCCACACGCCCACCAGGACGACCCGCTCCAGCCGCAGCTGGCGGTATTCGACCTCGGTGATGTCACTGAGCTCGGTGGAGAGGCCGGGGACCCGCCGCAGCGCCTGCCGCTCCGACAGCTCGAACTCGCCGGTCGTGGTGGCGTCGAGCTCGTCGTCCTCGTAGGGGAGGAAGGTCTCCTGGTCTCGCAAACCGCGACTCCTGTCCGTTATGTCTTTTGCCGGGGCATTTCCCGTTTGCATGAGCATCCTGACATGTACCAACGCAGGATGCACCCGCTATATGCCCGTGGCGTTACTAACCGGTAGCGGGGTCGGATGCCGGTCGACCTGGGCGGGCGAGTAGAAATGCCAGGCGAGCCGCTCAGCGTCGACGGAGGAGTTATTCGTGGCCAACACCCGACTGCCGAGTGCCGGATTCTCGATCACGATCCGGATCGCGGTACCCGCGGACGCCTCCTCCATCGGGCGGCTGACCACCGCGGCGGGCGAGGCCGGCGCCATCGTCACCGCGCTGGACGTGGTCGACTCCGACCCGGCCCACGTGGTCGTCGACCTCACCTGCGACACCGCCGACTCGAACCACGCCGACCAGGTGGTCGACGCGCTGACCGCGCTCGACGGGGTGGACGTCCGCAAGGTCTCCGACCGGACGTTCCTGCTGCACCTGGGCGGCAAGATCGAGGTCAACTCGAAGGTCGCGCTGCGCACCCGTGACGAGTTGTCCCGCGCGTACACCCCCGGGGTGGCCCGGGTCTGCATGGCGATCGCCGAGAACCCGGCCGACGCCCGCCGGCTCACCATCAAGCGCAACACCGTCGCCGTGGTCAGCGACGGCTCCGCCGTGCTCGGCCTCGGCAACCTCGGGCCGGCCGCCTCGCTGCCCGTGATGGAGGGCAAGGCCGCGCTGTTCAAGCGCTTCGGCGGGGTGGACGCCTGGCCGGTGGTGCTGGACACCCAGGACACCGACGAGATCGTGCAGATCGTCAAGGCGATCGCCCCGGCCTACGGGGGCATCAACCTGGAGGACATCGCCGCGCCGCGCTGCTTCGAGATCGAGGCCCGGCTGCGCGAGGCGCTGGACATCCCGGTCTTCCACGACGACCAGCACGGCACCGCGATCTGCGTGCTGGCCGCGCTGACCAACGCGCTGCGGGTGGTGGGCAAGCACCTCTCGGACGTCCGCGTCGTCGTCTCCGGCGCCGGCGCGGCCGGCACCGCGATCATGAAGCTGCTGCTGCGGCAGGGCGTGGGCGACATCATCGCGTACGACCGGCAGGGCGCCCTGCACCGCGACCTGCCCGACCTCAACCCGGCGTGGCAGTGGCTGGCCGAGCACACCAACAAGGAGAACTACTCCGGCGACCTGCCCGGCGCGATCCGCGGCGCCGACGTGTTCATCGGGGTGAGCGCGCCGAACCTGCTCACCGGCGACGACATCGCCGCCATGGCGAAGGACGCGATCGTCTTCGCGCTGGCCAACCCCGACCCGGAGGTGGACCCGCGGGAGGCCCGCAAGCACGCCGCCGTGGTCGCCACCGGCCGGTCCGACCAGCCGAACCAGATCAACAACGTGCTCGCCTTCCCGGGCGTCTTCCGCGGCATGCTCGACGCGCACGCCGAGGAGTTCACCGAGGAGATGGCGATCGCGGCGGCCCGGGCCATCGCCGACGTGGTCGGTGAGGACAAGATCAACCCGACGGTGATCGTGCCGAGCGTCTTCGACTCGCGGGTGGCCCCGGCCGTCGCCGCCGCCGTCCGCGCCGCCGCCCAGAACCCGGCCGCGACGCCCCCACCGGCCGCCGACCCGGGCCCGGCCGACCTCCCGGAAATCGCCGCCAACGCCAGCGCCACCCCCTGAGCACTCCGCCCCACTCCGCGCCCCCCTTGCCGCGTTGATCAAGAGGTTTGCGTCGGGAACGTGCCCGTTCCCGACGCAACTCCGGGAAGATCAAGCCGAC